>JACQEZ010000016.1 GCA_016200325.1 Candidatus Manganitrophaceae bacterium
GTCGGCGGTGACCACCAATTGGAAAGATTCAAACTCATTGCGAGCCGCTTTGAGCTGTGCGGAGGCTTGTTCGGGCTTCGAAGGGCTGTTCGGCCGGATCTTCACGGTGGCATGATCTACCCACACCCCCATCGCGTCGGCCGTCCCGGTAAACGGGACCAGTGTTAATAAGAAGGCGATGGCACAGACCGACGCCTCAAAGACGAACCTTCCCTTTCCCATCCCACCTCCCGTACAAGATCTAGATCGAAGTCTCCTTTACCCGAAGGGCGCGACGCATCTCACTCAATGTCATCAGTCAAAAACAGAAATCGCAGGTCAGCCATACGTCTTTGCTTCGGGTCAAGAGCGCGACAGGCTCTTGCTGAGCTGTCGGCTCGGTTGCTAAAAATAGCAGATGTGATTTTTATAGCTATTGGGATTTGTCTTAGTTCGGAGGTGAAAAAGGCCCTAAAAGACCAAAAAGGCGGGAAATGTGAGATAAATAATGGATCATTTTACAATGATAAGTAAGCTGCGTTACACTTGAACCTTTGCAAGACGGCGGGTCAGCTCGACGACCTGAATTGATTCAAGATCGCGGACAGCGTCAACGATCTCACGGCGCAGCGCGGCGTCGGCATGTCCCTCACTGAGACGGTCGAACTTTCGCCCGACCGTCTCCCATCCCATGGGACGGGCATAGAAACCTTCGTAATCCCGCTTTTCTCTGACGAGGCGCCGGCCGTCTCGCAGGAAGATTGTAATCCGGCACGGCATCTCGCGGGGAAAGCAGTCGCTGTACTCTTTTTTCGGCCGAACGATCACTTTGCGGAGGAGCGACTGGACATCGGCCCGCTCAATCCGGCCCGGCAGATACTGCTCCGGCATGACCTGGCCGTCTAAGAGTGCGACCGCCACCATATACTGCAAACTGTGATCGGCCTGCTCTTTGGTTTGGACGATCGTCTTGTCTCCTTCCTCTCCCCCGCCGATAATCTTATGCGCGACGTCGAAGATCTCAATCTCGATCCGCTCGATGTCGCTCGGGGAGAATTCGGTCTCCTCTTTGAGCTCCAAGATTCCCTCCAACGCCGACTGAGAATGAATCTCGGCGTTGAATTTCTTGACGATGGTCCGGTTCACCCGCTCCAAATCTTCCCGCGACCAATCGATTTCGAACGGCCCGGCAATGCTCTCCATGAACCCTTTGTTCCCCTCGAAGACCTCCAGCGGTCCGGTGATCCCCCGCATGGCGAGGAAGGTCGCATGGGTGGCGCCGAAGGCGGTGTTGGGATAGGCGAGCCCCTTCCAATTCGAGAGCAGCCCGGTCCGGGTGACGCGAAGGGCATTGAAGGCGGTCCCGCTGATGGCGAGGGCATGGGCGGTTTTGTTCCGATCGAGGTCGAGCGCCCGGGCGACCCCCGCCGCAACGGCGTACGCCCCTTGGGTCGTATGGTCAAACCCTTTGTCGCGGACCGGCGCCACATCGCTGAGCCGGCACTGGACCTGATAGGCGACCGCCAGCGCGGTGAGCAGCTCGCGGCCGCTCCGATCGGCATATTCCGCCGCGGCGAGGACCGCGCCGAGGTTGTCGCTCGGATGGCAAGTCTCCCCTTTGGCGAGATAGCTGTCGTTGAAATCGAGGTAGCGAACCAACGCGCCGTTGTAAAACGCCGCCCGGTCGGGGGCCGTCCCTCCCCCGCCGATGCGCGTGCAGCGCTCGGTCCCGCCGAAATCGTCGAGCTGGTTCTGAATCACCCGGATCGGCTCCTCTCCGATTGCGCCGATGGCGCAGCCGAGGGCGTCGAGGATCCGGATTTTTAACGACTGCAGCGCATCTTTGGAGAGCTGTTCATAAGAGGTGTCGCTGACAAATGAGGCAAGCTGTTCCACAACCGTCATCGGGAACCTTCCTTCGCTTTGAAATGGATTGAACAATTGACTTTGCCGCCGTTCGACAGTAGACTCACCGCACGGTCATGAAACCTATCGAACGGAGCGCTCGAAAATCGGTTTTCTTCTGGTCGGCCCTGGTTGTCGCCGCCGCCGGCCTCTATTTTCTTTGGCCGCGCCCCCCCTTATCAAACGTCCCGACCGGTCCACCGGCGGCGCAGCCGAGCCGGGTGGAGCAAAAATCGGAAGCGCCTGCTCCGCCGAAGGGGGCCCTTCCCGTTCGAGGGGCCGCCGCGGCGCCGGTGACGATCGAGGAGTTCTCCGATTTTCAGTGTCCCTACTGCGCCCGGAGCGTCACGAACGTAAAACAAATTCTCGAAAAATATCCCGGAGAGGTCCGATGGATCTTTCGGCACTTTCCGGTTTTTTCGTCCCACCCGACCGCGCCGGCGATTCATCTCGTCGCGATCGCCGCCGGAGAGCAAGGACGCTTCTGGGAGATGCACGATCTTCTTTTCGCAAACCAAGACCGGGTCTCCCGAGACGATCTCTTCGGCTATGCGCGCCAGCTCCATCTCGACATGAAGCTGTTTGAAGAGACGCTGCGCGACCGGGACCTCCTCGTCCGGATCGAAACCGATTACAATGAGGCGGTCGACCGGGGGGTCCGCGCCACCCCGACCTTTTTTATCAACGGCCGGAAGGTCGAAGGGGCGATTCCCCTCCCCCTCTTCGAGCGGGAGGTCGAATCGGCTTTGGCCCGCGCAAAAGGGGCGGCCGCTCCGACCGCCCCCTCCGGCGGATAACTTTATCTTATGCCGCGCGCAGGCGCCCCTGCTGCTTTCCCAGCTCCGAGAAGAGCTCGATCATTCCTGGGTTGAAAACCGGGATATCCTTCGGAGAGCGGCTGCTGACCCAATTGTTGTCCCGGACGAACGGCAGGTCCAACCAGCGACCTCCGGCATTTCGGATATCGTCTTGTAGCGTGTAGTAGCTCGTCATCGTCCGCCCTTGAACCAGCCCGGAGGAGACGAGCAGCCAGGGACCATGGCAGATGACGGAGATCGGCTTTCCCGCCGCTTCGACTCTCTTGATAAACTCCTGCGCCTTCGGCTCCATCCTCAACAGATCGGCATTGAAGACCCCCCCCGGCAGATGAACGGCGTCGTAATCATCCGGGTTCGCCTGATCGAGCGTCTTATCGACCTTGAACCGATCGGCCTTTTCATCGTGGTTCATCCCCTGAATCTCTCCCGAATGCGGGGAGATGATCTGGGTGATCGCCCCGGCGTCATCCAACGCTTTCTTCGGCTCGGTCAGCTCGACCTGCTCAAAGTCATCGGTTACCACGATGGCGACCCGCAATCCCTCCAGACTCTTATTATTTGCCATAAGAACGACCTCCGTCCATAAAAGCGTCTACCCTTCTCATTTGTTCTCCTAACTTCTTTTTGGGGCGCCGGTCTCAATTTGACCCGCCAGCTCTTCCATCAACCGAATCACCGCGGAGTAATCGTCCTCGGCCCCTTTCGCCCGCTCGGCGATGCAGAGCTGTTCGGCGACGGCGGTCGTCGGCATCGAGATGCCGCAGGCCGCCGCTTGATTGAGGATCAGCCTAAAATCTTTCTCCATCAACCGGATCGGAAAGGTCGCCGGGTACTCGCCGCGCCGCGCGTTCTCCAATTTCATCTTATGGCCCGGCGAAATCACCGCGGTCTCCTTGAGCACATCGATGAGCGCCTCCTTCTCCAATCCGCATTTCTCCCCCAGCGCCATCGCCTCGGCGACCGCTTGCATCCCGACCCCCAAAAGGGTGTTGACCACCAATTTCATCATCGACCCGCTGCCACTCTCTCCCATGTGGAAGTGCTTCTTCCCCAAGACGTCGAAAATCGGCCGGCAATATTCGTAGGTCTCAGCCGGTCCCCCGACCAAGATGACGAGACTTCCCTCTTCCGCCTGCGGGGTGCTCCCCGAAACGGCGGCATCGAGCAGCGGGCTCTCCTTCTCCCTGGCCGCCTCAAACAGGCGCCGCGACGTCTTCGGGGAGACGGTGCTCATCTCGACGAAGATCGTTCCCGGCCGCGCCCCCGTGAGGGCCCCTTCCGGACCGTACATCACCGCTTCGACCGCCGCATCATCGGCGAGCGAGGAGAGGACCACCTCGGAGGCGGCGGCCAACTCCCGAGGACTCCCCGCCACGATCGCCCCCTTTTCTTCAAGCGGCCGGCTCTTCTCCCACGTTCGGTTGTACACTTTGAGTGGATACCCTGCGGCGATTAAGCGGGTGGCCATCGCCGTCCCCATTCGCCCTAAACCGATCAATCCAAGCCGGTCTTTCATATCGATCTCATCGCCAGCCATAATCCCTCCTTATATCGAGGCCGGCCGCAAATCCGACCGAGCCTCCTTCCGGGCTTCCTTCGGCACCATCCCCTTGAATTTACGTTAGTCCTTCTCCAATAGAATTGTCTATTTCCCACAAAGGGTTAGCCCATTGGAGGGGATCGATTTGGAAGAGCTCATTGAATGAGACAGGGAATCGTGAGTGGATCCATTATTACACGTAGGATTGAGCATTTATTTTTATCAAAGTTGAATCCTTCTTCCTCTCTTTTTTTATTTATCTCCTCCTTTGAATATGATATATTCGTTCCGTTCGGCAACCTGACTGCTGACCGCCGAGCGCCTCCGAGAGGCTCTATGACGAGCCCTTCCGATAAGGAAGGAGGGACTTTCAATGGTACTCAAGAGGGTGCCATTTGGATGGGTCAGAAACCCACCGGTATTCAATGGAAACAGGGGAGAAAAAAATGGCTTCAAATCAAAAATCAGGAACAGTCGTTGCCCCAGGCTTTGACCTTTTGTTTGAATTTATCAACAATTATGGATTGCCTCTTCTTATCCTAAGCGTCCTGGTGCTCCTTGTCTTCTTTATGTGGAACGTGACCACATTTATTCCAGGCTCTGTCTGGACGCTTCCCTCAGCACCTCCTGCGAAATAAGAGGGACGGATAGCGCAACATTCTTAGCAGCTGATGGATCTTTATTCGCCGGCTGGAAAGAGGGCTTTTGCCTTCTTTCCAGCCGGCCGCTTTTGATCTCTTGGGCTGAATTAATTCCCCGATTTTATTGCTATTTTTTACCTCCGACGCATTCAATCCAGTTCAGAGTTCCTTCCTGAACTCCCAATTTGAAACCTGCTATTATCCTGAAAAGTACAAATGGTATTCGTTCATTCTAACTGATGGCTTTATAGATTAAGTCCTTTCCTACACAGCCTTCTGAGATTTCTCCACATCCGTTCCGGCACAGTTGATTATTCTTAAAATGGCATCCGTTGGAACTCAGCATCGGGGCTCCAAAAACGTTGTTTGTATTAACCCATAAAGTGCTACTATTAAACCTACGGTGGAAACAATACGAATTTTTGCGGCATAACCGCTGCTTGCCCGTCTTGAAAGGAAAGTCGAAAGATGATTTCAGGGCCTCAGGACGATCAGGGTGCGAACCCTCTTCACAGCGAGGTACGACGGAGGTACGATGTTGAAACCAATGCAGAGAACGCAGCACCTGATCCGCCGCGCATGCCTTGCGACGGCTTTGCTTGTGACGATGGCCGCCGTAAGTCAGTCGGTTCCCGCCGTGGGCGGAGGTCAAACGAAGTTCCAGCGCATTTCGACGCAGTACATCGCCGCATTGGGCGATCCGGGCGCGACCTCCGGAAGCAGCGCGCAATCGTGGGGTCTGTGGCCTCTGGATCCGGGCCCTCGGGGAGTTGAGCTGAACCGCTATGATCAATTGAAGGGCGCCGGTGGCGTCGCCCCGGCGCGGTGGAAATTCGACGGCAATGACTGGTGGCAGGAGGAACACGGCTTGATCATGGAGCAGCCGAACTTTCCGGTCCCTCCTGGCAAATACCGGGTCACGGGTAAACGCGAAGTGACGACTGTGCTGACCATTCATGCCGCCGACAAGAATGGTGAGAGCCGATGGGAGCTCGATAACGGCGCGACGCTCTTTGACGTGACGCACCTGGCCTGCCGCTCCGCGCGCTATCGACCGGCGGCGGGTGAGGGCTCGTGTTCGCCGGTAAACGTGCAGAAAACTGCGTTTCCAGTGGCTCCAGGACGAGCGATGCCTCCGGTCGAGGGCTGCAAAAAGCAAGACTATGCGGTTCTCATCGTCATCGGTGTGGGTGTGGAAGACTGATCGCTGGGGGTGCCGGCAAATGAGTCGCGTATCGGCCCCTGGCAACGACGCCTGTCATTTGGATCCAATACGTTCGGGATAATGGCTCCACTCATAGCATGCCTATACAGTATTACTCGGCAAGTAGACCTGACCCTTTATCGGCGGTTCGAAGGGAGCTCTGAGGCTCATTCGGATTAAACGTCACGTCCGCTCATCAATCATTCCTCCTGAAAGCCTTATATCAGTCACTCCTGATCCGATCGACATTCAAGTTGAAATATTGTTTTTTATATTCTAAAATGGTATATATCATTAAAGAATTGTTATTTAGTCAATCCCAATTTAACTGTAGCCACTCCCCTGTTGAATTTTGTTTGTGCTGGATAAGGGCTTAAGATGATGGGAATCACTTCTGTTATGAAGCACGCCCTGATGATATTCATTTTCAGTCTCTTAGTCTTCCAGCCGGCGTTCGCTCAGGAGACTCCGGATAAGGAGAAGGAAAGGCTAATTGGACCTGTTCGTAGTGTGTCTATCATCGATTGTGAGAAAAACAAGGAAGGGTATTCTGACATATTAAATACAGCATATTACGATGTGAAAGGAAACATTATCGAGGCAGTAGGTTATGATCAAAATGGCGTCGGAAGGACCACATTCGTCTATTCATATGACACTCAAGGAAGGCTAAAGGAAAAGATAAGTTATAGTAACGGCGCCGTTTATAGTAGAGAAGAATATGTTTATGATCATGGGGGTTTCGCCAAGAAAGAATATCGCTTTCAAGGTCACGTTCTAAAAACCAAAGAAATTTACAATTCCGATGGAAATATAATTGAAAAAATTTATTATGATGACGACGGTGTGTCTTCGAGCAAGGTTCTCTATATCAACAATAATGAAGGAAAAATTATTGAAATGAGGGTATTCGAGACAAACGACGCTGTCACAAGTAAGTGGCGCAACGTTTATGACGAAAAGGGAAACCTCACCGAAGATTTTTCCTATAGCGCGGACGGCTCTTTACTTGGGAAACATGTATACACCTACGATGACCACGGAAACTACTCCGGAATTTCCTCTTATCGGTCTGGCGTTCTGGCGGGTGAAACAATCTATAAGTATGAATACGATGTCAATGGAAATTGGATTAAAAGGACAACGCTGGATATTGGACCCGTGTTCACCCTTTGTAGAAGCATTACTTATTTTTGAACATGATGTAGATTGAAAATCTTTCCGCCAGAATCGCCCGCTGGCTTTCCAGTGATCTTTATTTATCAGAAGACTTTTTCCACCACACCTTTTTCATCTGAAGTATGACATCTCTCCCATAGTTCCAATCATCTTTGGCTCTCAGCTCGGGGGTTGTACCGGGGGCGGCCTAAAAAAGCCGAAGAAAAGTTGTAATCATTTTTAATTTATTGACACCGGCCATTACACGGATCGGCTTTATTCGAAGTCGGTAGAGACAATTCCCTTCTGAATGGCATAACGAATGAGCTGAGCAATGTTGCGAAGCGCAAGCTTGTTCATCACGTTGGCCCGATGGGTCTCCACCGTTTTAACTGCGACGCCTAACTTCTTAGCCACTTCCCGATTTTTATATCCTCTGGCCACCAGTTCAACCACCTCTGTCTCTCGCTTTGTAAGGGCTCTCGGCTTGATTAGTAAAGGGGATTCTTCAACCAGGGTGCGCTTCTTTTTATTCACTTTAATGCATCTCCTATAAATAAGACCGCCGACTGCGAGAGAGCGGCTTTGGATCGCCTCTCATCTCTGAGCGGCACCTCCTGGATCATCACTACAGCCTCTCGCCTGTATACCACCGTATAGGGATAATACTAAATGAGTATCGTCCGGATGTTCAACACAATTCTTTCTGATTTGAAGCGGGAGAGGGGCGGCTAAAACTGACCGGGGAGGATAGGGTGGATGCGCGTTTCGTTCAGGGGGACCGCTCGGAGGGGTGATTGCCGACGCTAGATTTGCTCCTGATTGAATTCATTGTTTTCAATATTCAGTGCTTTCTCAATGTGATCGATATACTTCTGCAGTTTGGATTCCAGCTCGAATAAGAGGTAGAATTTTATGCCGACGAGATACTGAACGCCTTCTTGGATCGGCTCAATCCAGGCCACCTCTCCCGGAACGGAGACAATTTCGGCTTCGTTTTGCGCCGTCGGGAGAGCCAGCTCAATGAGCAGCTGGTCTTCTTTTCGTAAAGCCGCATGGGTATAGATGCCCATTCCCTTTATACCGAGGTCATGAACTCGGACGGGACGAGAAACGTCTTCACCTACCTTCGTGATCAGGGCAACCGTGGCTAACGGCACCCGGATGCACTCCCTTTGGTCTTCTTGCATAGCGCTCCCACCCGTTGAACTCGCCATGGTTCCACTCCTTAGGCCTTACTCCGGAGTGGAACCTTACCGGTTTATTATATCTTGATATTGGTTTTTTGGCGTCGGCATTGAGCTGGCAATAGATAAGGGAGCCACTGTGTAACATAGAAAAAGCCAAGGGTTTGATCGCGCGCTCTCTTGACACGCCACGGGCAGGGAGCGATGCGGAACCCCGATTATTTCTGGGAATGAGCGGGAGGTAATTCAGGGTTGGAGCCGGATCGGATGATGTTTATCGCCATCGCAACCATGGAGCTGGCGTCGCTCAGCGTCGCCGGCACGATCAGCGTATTTCCTTCTTTCGCCAGGTTCCCGAATGGGTTGATATACTGCTCGGCAACCCGGAGCTGAACGGCCTGGTAGCCGCCGGCATGGCAAGAAACCCAGTGCGAGAGCTATCCGGCATTCATCCCCCGAACGTCTTCCGATCCAGGCTCCGATACTGCACCGCTTCAGAGATGTCGGCCGCCGAGATCCGCTCGCGCTGATCGAGGTCGGCGATCGAGCGGGAGACCTTCAAGATGCGGTTGTACGCGCGTGCGGAGAGCCCCAGGCGCTCCATCGCCAGCTCCACCAACCGGCGGGAAGGCACATCGATCTGGCAGTGTTTCTTGATCTGGCGCGGGCGGAGCTGCGCGTTGCAGCGAATGCCCTCTTTTTCATAGCGGGCGCGCTGGATCTCGCGTGCGGCGAGGACCCGCTTGCGGATCGTCTCGGAGCTTTCGTCTTCGGCTTCGGTGGTGAGATCCCGGAAAGGAACGGCGGGGACGACGATGTGCAGATCGATCCGGTCGAGCAGCGGACCGGAGACCTTGGCGCGGTAGCGCTGGATCGCCATCGGGGTGCAGGAGCAGCTGCGGGTGGGGTCGGTGAGATAGCCGCAGGGGCAGGGGTTCATCGCGGCCACCAACATAAATTGGGAAGGGTACGTCAATGAAGCGCTGGCGCGGGCGATGGTGACCCGCCCCTCTTCCAAGGGTTGGCGAAGCACTTCCAAGACGTTGCGTCGGAACTCCGGCAGCTCGTCGAGAAAGAGAACGCCGTTGTGGGCCAGGCTCACCTCGCCGGGGCGGGGGACCTGTCCGCCGCCGATGAGGCCGGCGTCGGAAACGGTGTGGTGCGGCGAGCGAAAAGGGCGGGAGACGATCAGCGGCTGATCGCAGAGAAGACCGAAGATGCTATGGACCAACGTCGTCTCCAGCGACTCCTCAAAGCTCATGTTCGGCAAAATCGTCGGAAACCGCTTGGCCAGCATCGTCTTGCCGGAGCCGGGCGGCCCGACCATCAGCAGGTTGTGGCCGCCGGCCGCCGCAATCTCCAAGGCGCGCTTTGCATGCGCCTGGCCGCGGACCTCGGAGAAATCTTCACCGTAGAGTGCCTGCGCCGCAAAGAGGGGGGAGAGCGGGGTTTCGACCGGTGGCAGGGTGAGTGAGCCGTTCAGGAATTCAACCACCTGTGGAAGGGTCTCCACCCCGAGGACCTCGATTTCGGAGACAACCGCCGCCTCGGGACCATTCTTCGCCGGGACGATCAGGCCGCGCTTTCCGATCCGCTTCGCCAGAATCGCCATTGCGAGCGCCCCTTTCACCTCCTTGATCTTTCCGTCGAGCGACAGCTCGCCGACGATCAAATAGTCTTCCAGCCGCGCTTCCTTCAACACGCCGTCGGCGGCGAGGATTCCGAGCGCCATCGGCAGATCGAAAGCGGCCCCCTCTTTCTTGAGATCGGCCGGGGCCAGGTTGATCGTGATTTTTTTAATCGGGAAGTGAAAGCCGGTGTTCTTAATGGCGGCGCGAACGCGGTCTTTGCTCTCTTTGACGGCGAGGTCGGGAAGGCCGACGATATTTAAGAGCGGAAGGCCCTGGGAGAGATCGACTTCGACATCGATCGGCAAGGCCTCGATCCCATACAAGACGGCGCTGAAGATCTTCGCGAGCATGGTCGGGGCCCTTCATATGGGTGGACGGGCGCGTCAGAACTGGAGCTTGGAGGCGATGTCCTGACCGATCTGGGTGAGGAGCGGCTCATTCGTCTCTTTCACCCATCGGCCGAGTTCCAATGAAAAAGCTTCTTCTTCCAGGGTCAAGTAGAGACGGAAGGGGGCCTTGCTGACGACGTTGCCGATCAGACGGCTTCGCTTCACCGGATTGCCGAGGATCATACCGCTTTTCTCAATCGTCCAGACGGTCTGAAAAAAACCGGCCTCTTTGTCGGCAACGGCGATGCGATCATAGTAGTTCAGGCTGGTATCTAATGCGACTTTCCATGCACGATCATAAGGAACGGATGAATCGGGAAGGGCGACCTGAAGGGGAGCGTGCGCGCAGCTGGAGAGGAGGAGAAACAGAAAGAAGAAGAGGTCCCAAGCGCGGGTCCGCGAACGTCCGAAGCGCTCTCTGATCAGATGCCGCAATGCAATCCCTCGCAATGGGAGAAAGATGGAATCTCCGGCGACGATCCTCAGGCCGGGAGCAACCGGCGGTTATTCATCCCGCAAGAAAGAGGTGATCGCCTTTTTCTTGCTGCCGCTCACAAACGCCAGGAGCGCCGGCTGGCGATCTTCATCGAGATAGGCACCGAATTGGAGCCCATACGATTTTCCGGCGGTGCCGCGATGAATGGCGACGATCCTTCCCGTCACCTTCTCTTCAAAATCCTTGCGTCGATGGGTCCCTTTGATCTGGACCACCATCTCCTTCCCAAGCTCGAAGTCTTTCGAGCAATGGAAGAGAAGACCGCCCAGGCTGATGTTGCTGATGGTGATCTGAACCGGCCTCGCCGCGGTCGTAATTGTCGCCTTGGTGAATAAAGGAACACGCGAATGTCGCCGCTTCTCCATATCCCGACCTTATACCATATCTTGATTCAATTCACAATCTTTAAGCTGAGAAACCATCCATACCTAAAATAACGTATAACGAAAGCAGAGAGATCCCATCTGAAGATTCGAGACCATCCCCAGGCTATATATAGTGTCTATTCCGCCCCCTTTTCAACATATAGTGCCCGCTGCCGGGGATACAACGATGGAATATTGCGTCAAAAAATTTATGGTCTTCCAAAACCAGTTAAGCTGTTGATTTTATATATGAATTGTGTGCACACTTTTTGAGCATCTTCGTCGCCGGCAGGAAATAATGCGGCAAATGAGGGTGCGGACGGCACTTATCCACAATATATTCACACCTTTTGTGGAAAACGCAGTGAAAGGCCTGATTACGTGCCAATCGATCTGCTTTTCAACGTCCATAAGTCGATCTTCCGTCGGTTTCCTTCCCCACCCGTTCGTGGCTTGCATGATGAAAAAGGTCGTCATCGATATAGGTAATCGAGTAGGCCATCGACTGTTCCGCCAGATCCCGCTCTAAAATCAAACGGGTTTTGCCATCATCCCAAAAAAAGAGATCGGTTCCCGGAAGAGAGTTTGTCCGGGGGGGGCCATAATGACCTGTCAGGCCGGCCTTGACCTCCTCAACGGCAGCCGAATCCAATCGAACCGGTGGATAATTGACCTCGATGCGGAAAAGCTGTTCCTTATAAAAATCGGCGAGGACCTCCGAGGCATTCGGGCCGAAAGAGGCCGGATCGGCATGGAAGCGACGCTCCTCTTCAAATTGTCCGATCTCTCCGGAAGCCTCTTTGCTCTTAATCGCTTTGATGAAGTCCGACAGCGACATCCCCAGCTTCAATCGGCCATGCTCTCTCTGGATCCGCTCGCTGCTGTTAATAACGAAATGGATGGCGTGCAGCTCTGCCGGGCAGATCATCCAGAACACCAGCCCGAGCGATAAGAGAAGGAACGCCCGCTTCGGAAATCGAGTCGGCCGAGATAAAATCGACCCCGAACCGGTTGTCCTGCCGCGCTTTAAAACTTCCACTGCCTTAACATCGACGCTAGAAAGATGATGACCAATCCGATAATCAAGGTTAATCGGGTGTAGGCAAACCCCGGAAGAGCGGGGCCTTCCTCCGATCTTGGCTGGAATTTCTGTTGAGGCTCTTCTTCCTGTCGCGCACGGATGAGATCGAAAAAGTAAAGCGACGCGATGATGGCGACGAGAAAGACCTTCACCCCCAATGCGGAGATATATCCGGGAGGGAGGATGTCGTAACCGGCCCTTCGGAAGCCGAAATTAATCCCGCCGGTCACCACCAGGACCAGCAGCAGCGGTCCGACGATATGCCGGAATCGCTTCGACACATTTTTGAGAAAAGTATAAGAGGGATCGCCTGTTTTGAGGAAAGGAGCGGCCACGAAAACCTGAAAGGCGGTACCGCCGATCCAGATAACGACCGAAATGAGATGGAGCCAGTGATTCAGAACCGCGAAGAAATTCATCGACACCGAAACAAGAGGGGGGAATCCGAGGCGGGGCGCCTCACCGCATTCACATCTCCTTCTTTGAAGGGTCTTTCAGATAATCCTTCATCTTCTGGAGCATCTCTTCGTCGATCAGGCCGACCTTCCCTCGTTTTCCCATATACTCTTTGATGTCGTCGAGGCGCTTCGCCGCTTCGGGGTTGTCTTTCAGGCGCCGGATCTTCTCCTTGGCATCGTTGAAGCCGTCGAAGGTCATCTCGTCATAGCCGAAGGCGCGAAGCCGCTTCATCGCCTTCATCATCGCTTCATTTCGAAATTTGGTCAGCAGCTCCGAGGTAATCGAAGTCATCCCCATCTTCCGGGCGCGCCGCTCGGCCGCCTTCTTGATGCCGCTGCGGACGAAATCGGGCGAGGTCATCAGCCGCTTGTGGGCCTCATTGGTCCAGGTCACGTCACTCTTCGGCGCATCCCAGATCTGGGTGAGCGCCGCCAGGTCGATCCGGGTCAAGCCCATCTCGTGCGCCAGGTCCTCCGCATCATTCTTCAGCATCGTCCGGACAAAATCGCGGGCGATCTCCGGGGAGTCGGCGATCTTCTGATCGAGACGGACTTTCGCCGCATCGGTCCATTCGATCTCCGGTCGGGTCTCCTCCGGCTCCTCTCCCAAGGCCTCGGCCTTTTTAAGCAATTCCAAATCGACTTCGAGATGTCCCCGCTCGAGCGCCACCTCTTCGGCAATCTGCTTGATCATCGCCCGCATAAATTCCGGAACGGTTTCAAGACGCTCCTGCGCCTCGCGCGTCCAGGCAAGCGCCTTCGTCTCGACACCGGCCTCTTTGTGCGAGGTCCCGGCGCCGGCGCCGGCCATCGGGTTCATCATCTTGTCCTTAAACTGGGCCAAGACCTCTTCGGTGATGATTTTGATTCCCAGCTCCCGCGCCTTCTTTTCCGAAAGACGCCGGACCATTCCGCGGAGGAAAAAAGGAGCCTTCTTCAGCCGCTCTTCCGCCGCCGGCGTCCAGGTAATCGTCTCATTATTTTCTTGCATCGCTTTCCCTCAAATTTCTATTGCGGAATGCGGAATAAAAAAAGCAAGATAAACGATCATTTATCTTTTAATCCGCAATTCGCATTTCTGTTATCCAGGATAAATGTCCTGGCGGACCGCCGGGGTTTTCTCGGGGACGGAGCGGGTGAATTCGGAGAACTTAAAGCTCCTCCCCAACCGGACCTCCGCCTCTTCCCGTACCTTTTGCATCACCTCCGGGGTGATGCAATCGATCTGATGCTCGGCGGCATATCGCTCCACGCTGCTCGCCACCATCCCCCGCGCGAAGGAAGGAAGCCGTTGAAGACGCTCTTTCGCCTCAGTCGACCAGTCGAGGGTAAACTTCGCCTCAAATCCGAACGTCTGCTCCGCCGGCAGCACGATCCGCTTTCCGCCATACTGTCCCGGCTGATAGTCGCAGGCGGGATCTTCCGCCAGATAGCTGCCGTTGACCGCATACGCACGGCAGCGGCAGCCGCCGCAGATCTGAGAAAATTCACACTCGCCGCACCGGCCGCCGAGCTGCGGCTCGCGCAGATCATTCAAAACGGGCGAGGTATTCCAGATCTCGTCAAACGTCTGCTTCCGAAGGTTCCCCGCCGACACCGGCATGTAGGGACAGGGGGTAATGTCCCCCTCCGGGGTGATCCGGCAATAGTGCTTCCCGGCCGGGCAGCTCCCCTGCGCGTAATTTTTTAAAAGGGGCGAATTCGGATCGAGTTCATAAATGATCTTGCGAAAATGGGGGGCGCACTTGGCCCGGAGGATGAGATCGCCCATCTGCCCGGCGGAGGTGGTCCAGGGATCGTCGAAATTTTGGAAGAGACCCGGATTGTGCTCCTTCGCCCCCACCCCTTGCGCCCGCGCAAGGTAGGTCAGGATCTCCCGATATTGGCTCGGACGGATGTCGATCAGGTTTTCGCCGCGGCCGGTCTGGACGAGAAAAAAGAAGTTGAGAACCTTGGCGCCGATGTTCCGCGCCAGCTCAATCATCGGCGGGATCTCGGAGACATTCCACGACATGACACTCATATGGAGCGAGAAGTCGAGCCCCTCTTCTTTTAAATGCTCGATACCCCGGAGGGCCGATTTCCAGGAGCCGGTCAGCTGACGGAAGTTGTCGTGCCGCTGCGGGTCGACCGAGTCGAGGCTGATCGACGCCCCCTGCAGCCCGCTCTCCCGCATCCGCCGCGCCTCATGCTTTCCGAGCAGCACCCCATTCGTCCCCAAGACGCAGGTAAACCCTTTGTCGGAGGCGTAGGTCGCGATGTCGAAGATGTCTTTTCGGACGAGCGGCTCTCCCCCGGTCAAGATCAGAAAGAGATTCGGGTTGACCTTCGCCATGTCATCGACGACTTTAAAACATTCTTCGGTGGTGAAGTCTTGGGAGATGTCGGCGTGGGGAAACGCACTCATGTAGCAGTGGGTACAGAAGAGATTGCAGCGCTGGGTCAGGTTCCAAGAAACGGAATAAGCTTGATGTCCCATTGAAAGAATCTCTAATGAAAATACAAAACGGTAAGCCTGTTTAGGAATGGCCAGATGTCCCTTCGGGGACTTCCGATACTCCCATTATCGCTTAATGCGGGTCGCAATACCGCGGGGAGCGAGGCAACCGGAATATACTATTGCCGAGCGACCGAGAGTGTGCCTCTTCCTAATGTGCAAAGCACGTCCACTCACACCGTGAGCAAAGCGAACCACACAGCAGGCGGCCGTTCATGGACAGGCGACTAGAAGCCTTGCGACCGCATCGCTTCGGCCCACCGCTCGGTCACCTGATCAAGGATCTCGACGCTGATCCGGCCGAGTCCTTTCTCGCCGGCATAGGCCTCGATCTCCTTGACGACCGTCCCCCGGACAAACGAGGGGATCCGACCGATCCGGATCTCCGCCTCCGCATCCCAGGGAAGACGCCGTTCGATCTGGCGCGAAACATGGGCCCACTCGCTGTATTTGGCTTCGATCACCGCGGGATTGATCTCTCGAATCCCCTTCTTGCGGGCATCGACCTCGATCCGCCAGCGGGTCATCTCCCGAATCAATCCTTCCGGAATCTCCAGAAGCTTCGCATTGGCGGCATCGGTCCAGGCAATCGAGGCGAGCGCCTTCTCCAGGCCGCTCTCCTTGCGCTCTAATTTCTTGTAATACTCCCCGCCGGCGCCGCAGAGGTCGCAATGATCGGGGATCCGCTGCGAGGCGATCTGGCTGCAGATCGTACAGATGAAGTAGTCGCTCTCTTTCTGCATCAGGACGAAGCGGGCCGCTTTGGCGTCGCAGATGGGGCACTGCGAAGGAACCTGCCGGACGACATGGCCGCACATTCCGCAGAAGTGGAAGAGCTCCTCCGCCGGAACGGCCTCCCCACCGATCGATAGGGTCGCGATCCGCTTCTTGATCTCTTCGAGGCTGGTTGCGCCCGACAGGACCGATTCCATCTCTTCGGTCGCCTTCTTGATGCCGGCCTCCGCCACCTCCAGGGTAATCTCGCTGATCGAATGGCTGTAGGCGTAGTTCTCAATGTGCTGACGGGTTCCATCCCGCATGAAGCCGACCGGCACCCGGTTAATCCGCTCTTGCGCATCGGGGGTCCAGGTGAATTGCGGCCCCTTCACTTCCGGTTTCTTCGCTTCGGTCTTAGCCTCTTCCTTCGGAAGGATGGCGCCGGCAATCGTCTTCGCGCTCATTTCGACCGCCTCGTCGAGATCCCCCCCCTCGATCATCCGGATTGAAAATTCTTTGGTGATCGTTTTAAAGCCCATCTTCCGGGCCATCTTCTCGGCCTTCGCCTTGGCGCGCCGCCGCTCGAACCCGGCCGGCACCTTCCTTAAAATATTCTTCGCTTCTTCGGTCCAGTTGAGCGGAACCCCATCATAGCCGACCTCCTGAACGAGCCCTCCTTCCGCTTTCGCGGCCGCTTCGAAGATCGATTTATCGAGGTATTGGAAGGAACTTCCCTCGGCGCTGCAGATCGGGCATCTCACCGGCCGCTCCCCTTTGGCGGTGTAACCGCAGCCGCCGCAGATGTGGAAATCGAGCTTCGCCTTTTCATCATAGCTGGCGGCGCGCTCGGCGTCTGCATTCCCGACAATTTGCGTCATCATTCCCGCAAGACCGTTTCCTTGAAGCGTCTCGGAGACCCCCTCGGCGGCGGTCATCTTATTCCGATCGATTCCCTTCTCGTCGAGAACCCGGCCGAGGTTTTTCATCGCGTCGATCGCCGACTTTGGAAGGATATCTCCCATCGCCGCGTCGACCACCGCGTTGCTGATGATGGTGAAGCCTTTTTCAATCGCATACCGGTAAACGGCCGTCTTGGCGACGCCGCGGGCGAAGACCGGCACCTTCTCCATCCGCTTCGAGGCCTCTTCGGTCCAGGCAACGGTGTACTCTGCGATGGCGTCGATCGGCGGAATATATTTCTGGTTCGAGACGAGCACGTTGCAAGGGGCCATTCGGATCAGGTTCTCCGAGTTGCTCCCGACATCCATCTCTTCGTCGGAGTGGACGCCGATCCGGCCGACCACCAGGAGCCACGGCTTCTCTTTCTTCACATATTGAATGACTTTTTCAAACGGCTTGCCGTCGAGTAAGGAGGTCTTCACCGTCACCCCCTCCGCTTCGGCGATCTTCAGACAGATTTCAAGGTGGGATTGATAGATCTTCGCGAGACCGGAGTCGATCACCTCTTCATGGAGCTTCTCCTGCTCCTTGAACCGGAAGACCTTCCCCGCCTCTTCCGAGAGGACGCCGGAGATCGAATTGAAGACGGCATAGTGATAATAAGGATCGAAGGCGGAGACGACGTCGATTTCGAGGTTGTATGCCTTGGCGATCGCCAACGCCGTCTTGAATCCGCCGAAGGAGTAGTGGCTTCCGTCGACAGCAACGACGATCTTCCCCATTTTTCCGACTTCGGGGGGCTTCGTCTCCTTCACCACGAAGATATCCGATTTGCGAACCCGGCGGATCGTCCGCTCGGTGACGCTTCCAATCATGCTCTCGCGGACGGCGCCGACGCCGAGCACCCCTAAGAGAACCAGGTCATAGCTGTTCTGCACGATGTCGTCGACGAGGACCCTGAAATTCTTCCCCTCGAGCGACCGGCGCTCCAATGGGACGTTTCCTTCTCGACACTTCTGATCAACGATGTCGAGGTAAGAATCGGTGATAATCTCCAGTCCGCGGGTGATCAGCGAGTCGTGAATTTTGCGCTGTCGCTCCAGTTCGTTCTCATCGTGATATTCCTCGGGAAGACCGGCCTCCATCTGCTTAAAGCGCTTGTCGTGAAGCTTGGCGGCATACGCATGGCTGCCGATGACTTTTGCGCCGAACTGCTTCGCCAACATCACGCCGATATCGATGGCGGTGTTGGAATAATCCGAATTATCTACAGGGATATAGATAGATCGATACATAGAGAAGGCCCCCCTTAAATCGATTCTCATCGCTGATGATATCAAGCGATCTACAGCGGACGTTGCAAGCTGAATCTGCGAACTAAATCTGAGAGATCAGGCAGTCTACCAAAAAGTGGGAGCATTATAGCACCCTCTTTTTTTAAAAACAACTTTTTAATAGCAATAACCGTTTATTAAGCAGTGGGAGCGGGTTACATGTACGGGTGTAATGGAAGGGAGCGTTGACAGCCGAACGACTACTCCGAAATGACCCCGACCCCCCCGCCTTCTTTGTCGACCACCGGCATCGACTTGTTACAATGCGGGCATTTGACATAGACCAGGTTATCGAAGAGGCCGATACTATAATGATTGACGAGGAGATCGAACTCTTTCCGGCAGGAGGGACAGGCGGCGACGTAGCGCTTTAAAAAAAGATTTACCTCAGACTGAAGGGTATGAAGGTGGTTTTGCAATCGAAGCACTTCGGCTTCTAAACGATCGATTCGCTTCTCTAACTCTTCCGCCATAGCGGACGCTATCCTATACAAAAAGCCGGCGCATGTCAATCGAGAAAAAAGAGCCAAAACCAAATCGGTTTTCTTGAGCGCTTGACCGTACGCTTGACCGTAAATGAGGAGAGATCGCTCCTAAAAACGGGACCCCGGTTCAGGCCGATTCCATCTCCGCGACGGTCATCATCTCCACCCGATTTCCCCCTGTCCGTTTGGCCCGGTAGAGGGCGAAATCGGCGGCGAGGATCGCCTGGCGGGCATCTCGCAATTCGGGGTCGGGAAATCCGGAGACGCCGATGCTAAGGGTGACCGGCTTTTTTTCTTTTAAGATCGAAAAGTCGGCGACGCGGACCCGCTCCAGAATCCGCTGGGCGACCTGGCCCGCGTCGTCCCGAAGCGACTCCGGCAGAAGAACGACAAACTCATCGCCGCCATACCGGGCCGGGAGGTCGACCTTTCGGACCTGCTCTTGAACGATCTTCCCCAGCCCCTCTAAGACCTTGTCGCCTGCTTCATGGCCGTAGGTGTCGTTGATTCTTTTGAACTGATCGACATCGATCATGAGACAGGAAAAGGGGGTGCAGTAGCGCTGCGCACGGGAGAATTCCTGGTTTAACACTTCCTGGAAGTAACGACGGTTGAAAAGGCCGGTCACCGAATCGGTGATGGCCAAGGTCTGCATCTGTTTAAGGAGAAGCTCACATTCTCTACTTTTGCCGGCCAGCTCCTTATTTTTCTCGACCAGCTCCTCCTGAAGACGCTTCATCCGAAGGGCGGCACCGACCCGCGCCCTCAGCTCCATCGGCTCAAACGGTTTCGCGAGACAGTCGCTCGCCCCCCCCTCCAAGCCGACCGCCTTCTCCTCCGTCTTTCCCCGCATCGTCACCACGATGATCGGAGCGCCGCGGAGCCTGTCCCCGGCCTGAAGCTGGCGGCAGACTTCCCGTCCATCCAGGTCGGGGTCGGGGAGAGCCAGATCGAGCAACACCAGATCGGGCGGGGTGTCGCGCGCCGCTTTCAATCCCTGAAGCGCGCTTTGGGCAAAAACCAGCTCGTAACCGACCCCTTCCAAGGCCGCTTTGAATGGATCGGCTTCGAGAGGGCTGTCTTCTATAATTAAGAGACGCGGCATCCGACTCTCCATCTTCATTCCTCCGATGATCTTTCACCTTAAGATGAATCACGTGCAGAATCGATAAGGGTCCGGAATGGGATCGATTTTATCACACTCTTCCCGGTAAACACCCAGAATATTTCATCAATGCCGGATCGGATGGGTTGGAGCGTTGAGCGCGACCGGCCGCGAAATAGTATTTATGACGCATCTCCCTCCTTGCTTGACTTTTACCCAGGGATGATCTTTAATGAATTTAGCCTTAACAAAGAGGGATTTAGACATTCCGGCGGCGGCTCACGATCGATAAAGACATCAGCGCGGCGCATCATTTCGGCGGAGAGAAGGAGACACCCACCATGGAGCGGAGGCGGTTTCAATTCAGTCGGCTCCTGGGAATCATCCGCAAGGTGATTCCCGAGGGACGCGCCCTTCCTGAGAAAGAGTGGCAGGCGCGACATCGTGCCATCCTTCTCCTGACCTGGCTCCATGCGGTCGGCTTGACCGCCTTCGGTTTCTATCGCGGGTTCGGTCCCCTCCAGAGCCTCGGCGAGGGGGCGCTGATCGCTGCGGCCGCGATGGTCGGTTCGTGGAGCAAGCTCAGCCGCAGCGACCGGGCCGCGGCCGCCAGCCTCGGCCTGATCACCTCCTCCGCCATTCTCGTCCAGCTCTCGGGTGGTTATATTGAAGCGCACTTTCACTTCTTCGTCATGCTCGCCATCATTTCCCTCTACCAAGACTGGGTTCCTTATCTCCTCGCCATCCTCTTCGTCGGCATGGAACATGGGCTTACCGGTCAATTCGTTCCGAGCCTCGTCTACAATCATCCCGACGCCTTTGCCCATCCCTGGAAATGGGCCGTGATCCATGCGGTGTTTATCGGGTGTGAAAGTGTCGTCCTCCTGGCAAATTGGCGGATCAGCGAGCAGGCCCACGCCCGGGCCGATCTCGTTTTAAACTCCGCGGGCGAAACAATCATCGGCCTCGACCCGCGCGGGATCATCACCTTTGCAAATCCGGCCGCGGCGGCGATGACCGGTTATCCGCTCGACGCCCTCGTCGGACAGCCGATCGATCGGGTGTTGCAGAATACGGAGGACGACTCGCCCCGAATCGACCTGCCTCGGTTGCTTCAGGATGGAAAAACCGAGCAAAGGATCGATCGGATCGTTTTGCGCCGCGACGGCACCCCGCGGCGGGTCGATTCGGCCCTGAGTCCGATCCGAGAACATGGCCTGATCGTCGGCGCCGTCTTGACGCTGAAAGACGAGACCGATCGCCGGCAAGCGGAGGAAGCGCTCAAGCGGACCTTCTCTCTGCTCAGCGCCACGCTGGAGTCGACCGCCGACGGCATTCTCGTCGTAGACAGGGAAGGGAAGCTCGTCCGGTTCAATCAAAAGTTTATCCAAATGTGGAATCTCCCCGGCTCCTTTATCGCCCCGCAAGAGAATGAAAAAGCCTTGGCCCATATCGTCAGCCAGTTGAAAGACCCCGAGGGGTTCTTAATCGACCTCCGGAAGCGATATGCGGCGTCGGAGACGGAACATCAGGGTCTGTTGGAATTGAAAGATGGACGGGTGTTTGAGCTCTTCTCGCAGCCCCAGCGGATCGGCGGGAAGACCGTCGGACGGGTCTGGAGCTTTCGGGATATCACCGAGCGGAAGCAGACGGAAGAGCGGCTTCAGCATTTGGCGAATTTCGATCCCCTTACTCATCTCCCCAACCGGACCCTTTTCTACGAACGTCTCGGCCAGGCCCTCGCCCGGGCCCGCTGGCCGCTGCGTCCCGTGGCCGTTCTGTTTTTGGACTTGGATCATTTCAAGACGATCAATGATACGTTGGGGCATCCGTTCGGAGACCTGCTGCTGAAGCTCGTGGCGGAACGGCTGACCGGCTGTATCCGGGAAGAAGACACCGTGGCCCGCCTCAGCGGCGATGAATTTGTGATCCTCTTGGAAGAGCTTCAAGCGCGACAGGACATCCTTCTCGTCGCACAAAAAATCGTCGAGGCGCTGTCAACCCCCTTTAAATTAGAAGGACGGGAGCTCTTTATCACCACCAGCATGGGGGTCGCGATCTACCCCGACGACGGCGATCACTGCGAGACCCTGCTCAAGAATGCCGATACCGCCATGTACCGTGCGAAAGGGCAAGGGAGAAATCATTTCCAGCTCTATGCGCCCGCGCTGGACGATCAGGCGACCGATCGGCTCGGACTGGAAAACGGCCTTCGCCGTGCGTTGGAGCGGAAGGAGTTCCAATTGCATTATCAGCCGAAGGTCGATCTGGCGACCCGGCAGATCATCGGGATGGAATCGGTCGTCCGTTGGATCCGTCCCGGCGCCGGAACGCTCCTCCCGGCCGAGTTTATTCCGCTGGCGGAAGAGATCGGCCTGATCATACCGCTTGAAGAGTGGGTTTTACGGACCGCCTGTGTGCAAAACAGAACTTGGCAGGAGGGAGGGCTGGCCCCCTTTCGGATCGCCGTCCATATCTCGGCGACCCACTTTCGGAGAAAGAATCTTTATGAAGCGATCACCCGGCTGCTTGACGAGACCGGCCTCTCCCCACACGCTCTGGAGCTGGAGCTGAAAGAGAGCACCCTGATGAAGGGCTCGGAGACGACCGTCACCACGTTGCGGCAGCTGAGGGCGATCGGGATCGACATTTCAATCGATGACTTTGGAGGCGGCTTTTCCTCTCTGCATCACCTCAAGCAGTTTCCGGTCAGCACCTTGAAGATCAATCGCACCTTCATCCACAACATCACCACCGATCCTGACAACCGGGCGATCGTCACCGCGATCATCACCCTCGCGCACAGCCTGAAGCGGAAGGTGATCGCCGAAGCGGTGGAAACGGAGGAGCAGCTTCAATTCTTACGCTCGCTTCAATGCGACCAGGTCCAAGGATATCTTTTGAGCCATCCCCTCCCCGCCGAAGAGATCACGCGGCTCCTCTCCCGGCAACGATCGAACCTCTCCCGGTCTTCTGAATCGGGCGCTCGACAACAGCGTACGGCATGATCGGTTGGATCAATTCTCGTAGACGACCACCTCCTTAAGCACTTTACTGAGGCTCGATTCCATCGTACTCTGGTCGACCATGCCGGTTTTAATATGGGTGAGGTCGTATAATACGGAAACCGTTTGGCTGGTTTTCATCGCCGAGACATTCTTGTAGACGGTGCTGATGGCGGTATTGTCTTTGAGAAGATAGGCCTTCATATCGTACGGCTTGTCTCCCTCCAGAAGTCTCTTCCACCGATTCAAATCGGCATCATCGACCTCTTCGTCGACCTTCATGTTTCGATTGAGGGTGAAGCCGTTGTGTTTGAAATTGTCTTCGTTAAAAAACAATCGCGACACATCCCAGATAGTCGAATGATCGCTCCCCCGATAGTAGCCGAATCCGATCGTGAGCATGCTTTGGTCGCTCAGAGGGATGACCTCAGAGGTGGCCGACACCTTGAACCGCTTCGACTTGTATCGAAACTCGTCCTTGTTCACCGTCAATTCAATGCTGTTGAACAGGGGGGGAATGATCTCCTTCATCCCGAGATATTCGCGCCATTTTTTAAAGGTGCCGTCAAACGAGAGGTTGATAAAATCGCTCAGCGTCTTTAAATCGGGAATATGCCCGTCGAGAGCGTCGCCCGTCTGATCGACCCGCAACATCGTCACGGTACCGCCCGGGACCGGCAGCGAGAAGGCGACCATCTCTTGATCGCCATAGGGGATCGGCCATGTTTTGACCATCCACTTCCGGCCATACGCGTCGATGTAAATTGACTCGCTGTCGGCCTTCCCCAACGAGGTCACCTTGATTCGCTCCGGGCCGATCAGCCGGAACCAAGGGATCCCTTTTAAGATGAGGTCCATAAATAATTTCGAATCGGAATAAAAATCGCTCAGGGAGACGGTGTCGGGTTTTTGAATTTTTAGAAAGAGGGTGCTTTTCACTCTACCGTGGGTAATGTATCCCCGGTTCCCCAGGTCGGAGCGATCCAATTTCTCAGGTGAAGCCGCATCCCAATTGCCGTCGACCCGCTTCACGATCAACTGAGGAAACTCGGGAGCCATGTTCTTGTAGAGCAGCTTCTGGGCGCCGGCTCCGTTCGGGAAGAGGGTCTCTTTGTTTTCCGCCAGCAGCGCTTTTAAAAGTTGAATATTAAATTCATTTCTCAGATCGATATAGCTCTTTCTGAAGTCGTTATATCCCATCGGCAGCTTTATTTGGGTATCGAGCGTTCCGGTTTTAATTGAATCAAAAATATCCAATTGATAAACGCTCTTCTGGTAAATCTCAGCGAATCGGCTGTCGGCTTTCTGAACCTCGGCCGCCGGCAGCGCCATATTTAAGTTTTCATTCGGTGATTTTCGGATCATCACGCCGATCACCTTTCCATTATGATCGAGCAACGGGCCGCCGCTGTTGCCAGGGGAGGCGGCGGCGGAGAATCGGATCCAATTCCAGGCGCCATCGATCTCTTCCGGGGTGTTCGAGGTGTAGAGGCCGTCCCGCATGACGATCCCCTCACCCAATGCATTTCCGACGGCATAGACCTTTTCATTGATCTGGGAATTCGGATTGAGCTCCAGATGCTCCGGGGAGGTTCTGCCTTTGACGGTGAAGACCACAAAATCGCGCCGGCTGGAAAACTTGATGATGTTGTCGAGCGGGAAGACCTTGCCGTTGATGTCTCGGAGGAATATCTCTTTAAATTGGCTTCGGACCCCCAAGTTGAGGACATGGGCCGCCGTGATCAATTCGGTTTCATTCATCGCAAAGGCGGTGCCGATCGAGTAATATTTATCATTTCGGATGGTGAAGGGAAGCAGTTCCATCGGCAGCGGCTTTTCATACGTCAAAGAGGCTTCCGGGGGCTTGGCGACGATCACTTCATAGACTGCGTTGTGAATGTGACTCGGAACGAGACCGGCTCCTTCCGATTGGGGATATCCCATTCGCGGGAGCAGAACAATCAGGGCGGCGACCGCCCACCCGGCTAATTGATGAATCAAAATACCTCCAAAAAGCAGCGCTCCGTTCAAGTTTCAAGAACAATATCGGCTCGGACGGAGCCGGAAATGATCGGAACGGAATAATATCATAAATCGGCTTGATTGCCTATGATCGGCTCCGTATGTCCGATACCTTCTCTCGGACAATTCGACCCTCCGTTCGTCTGACTCTTTGCAATGGAGGTCCCCCTAAGCGATTACCCCTTTCTGTCGATTGACATCGCCTCAATCGGCGCTCTAGGCTGGAATCATTCCATTCTATCGACGGAGGGAGCCGATGGCAGATCGGAGGGACACGGTAGCCGATACCGGACGGGCCGAAGCATTCAGCGATGCGATTTTCGCAATTGTCATCACCTTGCTGGTCCTCGACCTCCGTCCGCCGGAGGTTGAGCCGGGGCGGCTTCTCTCCGGTCTGCTCCATCAATGGCCGACCTACCTCGCCTATGTCATCTCTTACCTCTATGTCGGGGTCGTCTGGACCAATCACAAAGCGGCCTTCAGGCGGATTCGATTGATTGACCGGGGGCTTCACTGGGCCAATCTGGGGATTCTTTTTACGACCGCATTGCTCCCTTTCCCCACCGCCGTAATCTCCAAGACGATGCAGTCGGGCAATCGGGCCGACGAGCGGACCGCCGTCGGGTTTTATGCGTTGATCGGCGCGCTCCTCTGCCTGAGCTGGCTGATCTTCTACCGCTATCTCGCCCGACATCGGGAGTTGGTCGAAAGGAATGTTCCGGAAGGATATTTCGCCGGGGAGCAGATCCGGGCGCTCGCCGGCGTCGCCCTCTATGCCGCGGCCGGCGTGCTCGGCTACCTGATCGGTCCACCGGCGGCGCTGGCCGTCTTCCTTGGCCTTCCGGTCTTTTATGGCCTCACGAGTGAGGGACTCTATGAATTGCCGGCGCTGATCCGCCGGCAGGAATCATGAGGGACTTTATACGGGATAACCGATTCGCGGCGTTTTTTAGCGGTATTCTTTTTCAGGAAGGTCGACCGTAAAGGTGGTCCCTTCGCCGAGCCTGCTCTCGACCCGAACGGTCCCCCCGAGCAGGTCGATCGTCTTTTTGACAATCGACAATCCGAGGCCGGTTCCGCCGGTGTACCGGATCGGATTCTCCTGAACGAACCCGGATCGCTCGTATTCCTCGAAGATTCTCTCCAGATCTTCCGGCGCAATCCCGATGCCGGTGTCGGAGACGACCAGGCGAATCCCGCCCCCTATCGGAAGGGAGGTCACCTCCAACCGAACCGCGCCTGTCTTGGTAAATTTGACGGCATTGCTCAACAGATTCGTGACGATGCTCCGAACCTTCTCCGGATCGGTCGACACGGCTTCCGAAGCATCGAGGGCAAACCGGCTCTCCAGAAAGAGCTCTTTCTCCCTGAGAAACGGCTCGAAGGAGAAGATAATTCTCTCCAGCAGCTCTCGGACATCCGTCCGGATCCATTTTGCGTCGACCTTTCCAACCTCCATCCGAGCCAGATCCAAAATATTATTGATCAGACGAACCATCTCCTCCGCATTCACCGAAAGCCGGAGCAAGACCCTCTTCTGCTCCGGGGAGAGGGGACCATAGGTTCCATTGTCGAGAAGGTGGGTAAACCCGACGATGCTGTTGAGCGGGGTTTTCAATTCGTGCGAGATAAACGAGAACAACCGATTTCGGGCCCGGCTCGCCTCCTCCAGCTGAATGTTTTTACGCTGCACCGCCTCATTCATCGCCTGAATCGCCGCTTCGGCTTTCTTTCGTTCGGAAATGTCGCTGAGAATCGTCCGACACCCCCCGCGCCCGTTCTCCGTCTCCGCGTAGAGACTCTCCATCTCAGCGTTGAAAAAAGCGCCTTTTTTTTGTCGTCCTTCGTTGCAGATCCGTCTGATTTTCAGCTCGCAACGATGTTGAGACCGGCTGCTAAAAACGGTGTTCAGATGGGCATAGAATGCGCCCCGGCTCTCATCGGCCACATACCGGCTAAAAGGGATCCCGACCATCTGTTTTCTGGAAAGGCCGAGTTGTTCGGCACCGGTCAGGTTGACCTCGAGAATCTGTCCTTTGTCATCGAGGGTAAAATAACCAACCGGAGCGAAATTATAGAGATCGGCATACCGGTCTCGGGACGCCTGCAGCTCATCCCGCGCTGCGCGAAGATCCTCATTTTGTATTTCCAATTCAACCTGATGCACCGCGAGCTCATGAAGCAGCGCCTCGATCTCGCTGCGCGACAGCTCCCTGCGCGGGCCTTGTTTTTTCCCGCTTAGTTTTTTCTCGGCCTCCTTCCGGTAATCGGCCGGCCGAGCCACACGCCGTTTTCGCTCTGGTTCTCTGGCCGGGCTCTTTCGGTTCGTCTTTCTTGTCTGCTTCAATTTAAATTCTTTTCGGGATAGAGATTAGTTTCTACGTATCATTGTCTCTGGATAGGCACCCTCAGAGATAACCCGGAAGCGCGAATAAATCAAGCGAAAAATGACAAAAAAACATTGAAAATTACGTCAACAGGCAAGCTGGCCTTTCCCATCCATTTACACAGGGAATCCCTTTTCATATTAATCGACCGGAAAGAAAGAAGGACCCGCAAGAGAGGCAAGGCTTCCCTACCGGACGCTTCGGCTGATTCCGTCTATTTTCTGGCAGGATGAAATGTCGAGTTTTTAAAACCATTTGGGTCTATCCATTTGTATTAATACTTACATGGGATACACGCGCGTGGATTGAAAGCGATATCTAATACCAGAGAAGCGAAGACCGATAAAGTTTTCCTATGTTGCCCGATCTCGAACCATCCATACTTTACTCCTAACAAGATGGGACGAAATGGATAGAGGAGCCGGAAAATAGGCAATCGGCAGGGCGGATCTCCTGAGTCGGTCGCACGGTTAAGATTTTTTACGGGTTTTATTGAGCTTCTAGCATTGTGCCTCGGTTGTATTTAGGCCTAAAGTAAAAACATTCTCCTTCAAGAGCTTGGAAACAGAGCGCAAAGAAAGCGGATGTGAAATACCTCTGGCCGCCGAAAAATTCATGGCGGCTTTTTTTATGTGGAGGTAACTCAAATGATCCGAGACGCAATCCGAAAACCGATTCTTCTTCTGCTGATTATGCTTCTGTTTTCTCTGGATCACCGGCTCCTCTTCGCAGCGGAGGCTATTCTCGCATGGGATCCGAGTCCCGACACCACCGTCGCCGGCTACAAGGTGTATGTCGGCGCTGCCTCACAAAACTACGGCGCCCCGATCGATGTCGGGAATGTGACCACCTGGACGATGAGCGGTCTCACCACGGGGAGCAGCTACTCCTTCGCCGTCACCGCCTATGATGCCTCCGGCAATGAGAGCCTTTTTTCAAATGAGGTGAGCAAAACCATTCGCACCACGCCCGATACAACGGCGCCTCTGATCTCCAACTTGACGGTCTCGGGGATCGGTTCCAACGGCGCGTCGATCACCTGGGGAACCAATGAGCCGGCCGACACCCAGGTGCAGTTCGGGACCACCGCCGCCTATGGCGCATCGACTCCCCTCAATACGGCGATGGTGACCACCCACGCGCAGAGCCTGACCGGGCTACAGGCGGGAACCGCATACCACTATCGGGTCCTGAGCCGCGATGCCGCCGGCAACCTGGCGGTCTCGGCCGACAATGCCTTTACCACCTCCTCCGAGGCCGTCTCCCCCTCCGTCCCAGCCTCTTTGACGGCCACCGCCGTCTCTCCATCGCAAATTAATCTCTCCTGGAACGCCCCGGCCGATGCCGGCGGCATTCAATCGTATTCGATCTATCGCGGAGGGAGTCTGATCGGAACGAGCAGCGTGCCGAGATACGCCGATACCGGTCTGTCGGCCAATACGACCTATAGCTACACCGTGGCAGCCATCGATGGCGCTGGAAATCTCTCCGCGCAATCGGCCCCGTCGAGCGCGACCACCCCGCTCCCGCCGCCGACGATCTCCGGGGTCGCGGCAAACAATATCACTAAAGATAGCGCGACGATTGTATGGAATACCGATGTACCGGCCACGTCGCAGGTCGAGTATGGGTCGACGACCGCTTACGACAAATCGACCCCGGTCGACGCGACAATGCGGACCGCTCATACCCAAACGCTCAAGGGTCTTAAACACAAGACCCTCTATCATTACCGGGTCAAAAGCAAAGATGCGGCAGGGAATCTCTCAGTCTCAGCGGATGGCGTCTTTCAGATAAATTAGCCGATGGCGCAGATAAATTAGCCGATCGCGTTTTTTAGTAAGGATGCGAGATGCATGGCGGGTGGGAAGCGGCGTCGCCGCAATCAAAAAAGGTCAGACCTTCTTGCTTAAAATCATTTCTTTAAGCAGATGGCGATGGCAATGCTTTTCCTCTTCTGCGCAATGGCAGAGCAAGGTGACCGGCTGGCTTTCCGCCAGCTTCTTAATCAGTCGGAGCGTAAACTTCTGCCCATGATTTCGGATCACCTTATTATATTGATCGACCCCGCCTTGCTGGAACATCTCGGCCTTATACCGACGAGTATAGGTTTTCCAATCGACGGTGCCGCCGAGGAAGCCCCGCAGCAGCGGCTCACTCGGCCCCAAGTTGGCCATCCAGACGTCATAGTGCGATTTCTTCACCCCGCGTCCGCGGAAACGGGCCACCAGAATACGCAAGCCGTCTTTCTCCGGCTCAATGGGAGAATGAATCGATTTCGTTTTCAACAGGGCGATTCCCATCTGATACACTCCTTCTCTTTTTGTTTTATCATCCCCTTCTCTCTTCTGCAACCCCCCGCAGTTTCTGTCTCATCCGCTATCGGAAAAAAGCCTCCAGTCAATACATCCGATGGGGATCATCTCCGCTGTCTATTGTCTCCCTCTGTGGGTTCTCCGTAAAATAACGTTAATCCAATGGACCCCTTTCGCGAGAACATCAGATCGTGTGATCGCGAAAGAGAATCAGACGATCCGATTTAAGTGCGGAGAAGAGATCATGAGGCAGGTCACACTTCCTTCCGGATTAAAAGTCCCGGCGCTCGGCCAAGGAACCTGGGGCATGGGGGAGTCGCGGTCCCGGCGTTCGGAAGAGGTGGCGGCCCTCCGGTTCGGCCTCGATCTCGGCTTGACCCTCATCGACACGGCGGAAATGTATGGTGAAGGAGGGGCGGAGCGGGTCGTTGCGGAGGCGATGGAGGGCCGGCGCGACGCGGTCTACCTCGTCACCAAGGTCTATCCGCACCATGCCAATCTGCGCGGCACCCTCGCCGCCTGCGAGCGAAGCCTTCAGCGCTTGCGGACCGACCGGATCGATCTGTATCTGCTTCACTGGCGGAGTATTTATCCCCTCTCTGAAACGGTGGAGGCCTTTGAAGCGTTGGTGCGCTCCGGCAAGATTCGGAACTGGGGGGTCAGCAATTTCGATCTCTCCGATCTGAAGGCGCTGGAGGCCCTTCCGGAGGGCCGGCAGGTTGCGGCGAACCAAGTTCTCTACAATCTGACCCATCGGGAGGTCGAGCTCGATCTGATCCCCTGGTGCCGCGAGCGCCACCTTCCGATCATGGCCTACTCGCCGATTGAGCAAGGGCGGATGCTCGGCGAGCCTGCCCTGAAAAAGATTGCGGCGCGGCGCGGCATCACGCCGGCGCAGGCCGCGCTCGCCTGGCTGCTTGAGAAAGAAGAGACAATGGTGATCCCTAAAGCGAGCCATTTCGAGCATCTGCTGAAAAATCGGGCCGCCCTCGAAGTCCGCCTCGGCAGCGACGACCTGACGGAGCTCGACCGGGCCTTCCCAGCGCCCCGCAAATTCAGCCCGCTTAGATCGGCCTCCTGATCCTCCTACCGCACTGCTTCCGGGTCTCGTTTGACCTCCTGTCAAGAGAGGATCGGATCGCGCGACTGGCGGGGAAAAGTACGGCTATGCTACTCTCATTGTAGAGTCCCTCACCCTAGAGTCCTCGTTGAAGGAAATCCCGATGAACCCCACGTTGCGGACGCTGACCCACGTGACCCTTTTGGTCGCGATCACCCTCATTTTTCTTCGCCTCGCTTCGGTCATCATGATCCCGCTGGTCTTCAGCATCTTGTTGAGCTATCTGGTCCATCCGCTGGTCCGGCGGATGGTGCGGCTTCATATCGGAGTGAAGGGGAAACCGTTTCATCTTCCCGCTCCTCTGGCGATCGTTCTCGCCCTCCTCTTGGTTTATACGATCCTTTCCGGTTTTATCTATCTCTTTTTCAGTCAGCTCGCTGTGCTGATCGCGAACCTTCCTCAGTATCAAGAGCGGATTACCGCACTCTTTCATCCCCTCCAGGAAGCCTATAAAAACTTTGCAGAACATCTCCCTGGGAGTGGGGAGGCGCCGGAAATCCCTTTCGGTCAGGCCCTCAACGCCCTGCTGGCTCATCTGCCGGCCTGGTTTGGAGGGATCACCGAGTTGGTCATCAATTTAATCCTGATCTTCTTTCTCTCCCTTTTTATGTTGATGTACTCCCCCGCTTTAAAAGAGCAAATCATGCTGATGGTAGGAAAAGGACTCAGGAGCCGGCTGGAAGAGATGTTCAACCGGATTTCGGAGGTGATGCAGCAATTTTTGTTTGGAATGGCGCTGGCGCAATTAACCGTGGCGTTGGCCGTCTGGTTCGGCCTCTGGGCCATCGGCATCCAATATGCCTTTCTTTGGGGAATCTTTTCGGGGGTGCTCCGGGTCATCCCGGTCGTCGGGCTGATCGTCAGCGCGATTCCTCCCCTCTTTATGGCGTTGATCCAGTTTGATCGTCCGGGACCGTTCTTCGTGACGTTGATCTTTCTGGTGGGGCTGCAGGTGATTTATGATTATGTTTTCATCCCGCTCACCGTCGGCCACAAAGTTGACATCAATCCGTTGACCTTTCTTCTCATGCTGATGTTCTGGGGCTGGCTCTGGGGGATTTGGGGGGCGATCTTGTCGCTGCCGCTGACAGCGCTGATGCGGGTGGTTTTTGATCATTCGGAGCGGCTAAAGCCGGTGGGAGAGATGTTGGGCGAGCCCGAGAAAGTGTAGGCGGGGCCGGCGCGTCAGGCCGCCGGCGCCTGTTCCTGGGAGTGGGTCGATTCAGAGGAGGCGGCGCGCAGCTGCGGCAAAAACACGGTGAAGGTCGATCCTTTTCCGAATTCACTTTTGACGTCGATCCGACCCTGAAGCACGTCGACCATCTTCTTGACAATGGTCAGCCCTAAACCGCTTCCACCGACCCGCCGGGTGGTCGAGCCGTCGATTTGGCGAAAAGGATCGAAGATGATCGGGAGGTCCGCTTCTTTGATTCCGATTCCGGTATCTGCAATGGAAAGACCGATTCCACCCGCTTCATTGAAAATGGAGAGGGTAATGGAGCCTTGGTCGGTAAACTTGATTGCGTTGGTTAGAAGGTTCATAAAAATCTGCCGGACTTTTAAAGAATCGGTCTGAAGCGGAGCGAGGTCGTTCTGAATCCTCCAGAGGACCTCCACCTGCTTTCCATCCATCAACGGCGCCACATTTTTAAACACCTCCGGAAGAAGGGACTTTAGATCAACCGGCTCCAGGAGGATCGGAATCCGGTTTGACTCCAGCTTCGAGAGATCGAGGAGGTTATTGATTAAGCCGAGCAGCTCGGCCGCATTTTTTTGAATTCGATCCACCGGAACCTTCTGCTCTTCCGTCATCTCGCCGTACGCCCCTTGTAATTGAAGGGCGGTATAGCCGAAAATGGCATTCAACGGGGTTCGCAGCTCGTGTGACACATTGGAGACGAATTCCGATTTAAGACGGGTCGCCATCTCCGCCTCGGTTTTTTTCTGTTCCAATGCTTCGATCGTACGTTGCAGCTTCTCCTGCACCTGCTTCTGGTCGTTGACATCGGTCGACGTTCCATGCCAAGCGAGGATCCGCCCCTGCGGATCTCGCTCCGGAAAAGCGCGAACCAAGTGCCAGCGATAAGCGCCGTCGGCCCGTTTTAGACGGTATTCGATTTCATAATCTTTCTCCAGACGAATCGCCTCCGACCATCCGTCCAATGCCGGTTGAAGATCTTCCGGATGGATCAGCTTCTTCCAGCCCCATCCCTCGCTTTCTTCAAAGGTCAGGCCGGTATAGTTAAACCAGGGTTGGTTAAAAAAATCGATCACGCCGTTCGGCGCGGCAATCCAGACGATCTGCGGGATGGCATTGGCCAGATTCAGGTAATGCGGAGGAACCCCCTTCGATCTGTTTAGAGAGGAGATTCTCCCCTGAAGGGTCGGGGGCGCGGCGCGCGGTCCCATCCGATCCGTTTCGTGGACGCCGGACAGAAGCGCCACCTTGGCCTTGAGCGCGTCCGGATCAAACGGCTTGAGGATGTAGTCCACAGCGCCGACGGAATACCCTTTCGCCACATCCTGCTCCGTTTTGTTGACCGCCGTCACGAAAATGATCGGCGTATTTCGCGTCTTCGGACGCTCCCGGATCAATGCGGCGGTCTCAAAGCCATTGAGCCCCGGCATACAGACATCGAGCAAAATGAGGGAGAACTGCTTTTTGAGGAGCAGTCTGAGCGCCTCCATCCCGGAGCGGGCCCGGACCAGGTGATACTCGGGAAGGTCGAGGACCGCCTCCAGCGCAAGCAGGTTCTCCGGATGGTCATCCACCAACAATATATTTCGTTTCTCTTGGGACATTTCTTAATTCCATATCAGGGAAAGGCGGGGCTGACCTCGGAGGGGGCGGCGCCGCAGCCACAGCGCAGATCAGGCGGATCAGGCGAATTAGGAAAGACGCATTAATTTCTTTTTCCATGCCTCCTGCTTTTGATCGTGGATGTCGATTGCGCTTCCAAACCATCCGATGAGCTCGCCTTTGAGCGCTTTCTCCGGAACGGTTTGAAGCCGATGCCAGCGATAGCTTCCATCCCGTCCTCTCAATCGACATTCAACCTCGCAACCCTGGCCGCGCCGGATCGCATGGGTCAGGTGGTCGAGACACTCTTGAAGGTCTTCTTGATGAACGGCCTCCATCCACCGCCACCCCTTGCTCTGCTCGGATGTCAATCCTGTATAGTTCCGCCATTCTTTATTGATATAGTCGATGGGGCCATCGAGACGCGCCGTCCAGACGATGATTGGGATCGAATCGGCCAAGTTCCGGTAGCGCTTTCTCCGTTCATTCTGATGGATCACATCGGCCTGCTCTTGGGCCAGACTTCCGCTCTGGTGATGAAGCTCGACCAAGGCCGCGACTTTCGCCCGAACGATATCGGGATCAAAAGGGGTAAAGAGGTAATCAACCCCGCCGGCCGCATACCCTTTCAAAACATATTCGTAGGCTTTATGGATCGCGCTCATGAAGATGATCGGAATGTGCCGAAACACCCCCCGCGCCTTGATCAGCTTCGCGGTTTCAAATCCGTTGAGGCCCGGCATCTGCACATCGAGCAGGATCAATCCGAAGGAATGGGTGAGAAGCGCTTTCAACGCCTCCTCTCCGGATCGCGCCTTTACAATGCCGTAGGACGGGGAGTCGAGAATCGCCTCCAATGCAAGCAAATTCTCGGGCCGGTCGTCTGTCAATAGGATCTTGATTCTCGTGTCGGTTTGCATCCGATCAGTATAGAAGTTTGTGAGGAGACAATGCAAGAGGTCCTCTAAAATCGCCGGGAAAAGGCTTCTCCTCATTACAGAGAAGGGAACCGATGGAAGGGAGCGTTTACCGGTTTTGTGGACTTTGTCCGTTTTCACGCCGGCGCGCCGTTTGAGCGTTTGGATAAGGATGGGAAGCCCCTGCCATAAGGGTCCGTCAAAAAATGTCTCGCCCTATCCCTTATTTGGCTTCTACCGATTCCATTCCTGAATACTTTTTCAATAATTCTTAAACCTGCTCCATCCCTGGATTTAAATCCGTAGTCCCGGCGGACGACCGCCAACCGGTCTCTTTTTAAGATTTTTTGGAGACCTTCCAGAGTCGGCCCCCTTTTCACCACATTGGCACTTCAGTTGCGTATTCATTCCAACAACATCGATTTTCGTACCACTCGTGAAAAAGGGCAAACGACCCGAGAGGGTAGGACGCAAAGCCAAGAGACCTAGGTGTGGGGGGGTGAGTTCACTTCCCAAGGTTCGTCTGGTTGCCATGAGGATGCAGCCGCATCTTTAGGCAGGGGCCCGTTCCGAGGAACGGGCCTTTTTTTGACCTGGTTATTCAACCTTTGTTCAGAGCAAACCCATCGAAAGATGGGGACGCAGAGCAACGGGGCTAAAGCCACCCGCCATGCCCGCCGAGCCGCCAAAGGAAATTCTATTTGGCGGCTTTTTATTTTTGTAGGAGGAACCACGTCATGCAATGCGGAATGAAGAAGCGTGGGACAATCATCGGAGTCGTTTTAATCATCCTTTTTGGTTGGAACAGTCTGGCGAATGCCGGAAATGCGCTCCTCTCCTGGGATCCCAATAAGGAGGCGAGCCTGGCGGGATATAAAGTTTATTACGGCACCGCCGTCGGAAGCTATGGCGCCCCGGTCGATGTCGGGAATCAGACCTCCTATACCGTCACCGGATTGGGAACCCAGACCTATTATTTCGCCGTGACCGCCTATGATACTTCCGGGAACGAAAGCGGCTTTTCCACCGAGGTGAACAAAACGTTTACCGATACGACCCCCCCTGTTCTCTCCGCAATTGGATCGGGCAGCCTTACCAGCAGCGGCGCCGTGATCACCTGGACGACCAATGAGACCTCGACCACCCAGGTCGAATATGGGACGACGACCGGATACGGCGCGCTCTCCCCGCTCAACAGCACCCTGTCGACCAGCCATAGCCGGACGTTGAGTGGTTTGACCGCCTCGACCCTTTATCATTATCGTGTGATCAGCAAAGATGCCGCCGGGAATGTCGCCACCTCTGGCGACAACACCTTCACCACCGCGGCGGCCCCCGATACCTCCCCGCCGGCGATCTCCGCGATTGCCAGCAGCGCAATCACCTCGGCATCTGCGACCGTTTCGTGGACGACGAATGAAGCGGCCGACACCCAAATTCAGTTCGGTGTCACCACTTCCTATGGCTCTTCCACGACACTCAACACAGCAATGACGACCAGCCATAGCCAAGGGCTCAGCGGCCTGTCGGCCTCCACCACCTATCACTTCCGCGTCGTCAGCAAGGATGCGGCGAACAATACGGCGACCTCCGGCGACAATACCTTTACCACGCCGGCGCCCCCCGACACCTCCGCCCCAACCCTCTCCGGGATTGCCGCCGGAAACCTTACCGCCAGCTCGGCGACCATTACCTGGAACACCAATGAAAATTCGACCTCCCAGGTGGAGTATGGTACGACGACCTCCTATGGCGCCTCCTCGGCACTCGACGCGACCCTCGTCACCGGCCACACCCGTGCCTTGAGCGGTCTAAATCCGTCGACGACTTATCACTTCCGAGTCGTCAGCAAAGATGCGGCGAATAACACAGCGACTTCCGGGGACAATACCTTCACCACCCCGGCGCCGCCCGACACCACCCCGCCAGTCCTCTCGGGGATCACCGCCGGAAACCTCGCCAGCAGCGCCGCGACGATCAGCTGGACCACCAACGAGCCGGCCGACAGCCAGGTGCAATACGGCACCTCGACCGCTTACGGATCATCGACGACCCGCGTGAGCACGTTAACGACCGGTCACAGCCAAGGACTCACCGGCCTTGTTGAGTCGACGACCTATCACTTCCGGGTCCTCAGCCGTGATGCCGCCGGAAACCTCAGCACCTCCGGGGACAACACCTTTATCACCCCGGCGGCCCCCGACACGACCCCGCCGGCGCTCTCCACCATCGCCAGCAGCGCGATCACACCGACCTCGGCCACGATTTCGTGGACGACGAATGAAGCGGCCGACACCCAGATTCAATACGGCACGACCACTTCTTACGGCGCCTCAACGACCCTCAATACCTCGATGACGACCAGCCACAGCCAGGGTCTCAGCGGCCTTTCGGCCTCTACGACGTATCACTTCCGCGTCGTCAGCAAAGATGCGGCCGGCAACGCCGCCTCCTCCGGGGACAACACCTTTACCACCCTGGCGCCCCCGACACCACCCCGCCGACCCTCTCGGGAATCGGGACGAATAATCTCAGCGCCACGTCGGTGACGATCACCTGGAACAGCAATGAGAACGCGACCTCTCAGGTGGAGTTTGGAACGACCGCCTCTTACGGCGCCTCCTCGGCGCTCGATTCCACCCTGGTGACCGGCCACTCCCGCACCTTGAGCGGTCTGAATCCGTCGACCACCTATCATTTCCGCGTCGTCAGCAAAGATGCCGCCAATAACACAGCCACCTCGGCGGACAACACCTTTACCACCACCGCCCCGCCCGACACGTCGGCCCCCACCCTGTCGGCGATTACCGCCGGCAGCTTGACCCCCACCTCGGCGGTGATTAGTTGGAGCACCGGCGAGCTGTCGACCTCTCAGGTGGAGTTTGGGCCGACGACCGCTTACGGCGCTTTGTCCACCCTCGATACGACCCTTGTGACAAGCCACACCCGGCCGTTAAACGGCTTGAGCGCGTCGACGACTTACCACTATCGGGTCATCAGCAAAGATGCCTCCAACAACGCGGCGACCTCCGGCGATAATATTTTCACAACACCCGATCTCCCCGATACGACCGCGCCGGTCCTCTCGGGAATCGCCGCAGGGAGTCTCTCAAACAACAGTGCGACGATCAGCTGGACCACCAACGAGCCGGCCGACACCCAGGTGCAGTTCGGGACTACCAGCGCCTATGGATCGTCGACGTCGCTCAATAGCAGCTTGTCGACCTCCCATAGTCAGAGCCTCACCGGCCTTTCGGCCTCGACCACCTATCACTTCCGGGTGATCAGCAAGGATGCGGCGAACAATGCGGCGACCTCCGGCGACAACACCTTCACCACGCCGGCCGCGCCCGATACGACCCCGCCGACCTTCTCGGGAATCGCCGCGGGAAGCCTCAGCAACAGCAGCGCGGTGATCCACTGGACCACGAATGAAATAGCCGACACGCAAGTGCAGTTCGGCACCACCACGGCCTATGGGTCGATCACGCCGCTCAACAGTACCTTGTCGATCTCTCACAGCCAGGGCCTCACCGGCCTGCAGCCGAGCACCCTCTATCACTATCGGGTCCTCAGCCAAGACGCCGCCGGCAATGCCGCCACCTCGGGCGACAACACCTTCACCACAACCGCCGCGCCTGACACGACGGTGCCGGTCCTCTCGGGGATCACGGTCGGCAGCCTCTCCAACAGCGCCGCGACGATCAGCTGGACAACGAACGAAGCGGCCGACAGCCAGGTGCAGTTCGGAACCACCGCGGCCTATGGCGCGTCGACGGCCCGCGATGGCGCGTTGACCACCGGCCACAGCCAAAACCTGACCGGCCTCTCGGCGTCGACCACCTACCACTTCCGCGTTCTCAGCAGCGATGCCGCGGGGAATCTCTCCACCTCCGGCGACAACACCTTCACCACCGCCGCGCTCCCTGACACGACCCCGCCGGTCCTCTCCGGCATCGCCGCCGGGAATCTGACCGCCACCTCCGCTCAGATTTCGTGGAGCACGAACGAAGTCGCCACCTCTCAGGTAGAGTATGGCGCCACGACGGCCTACGGCGCCCTCTCCGTGCTCGACACAACGCTCGTGACCGGCCATACCCGAACGTTGAGCAGCCTGAATCCTTCCACGACCTATCACTACCGGGTGATCAGCAAAGATGCGACCAACCACACCGCTTTTTCAGGCGACAACACCTTCACCACCGCGGCCGCCCCCGACAGCTCCGGGCCGGTGCTGGCGTTGATCACGGCGAGCGACCTCCGGGCCAACCAGGTAACGATCAGCTGGGGGACCGATGAGCCGGCCACCACCCAGATCGAGTATGGAGAGACGGTCGCTTACGGCACGCTGACCACACTGAATGCAACACTCCTCAACAGCCATTCACAAACCGTGACCAACCTTCAAAACAACACGACCTATCATTACCGGGTTCGGAGCGCCGACGCGCTGGGGAATCTCTCCGTCTCGAGTGACCAGACCTTCACGACGACCAGCCTGATCGACACCACCCCGCCGGCCGACGTTCAGAGTTTCACCGCCCTCCCCGGCAATAACCAGGTCACACTCGACTGGGTCAATCCCTCCGATTCCGACTTCGTCGGGGTCCATGTCGTCTACCGGACCGACCGCTTCCCGACCGATCTCAACGACGGGACGGTGCTCGGCGACTTCTCCGGCCAGCCGGGCGAATCGGTCAGCACCGTCCACGCCGGCTTGGAAACCAATACGACCTACTACTACTCCGCCTCCTCTTACGACCGATCGGGCAACTACCAGCACACGGCCCATGCGTCGGCCAGCCTGGCCGGAATCACGCCGAGCGTCTCCTCGGCGCAAAGCAGCGCCGGCGGAGGGGGTGGCGGCGGCTGTACAATGGTATCACCGACGGAAGGACAATCGCGCGGACCGCTCGATGCGGCCGAGTTGTTCGGATTGATTGGGTTGATTGTGATCCGGATGGTCCGGAAGGGTCGGATGAAGTAAACCGCGCAGCCGCGTTTACTTCATCGCTCTATGAAGGGAAGAAGGGAAAACAGGCGCTCCTCGAAAAGGACTCACCTCTACTGGAGGGGACAGGATGAAAGCAATCCGAGCGGAAGAACGTCTGGACTTGAAGAGAGAAGAAGACGGAAAGCGATAAAGAGAAGACGATCAAAAAGATTCATCCTCGAGCATGCCAACGGATCTTCTCTTTCTATCATTAATGGGTCTTTTGAAAGATACCCCGCTCACGAATATCCTGAGAAGGTTAGCGACACCCGCGACCTGTTTGGGTAGAGATCTTCAAACAAACAAAAAAGTTTCAGAGTCCAAAAGAAAATGCCTGCCCCTCCATACGCTCCTCACCGATATCCCACTGTTGGCATCTGAGTCAAAAGGTTGCTGTGGGATCTCTGGTTGAGATATCACTTGTCTTTAACCTGCAAAAAGTTTCATAAGAAAAGATCGCACCATCGGCGATTCTCCTATTTTTTCGTATACTTCCCTCCGGCATTCTTGTTGCTTATATAAAGTGAGACAATGAGATATTTTATCGCCTGGTTATTAGGAGTGCCCTTCGGCTTGATTGTGCTTTGGATGTTATTTTCACATGCGTTCTAAATAAGACAACGTCGGCTCTCAACACCCGCCGAGAAGATCGTGACTCTCGCACCACGATAGACGGATTTTTGGAAAGCCACCGGAGTCATAAATAAGGAGAAACTCAAATGAGAACATTCTATCCAAGACTGCTGATGGCGGCTGCAATCGCTCTCTTCGTCACGTCGGCCCCGCTGCACGCCTCCGACACGGATGATCGGATCGAAACAGCCGCGAAAAAGTCGTACGTGTTTAAAACCTATCTCAAAGACGATTCGATTCATGTGAACTCAAAAGACGGCGTCGTCACCCTGACCGGAACCGTCGACCAAGAATCCCATCAGACGCTGGCTCAAGAAACCGTGGCAGGATTACCCGGCGTTAAACGGGTCGACAATCAACTGAAGGTGAAAGGGGAGCGGCCCGCCAAGGATTCGGATGGATGGCTTGCGACCAAGGTAAAGTCGGCCCTGCTGTTTCACAAGAATGTGAGCGCCGTCAAAACGGAGGTCGACGCCAAAAACGGGCTCGTCACCCTGCGAGGCGAAGCCGAGAGTGAGGCCCAAAAGGATCTGACGGCCGAATATACCAAAGAAGTAGAAGGGGTAAAGGGGGTCAAAAATCTGATGACGGTCGCCAAGAGCGGGGCAAAGCGGGACGAACCCAGACGAGATGAAAGCGTCGGCCAGAATATCGATGACGCCTCCATTACCGCTCAGGTCAAGATGGCGTTGCTCTCTCATCGCTCCACCAGCGCCGGGGACACCAAGGTGGAGACGAACGACGGGGTGGTCACCTTAAGCGGTCGCGCCCGGAATACCGCTGAAAAGGACCTTACCACCAAGCTGGTCGACGACATCAACGGCGTAAAAAAGGTGGTCAACAACATGACGGTCGACGAGAAAATCTCAAAGCGCAACTAAGCCGGCGGCATCCGGATCAACAAGATATCGATATCGATGAAGCTGGGGGGACGCTGTAAAGCGTCCCCTTTTGTTTTCGCCGCTTTTCTATTGACTCTTTAATTTCCTTATGTCGATATTAATATCTTGAAACAAGATCTTTTCGTTCCTCTGCGGGGGAAGAAGTCGGTGAACAACGGAAAAAATCTCAAGAACTGGCTGCAGACGCTTCCCGGCATCCTCACCAGTCTCACCGCCGTTGTGACCGCGCTCGCCGGGCTGATCGTGGCGATCAAACAGACCGGCTGGTTCGAGCCGAAGAGCCCTCCGGTTGTGACGACCGCTCCGCCGCCGGCCCCTTCCTCGCCGTCCGGAACAACCTACGCCGTGACGCTCCCCGCGATGCGCGATTACAAACTCGGCAATCAGCCGGGGAGCGCCAGGGCGACCTTTACTTTGCTCAAGGCGGAGGTGGCGCCCCGAACGGCGGAGAAAGAAACGCTTCAAATCCGGCTGCGGATGATGAATCACCGACCGTTCGACGCGAACTTTTGGGACCGTTCTTTCCGGTTGGTCTTAGACGGCGTTCCGCTGGCGCCCGACGGGGGATTAAATGCGTTGATCCCGGCCCAATCGGCCAAAGAAGGAGAGGTTCTCTTCGTCATTCCCCGAAACACAACCGCTGCGAAGCTCCAAATCAGCTATGCCGATGACAGCACCGAGATACCGCTCGACCTGACGCCGCCGTAAGAGAACAGCAAAAAATAATTCAAGGAAGTCGTCCGTTTCATTTTAGCCGACCTGCCGCGCAACATAGGCCCGCTCATCGGGCCCGAACCAGGGGGGCGCGCCCGCGGCGGCATTTTCATTGAGGTGTGTGAGGTTGGAGGTCGCCGGAATCGCCACATGGCAGCGTCGATCGCTCAAAATCCATTTCAACAACGCTTGCGCCCAGGTTTCAATACCGAAGGGGGCGAGCGGCTTCAGATTGGCGTCGGTTGCCTTTGAGGAGAGCCGTCGCAAAACGCTCCCCTCTCCAAACGGACGCATCACCACCACACCGAGACCGAGGTCGGCCGCCAGCGGAAGAATCATCCGCTCTACCTCCCGCTCTCTCGGGTTGTAGGGAATCTGAATGGCGGTGATCCGTCCCGTCTTCATCACCTCGCTCAGCTCGTCGAAGGCCGAGGGGCTGTAATGCGTCGCACCGATCGCGGTGATCTCCCCCGATTTTTTCAACCCCTCCAAAACCGGTAGATGCGTTCGCCAATGGACCAGATTGTGGATCTGGTAGAGATCAACAGAGCCGCCGAAAAAAGCGAGCGCCCGATCCATCTGCTCGCGCCCCTCCGCCTCTGAGCGCGCCCAGACTTTAGTGGCGACGATCGCCGCGCTCCTCTGCCCTTGAAGCGCACGCCCCAACACCCGCTCGGCCTCTCCATACATCGGGGATGAATCGAAGAGGCTCACCCCTTTCTCGAGCGCCTGCGCAATGAGAGCATCGGCTTCCGCTTCAGCCACCCTGCCACTCACATCGAGGGTCCGCCAGCTCCCCATCCCGACCACCGGCACCTCCAATCCGGAATGTCCTAATATTCTTCTCTCCACCTCGCCTCCTCTCTATCGCATCACTCTCCCCTTCTTAAAATAACATGTCTGCGGTCTCTCCTTCCAGAAAGCGCCTCTCTATGCTTAGCTCCCTTAGCTTCAAAAACACCCCTTTCGTGGTGTTGTCCCCTCCGAGCGGTTGAGGCAAACTCTGTATTGTAACGATGAATCATCTCACCGGTCCAATACGGCCGGTCTCCAACCAAGGAGGTACTCCATGGAATTCGCGATCTGGTCCGCTTCAACCGTCGGCCCCTGGATCGGGCTTCTCTCGATCGGGGTTCTTGCCTTGATCCCCACCGTCTACTGGCTCTCCTCGGCAAGATCGATGGTGAAACGGGTCAAAGTGATCTGCCCCGAGTCTGGAAAGGGGATGAAGGTTCGCCTCGGAATCAACATCTTCAGGAATCCTCAAAAAATCGGAAAAGGGCTCGACGTCGTCCGCTGCCCGCATTTCGACGGCGAGGTCACCTGTTCAAAGGGGTGTCTGCTCACCGCCCGGGCACAGCAGGTGCATCGGATGGAAAGCGAGCGGCATGAAAAAAATAGCACGATGGCGCTCTCATAAATCCTAAATCGGAATGTAGAAAGGAAAAATAAAAAATGAAGATCTCGATGGTTCTTCTTCTCTCTCTTGTCTTTCTAGCCGCCGGCAGGGTGCATGCTGAAACATTTACCTTAAAAACAAACATGTCGGACGATCTGGCCTTCGTCGGGAAGGATGGCACCAAAAATCCGACGATTGAAGTTCAGGAAGGGGACGTGGTGGAGCTCGTCATTGAAAACGGCGATGGCGGCCCCCATATCTTCACGGCTCCCGATATCAACGTCAAATCATCCCGGATTGACACCGTGGGAGAACGGACGGTCGTCAAGTTCGTCGCGAAAAAGGGGGAGTTCAAATACTTCTGCCCCCTTCCCGGACACCGCAGACTCGGAATGGAAGGAACCATCGTCTGCCGTCATTAACAAGGCGCAGAGCCGCCGTTCAATACAACCCGCCCTCATTAAAAGAGAACCAAGACAGAGGCTCAAATCGGCAAGGCCGCTTTGGGCCTCCTGCCGTTGAAGACTCCTATGGAATTCATCACAACCCAGAAATGCCGCTTACTCGTTTTCATCCTGTCGCTCTTAATCCATTCGAGTAGATTGCTCCCTCCTTTGATCTAATTGACTCCCTTCCTCTAGGTTCTTACGATAGAAATTGGGATTTGTCCGACGTTGATCCAGCAGAAAACCGATTTGATCCAGAACAAGTCAAACCTCAGGAGATGAGCGGCCGGCGACCTTTGAAGCCCCCGCCCATCCTCGATCAGCATCAACGGGTCGGAGATTTTGAAAGGAGATTTTTATGAGAATATCGATTAAACAGATCGGCGCAATGGTCGCATTGTTGCTTTGGTCTCATCCTGTTTATGCACAAGACGCGGCGGTCGCCGTCACCCCGGGCGGCGCCGCCGTTCTCTTCTCCGGGCCGCATTTCTTTGCCGCGCTTCTGGTCGGAATCGCTCTCGCCGTCGCGTTTCAGTTGGCGCTCACCCACCTTTCGGTGGCGGCCGGGGTCACCGCCCTCGGGCCGGTAGACCGGCCAGAGACGAACGATCCTAAAAAATCAAAAAAAATGGAGAAGGACGAATCAGGGGTCATGGCGTCGGCCCGAAAGATCACCACCGGTTATGGACTCTGGAGTTTAATCACGGCGAGCCTCGCCCTCTTTTTTGCCAGCTGGCTCGCGGTCGAGATCAGCCTCACTGCCAGCGCCGCCCTCGGCGCGATCATCGGGCTGACGATCTGGGGGCTTTTTTATCTCGCCATGACCTACCTGCAGTTGGGGGCGGTCACCTCTCTGGTCGGTGGGCTGATCCATACCGCCACGTCGGGACTCCGCTCCATGCGGCAGGCGGCCACCTCTATTTTCGGCAGCGCTCCGGAGGAGAAAGCGGCCGACACCGCCGCTCAAGTCGCCGCGTCGGTGCGCAACGAGCTCTTTGGGGAGATGGAACCGGACGACCTGCGCACCGAGATGAAGCGGTTCATTCAGGAGCTCAAGCCGAAGCCGATCGAGCCGCGCGAAATCCGCAATGAGCTGGAGAAACTCTTCAGCGATACCGAAATTCGGGCGATGACCACACACGACGACCAACTCGACCGCGACCAGCTCGTCGCTTCTTTCGAGACGAAATACGGCTCCCGGGAGCAACGGCGGGAGACGGTAGAGAAGGCGAAGGGAGCGGCTGCGACGGTGGCGGAGGAGGCCCGATCGGAGAAGCCGACGGCGGAGAAGGTCGTCGATGCCGGACTGCGCCTCGCCGGCTATTCGAAAGAAGAGGCGGAGAGAACCCGGCAGGAATGGGAGAACTATCTCCGCAACACCGGCAAGGAGGCGCTCAATCCCGAGAGTATTAAACATGAAATCGAAATTTTGGTTCATGATCCCAAGCGGGGCGCCTCCCTCCTTCAGAGCCGGGCCTCTGAGGCGTTCAACAAATCGACCGTCGCCTCGCTCTTGGCGCAGCGGGAAGACATGTCGCGGGAGGAGGCGGAACGGACCGCAGACCGGGCGGAGCAGATTATCCGGGAATTTCGCGCCCGCGGCGGGGGAGGGGTGCAACAACGGCTCACGGCGGCGCAGGAGCGGGCGATCTCCCGTCTGCGCGATTATCTCAATTCGCTGAATCGCCCGGAGCTGAAGTATGAGGGGCTGCGCGATGATCTCCTCCGCCTCTTCCGAGATCCCAAAGGAGGAGCCGACGCACTGATTCAGCGCTTCAGCGCGATCGACCGGGAGACCCTGAAGGCGCTCATTGCCTCCCGCAGAGATACCTCTCCGGAAGATGCCGAGCACATTCTCAACCAGATCGAGTCGACCCGGGACAACATGGTGAATAAAGCCGAAGAGATGAAGGCCGAGGTCGATCGCCGGATGAACGAACTGAAAAAAGAGGGGCTGAGGCAGGCAGAAGAGACCCGAAAGGTCATCGCGGCCGCAGCCTGGTGGTCCTTTATCACCGCGGTCGTCTCCGGCATCGCGGCGATCGCTGGAGGGCTCGTCGGGGTTGCATAAGTGTAAGGGTTAAAGAGTGAACGATAATGAAAGATAAGAAGAGAGATTTCTTCTTCGGGACTCGGGGGACGCTTTTTCGAAAGCGTCCCCTTTTCGTGCGCGGTGCCACGTACGTGCGATTTAAAATAGGCGTCCGCGGTTAACCTTATCCGCCCATCGGCTTGTGTGCGGCGCCGATCCCCTTTATAATGCGTCAACCCGCATGAGACAACTTTTCCGGCATAAACGACTCACCTCCTCTTTTCTGACCCGATGGAGCGCCCTCGGCCTGATCGGCGCGGCCCTCCTCTTCCTGGCGAGCCTTACCGGGTCGATCGGAACCGGGTTGACCATTTCAAAGATCGCCGACTGCGTCCGGCATTCCACCCCTGCAGAACAGCGCCGCTGTTTCGCCCCGGTCGCTCAGGACGCTGTCCGATCCGGAAAGACCGCGGCGCTGCTTCAGATGCTGGCGGCGATGGTCCGATCGGAGACCCTCGATGACTGCCACCCGCTCGCCCACGACCTTGGACAGGCAAGCTTCGAGGCCCGCAAAAATCTCCTCCGCGCGATGCATGAGGGAGATGCAAGCTGCCACAAGGGCTATTATCATGGCGTCGTGGCGGCGGCGGTGCACCACGCCGCCTCGCTTGGACAGCTCGACATCGTCAACCTCTGTGCCGATCTCCGTAAGGAGGCCCTCGCATATGACGCTTGCCTCCACGGCCTGGGACACGGCTTGATGCATCTGTCTGATAATATCGTCGCCGCCCAACAGCCTTGCGCCTCCCTTCCCGACGCCTATGCCCGCCGGCGGTGCGTCGACGGCCTCTGGATGGAGAATGCCATGCAATACCTCCACCTCGACCCGGCCGAGTACCGCCTCTCGGCGCCGCGCGGGTGTGACCGGTTCCCCCTTCCCCCGGGCCCGTTTGAAGCCTGTTATGGAGCGATCGGGGAAATCGCCCTGTTCTACTACCGACACCACCTCTCGGCCGCGCTCGAGATCTGTTACGCGGTTGAAAGCCGCCCCGGCCGGGAGAGGTGCGAGCGCGGCGCCCGGGAGGAGTTCAAGGCCTGGCAGCAGGAGCGCCCCCAGAGTCCATTTTAGCCCGGCCTCCCCCTTTTTTATTGAAATATCCATTAATTGCGAAATCTTTTGCATATTTCTTAACATTGGGAATGGTACTTCTCCTCCAAAAGGTGTAAAATAGAGAGACTCTTACCGAAAGGAGCTTATGAGCATACAGCAGTCATATAAAGTGGGAGGGGAAATTACCTCTTTCTGCACCAAATGTAAACTGGCTCTAGAGCATATTATTGCTGCCGTGGCCGATGAAAAAATCGCGAAGGTTCAATGCAGAACCTGCGGCGGGTTCCACCGCTATATTGATCCGAGCATCCCGCGCGATGCCACCCCGAAGAAGTCGAAGAAAGCAAAAGCGGACGAGACCTGGGAGAAGATGATCCAATTGTCCGCCGCAAAAAAGAAACTTCCCTACAGCATGACCGGATCATTTAAGGAGAAGGATGTCATCGATCATCTCAAATTTGGTTTGGGGGTCGTGACGGAACGCCTGTCCTGGGACAAAATCCAGGTCACCTTCAAGGAAGGGGAAAAAATTCTCCTCTCCAAGCAGGTATAACAAGCATCAATAAATAGTCATACAAACGAATCCCGGAGGTTGATCTGAGGATCAACGCGGCGTCCGGCGCCGCACCTCCGGGATTCGTTTGTCTAAGGGGTTATTCGACTCCCTCTCGAACCGGAATACGGATCCGGTAGGTCCCCCCGCCGGTGTCGTTTTTACTTCCGAGATCGAGGAGGGCTTTGATATTCCCGGTCCGATACGGTTCAATAGGAAGATGGAACGGAGCGTGGGGGGCTACTTTGAAACGGCCCAATAGCAGATCGGTCGAATCTGAAACACGATAACAGCAGTGGCTGGTTTGGGTCAGGTAAGGTCTTGGATCGCTGCTATAATAAACCGCCCCTGCGATCGGTGCACCGAAATGGGGCCTCAGTGAAAGCTCCAGGCGGTAGCCGACGAGATACTCCTGTAAATCGCGCAGATCGAAAATGGGGATCAGGGACCCTTGCAGACCGTCGCAATAGTCTGACAGGCAACCTCCTTTAATCAATCGTTTCTCGCGTTTCTCGGTCATGCCGCCCCGGAGTTTCCCCTCCCGTTACCTGATCGACCCCGACCCCTTTGTCTCGGGGCTCATTGGCAGCCCGGCTGGCCCCACAGAAACCGCCGCACATTCATTCCGGGAGAGGCGGTCACCTGACACTGCGCCTGCCAGCTCCCGCCGGCGCCGTCGGCGCTCACCGCGGCATTCCAGGTCCCGGTGCGGAGATTTCCCACCATCTGTCCATAAGGACAATGCGCCGTATACAACCCGGAGGGCGCATCGTACGTGGCGGAGGGGGCCGGGTTCGCCATGACCGTATTCTTAAACGGGGTGGTGAGGCCGGTCGTTCCGGTGAGGGTCAGCGGGGTGACGGTCCAGGTCAAGGTCGCCCGGCAGAAATCAGGCGGAAAGGTCTGGGTCTGAAACGGTCCCAACAGATGATCGACGGTGAGGAAAAGCGAGGCGGTCGTCGGACCCCCTCCACCCGGCCCGCCACCGCCTCCGCCGATAATCACGCTGCTCGGCACCGGATTATAGGTGATGGTAATCGTCTGGCTCATCGCGTGAAAGTTGGCGGCGGTCGCCGTCACGATGACCGGCGCCGACATCGTCACCTCAATCGATTGACTGCCCGGTCCCCCGGCGCCGTTGCTCCCCACGATGCTGAGTTGATCGGGGACGTTGCCGCTGGAATCGGGCGCGCCGGTCGCCGTCACCTGAGAGAGGACTTTGTCGGCCTGCTTGACCGTGACGCTGAACTGCTGCACCCCGCCCGGGTTTTTCGCACTTCCACTGAACATCACCCGCGCCCCTTCGGTCACACCGACCGAAGTGGTCGTCCCCACGTTCTCTTTGCCCGGTTCGACATCGCCGCTGTATCCGCTCGGCTGCTGGACGATGAAAGCGTTGATGAGGATCGTCGGCGCCGCATCATTCCCGGCCGGGGGGATCGTCACATTGTGAGCACAGGCGGCAAAAAGGAGAATCAGCCCTGCGAGCGCCAACCGTTTCATCACCCCTCCCGATTTAAAGATGATCTGAGATCCGTTGAAGATTCAACAGGAAGACCGGACGCCGTCTTTATCTACAGTATGACGGGATCTTCATTGCTTTTTCAACATCTCCTTGCCTTCTTTTTAATCACGATCGAACCGAGGCCGGCTTCGGTTCAGGAGGTCTGGAATGGGGATCTTTAATGAGGGAAGTAGGATGAATCGGGCACAGTTGGAAATTGCGTCTTCAGAAAGGTGTCTAAAATAAGCGGGACAAGGCTGTGAAGCATCCGATCGAGCGATCGGTTTTGATCAGATCTTAAATCGGTTGACCTCCCCTTTGAGTACATTCGCCTGATCGACCAGCCCTTCCACCACCTGATTCATCTGTTGAACCATTTCTGCGCTGACCTGAGTGATCTGGTTGATCTCGACAATCGATTTCATAATAATATCGCTTCCCCGTTTCTGCTCCTCCATCGAATACGCGATCTGCTGAAAGCGGCTCGTCACATTTTCCACCGCTTCGCTGATCTGCATGCTTCCTTTCGCCTGCTCCTCCGTCGAGACCTTGACCTCCTGCATGATATCCTTCATCCGATCGGAGGCCTCCGTAATCTCTTCAAGCCCTTTTTTCTGCGTCTGCATGGCGGTGGTGATCTGGAGGATCATGAGATTCATTTTCTCCATCAGCTGGGTCACATGGTGCGTCTCCCGCACTTGTGCGACCGTCGCATTTTCGATCTGACGCGACATTTCGCACGAGCGCTTCGAGCTCTCCAGGATCTGGCTCAGCGAGGTCCGCGCGTCGATGGAGAGCCGCATCCCCTCCTCCACGCTGTGGGAGCCTTCTCGGATGGAGACCACGGCGTCTTTCGCCTCCGATTGGACATCTCGAACGAGCTGGGCGATTTCCTGGGTTGACGCTCCGGTCCGGTCGGCCAGATTCTTGATTTCATCCGCCACCACGCTGAAGCCCTTTCCCTGCTCGCCGGCCTGGGCCGCCAGGATGGCCGCATTCAACGCCAACAAATTCGTTTGACGGGTCACTTCATTGATGACCGTTAAGATTTTTCCGATGTGTTCCGCCCGCTCGTCCAACTGGTCGATCACGTTCGATGATTTCTCGACCGTCTCTTTGATTCTCTCCATCCCCGCAATCGTCTTCTCGATCGCCCCGACCCCCAGCTCCGCCGCATCCTGGCTGACCTTCCCGGTCAAAAAAGCCGATTCCCGGGCGTGCTTCTCCACCTCTTTGATCGACGCATCCATTTCGTTAATGGAAGCGGTTGTCTGTTGCGCATTAGAGGAGAGCGAGCCGACATGGTCGACCACCTCATTGATGGAGCGCGACACCTGCGCCAACGACGATGCCATCTCCTCCACCGAGGAGGCCAGATGCACGGTGTTGACGGCGACATGGCCGACCGAGGCGCTCATCTGAATGACCGAAGAAGAGGTCGTTTCGGCCAGCGCAGAGAGGCCGTCGATATTTTCGGAAATGTTTTTGACCGACGCATTCATCTCCCCGATCGAAGAAGAGGTATTTACCACCGCATCGGCCTGATGCATCGCCCCTTCCCTGACTTTTTGGGTATTGGCAAAGAGTTGCTCCGACATTTTGGTGATCAGGAGCGAGGCGTCTTGAATCTTTTTAATCATCCCTTTTAAACCGGACGACATTTGCGAGAACGCATGCGCCAGGACCCCCACCTCATCTTGGGAGGAGGCGGTGAGGAGCTGACTGAAATCTCCCTCTGCGATTTGGGTGGCCGCCTCGGTCATCCGCTCCAACGGGGTGATAATGATGCCGACGAAAATCAACGAGACCAGAATCCCGCCGCACATCAATGCGGTCAAGACCGAGAGGATGATCAGGGAAAACTTCACGAGATCCTTCTGGAGGGTTTTTAAAGAGATCCCCAGCCGAATCACCCCGACCCTTTTGGTCGTCGGCGGTTCCCCTTTTTCGGTCGAGACCTCGGAAGGAGCGATGACATCATAATATTCTCCCCCGTCGTGAGAATAGGGGAACACGGTCGCCTCGCCTGTTCTCAGCGCCTGTCCGGTGAGCGGGTCGCTCAACACCTTCCCAATTTGCGCCACCTCGGTGTGCGCGATGACCTTCCCGTCGTTGTTTAAGACGATCACATACTCAATCCCCTCGGCGCGAGAGATCTTTTTGAGCATCGGCAACAGCATTGTGTTGTCTTCGGTGGCGATGCTGAAGATTGAAAGGGCCGCGATGTTCTCTGCAATCACCAGGCCCCGTTTCTGAAATTGATCTTCAAAATGCCTCTGAATCGTTTTCAGCAGGATGACGCCGAGGATCGATCCGATGAGGATAAAGAGGAGGCTGAGCATAAGGACAAATTTAAATCTCAATCCACGCTTCAGTCTTTTTTGACCGATAAAATCCATCTCGCTTTCCTTCAGACCTTTTTTCGCCGTCGGTACCGGCACGCTCAAACGATCATCGGGGCTTGAACAGGATAAGAACGCTGACCCCTCGAAGACATTCAAACGATGACACCGTCGGAGGCATTCAATAGATCCATTCAGTATATCAAAGATGTCAATTTGCGGGGTCTTGGCCCTGAGAAGGGAGGGAGGGAAATCATTGATGCACAATCCTTCTTCCCCCGTAGTCGACATTCTTTATTGACGGGGGAGAGATCTCTGGTATTTTTTGAGCGGAGGATTCCCCCATGGATGAGAGAAGAGAACACGTTCGAATTCCGCTTGTTTCCATCGCTCGCCTGACGCCGCAAGGCCTCGATTCGAAACGGTTGGTTTCGATCCGGGATATCTCCACCCATGGCGTCGGAATATACAATTGTGAAGAAGAATACCAAAAGGGAGAAATCGTCGTCATCGAGCTTCATCTGACCGATGCCGATGAAGCCTTGAGTGATTCGATCTCCGGAGAGGTGGTCTGGGTGACCCCGATCCACGACGGGACGCGCCGCTCCGTCGGCATCCGCTTTGATCATATGGAACAGGAGAAACCGAAGCTCTATGCCTTCATCAAACGCCTTGAAGAGAAAGTAGAGGGAGGCTCCCCTGATCTTTCCAAAAAAAATCGGATAACGAATTCGGAAGGATCTTGATCCAACGGCTTCAAGCAGGAAGGTGCGCTTTTACTTTTCCGATAATTTCTTTGAGGTTGAGCGGCTTGATCCGGTATTCAGAGGCGCCGAGCGCAAGCCCCTGTTCGCGTGCGAGGGGAGCGGCTTTAGCACGGATCATTAGAATGGATAGATAAGAAAGCTTGACCTTGAGAGTCTATCTTCCCTATCGGTTCGCGCCGGAGAAGACCTTCCTTTTTAAATGCGACGGCGCCTCTCGGCGCTCACTCTCATACGGCATTTTCCACCGATGATCGTCGGAGAGACCGGCATAGACCGCTTCAGAAGGAATGCGTTTGTTTGAGCCGCCCTCTGGAACAATCCGAGCCAATCTTAATAATTGCGAGCTCGGTTTCAAGCCGGTCCGCTCGACGGCGGTGAGATTCACCGCAAATCGAACGCGATTCTCATCCATGACCAGTTGGATCATCCCTCCCTGTTCGGCAAACCGTTTGAGATCACTGACGGTGAGAATCGGAGTCCGGTCCAGATGCTTCAACAGGCGGCCGACCTTTTCCCCCTCCGAGCCGCTGATAAAGAGAATCTGTGCGCCGGCGGCCTCTTCAATTTTAGAGAACCTCTTTACGACAATGGGACGATCCCGAACGCTCTTTCCTGAGATCGCCTCATCGATAAAGCCGTTGAATGGATCTCGGCCGAGAATTCCGATGACGAACGGCTCGCCCCCATTAAGCGTCTCCGTAGGCCACTCAACAAATTTGGCGAAGTTATATAAAAAAGCGGCTTTGACTTGGTACTCCGACGGCGGTATCGACTGCGCTTCGACGGAAACGAGGGTCTGAACCCAAATCAAGAAGATCAAAAGGGGGAGGAACGATCTGTTTCTCAATCCCATCGAAAGGTCACCTTTCCATAGACACTTCGTTCCACCTCGGTGCTTTCGATGATCCCATTGTTGCCGGCGCCGAACTCCGGATGGTGCGAGTCGAGCAGATTCTGGCCGACGAGGGCCAACTCGACTTTTTTCGTCGGATGCCACCCAAGGCGGAGATCGAGATTATAGTAGGATTTGACCCGCTGGCTCGGCAGTTTATCGACATACCGCAAAAACCAGTCCAGCTCCAGATTTTCCGGCAATTCCATCAGCGATCGCACCCCGACCTGATGGTGGGGGCTCGTCCCCTCCGTTCCTTTCTCGGTCGTCCGATCCAGGCTGCCCGATTCCGGGGTGAGATCGATCCGGAGAAGGGAATAGAAGAGGTTGACCCGCCACCACTCCTGCACCTGCCAGTCGGTCATAAACTCGACGCCGTAGGTCCGGCCCTCGATCCGGTTCCCGATCAGAAGGGGAACGATCACCCGGGTCGGATCGGGAGGGGTTGATTCGATAAAAGGGGGATGCGGCTCTAAGCTGGAGAGGTTGGAGTACTGATTATAAAATGGCGTGATGTCGAATGAGAAGCGGGGAAGCGGCTGGATGCGGTACCCCACCTCATAAGCAAGGACCTCCTCCGGTTCAAAGGACTTTGTACCGACCAGACGTAAAAAGGTGGGGGTCGTCGGATCGAGCAGAACGGCCGCCTGTAGATCTTGGTCCAAGCGAGACGGAGTGCGCACCGCCCGGGTGACGGCGGTCCAGACGGCCTGTTTGGGGGTCGGCTTCCAGAGGAGCCGGCCGCTCGGTTGCACCTCAAAACCGCTATAGTCATTGTGCTCGAATTTCGATCCCAGTGTCAGATCGAGCCGGTCCGGGATCAGCGTCACCCGGTATTGGAGGAAAGCGGTGTAGAGGACGTCGGTGCGGCGGGGAGGGTCAAAGACAACCGTCGGCACCCCATGGACATCGCCCGAGGTGACGCGGTAGCCGACTCCCCACATGAGCTCTTGGGCGGTAAAAAAACGAATTCGGTGTTGGAAATCAAAATCGACCGTATCGCGGTCTTCTCGAAAAATCGGCTCCTTGCGGTTCGTCCGGTCGTAATAGACCTTCAACGTCCAGTCGGACTGCTCGCTTTGCGCCTGACTCCATCGGAAGAGGAGATTCCCCCCCGATAGATCGGCCTCTTTTTCCACCGTCCGAGAGAAAGGGGGTTGATAAAGGGCAAAGGCCTCTTTCTTCCCCGCCCTTCCATTGTAGAGATCCCCCTGGAGGGTGACGAGGCTGTGATTCGGAAGATCTAAGTCGGCCCGAAACCCTCCCTGTCCCATCGACCCATCATCCCACTCATCTCCGTTGGGATGAAACGCGCCATCGCGGTTGAAGTATTTTCCATACACGCGGTAATGAAGATGGTCGCCGACGGCACCGCCATAGCGAGCAGCGCCGAAACCCCGCTCTTGCGTTCCCCCGCCGAGCGTGGCGAGGCCTCCTGGGGTCTCCCTGGAATTCTTCGTGATAATATTAATGACCCCATTGACCGCATTGGCGCCCCAAACGGTGCCCCCCGGCCCCCGGATGACCTCGATTCGGTCGATATCCTCCAGCAGAAGATCTTGGACCTCCCAGAAAACACCGGCATAGAGCGGCGAGTAGACACTCCTCCCATCAATGAGGACCAGGAGATCTCGGGAGAGCTGACTGGTAAATCCTCGAATCCCCACCGCCCAGCGGTTTGAATCGATCCGTGCCACCTCGACACCCGGCGCGAGCCGGAGGGCGTCTGGGATATTGGTCACCCCGGAGCGACGGAGGTCTTCTTGCGTGATCACATAGATGGCGGCGGGGGTATCAAACCATTTCTCGGGCCGTTTCGAATAGGTCACGACCTCGACATTCATCAACTCTTCCAAGCTTAATTCGGTGAGCGGGCGCTGCGGTTCGACGAAGTGTCCTGCTTCTTGAGCCGAGGCAAAGGAGAGAGAAAAAATTGTCAGAAAGGCAGAGAGAATCCCCCCGCGAAGGACAACCCGAAGTAAGGGATCCATCCTTCCTTTCGTATCGCTCCGGGCCGTATCGCTCCGGGAGGACGCTTTTCGTTCATGTCTATTCTTCAATTTCACTCCCATCCGCTGGAACAACGCCTATCCCCTCCCTCCCCGCTTTTCAAAATAGGTCATTACTGATATAGCGTTGCAGGATTATAAAATATCGACCATTAAATTGTCATCTGTTTTTTCCGACAGTCGACTGCGATGACGAAGCGGTCGCGTTCCATACGCTCTATCGGAATACTTCTTTAACATTTTTCTTGACTCGGTGAAAGCCAATTTGTTATTGCTCTAAGTAATACTACCTTGAAGCCGATACAGCAAAAAGTTTTAGACAGGCGTGAGGGAAAGGCGCTCTCACAGAAGCAGAAGAACCAGAAAGGATCGGCAGATGCAGCTGTTGCGACGGTCTGGATGGAACGGCTGGATCGTGCTCATTGGTTTAATCGTTTTAGCCCCTTCGGCCCAGGGCCAGCACTCGCCTCCCATGGAAGACAAGGGGTCCATTGGGAAAAGCGCCGCTCCCTGGAGCGGTTCGATCCCGATTGAGATCCCTCCCGGCCGAAATGGCCTCACCCCGCAGCTCTCCCTGATCTATAATCCTTCTGCAGGGAACGGTTTTCTCGGCGCCGGCTGGGATCTCCCGATCGGGAATATCATGCGGCGCACCCAAGACGGGGTGGACTACACCTGTGATCCCCTCACCAGTCCGACCCCTTGCTTCGTCTTAAATATGGGAGGCGTTTCCTCGGAGATCATTCATCGAGAGGATCTCTGCCGGGGCTGCTATGGGGTGAAGGAGCGCTGATTCACCTCCGTTACCTGAATGGCGGGTGGGAGGCCACCGACCGGAGCGGCACCCTGTCCTTCTTCGGCCGGACCGCCGCTTCCCGGCAGGAAGGACCGCTGGGAACGTTTCGGTGGATGCTCGACGCGGTCACCGACACCCATCACGACACGATCACCTATTCCTATTATAAGAATCAGAGCGAATCGCTCGGTGAGATTTATATCAACCGGATCGATTACCAGTCGAATGCCATTCTTTTCTTTCGAAACGGCCGGCCCGATGTGCAGACAAGGTACACCGCTGATTTTGCGGTCGCCACCGCTTATCGGCTCGGGGCGATCGATATTCTGTCAAACGGGACGAGGGTCCGAAAATATGAGTTGGGTTACTGTGAGGTGATTCCAAGCTGCCCGATCAGGAAAACCGAGGGATCCTTGCTGGGAAGTATGACGCAATATGAGAGCAACGGGGTGAGCCGGCGACAGCCCCTGATCTCTCGATTGGAGGAGCGCTCCTTCAACTGATCGATTCAGGAAAACCGTAAAAAGAGTGGAGCGGGAAGGATGACTTGAACATCCGTCTTCGCCTTGGAAAGGCGACACTCTACCACTGAGCTATTCCCGCATCAATCCGACAAGGAAGTTTAAGACTTCCGCTCTTTAAGCCGTGCAAAGGCCTCCGCCATCGTCGTCATCGGCGCCGGGCTCTGGTTCTTGGCGGGGGGCCGGCGCTTCGCCTCCGTTTTCTCTCCGGCGCGCTTGGCGCTCTTTTCTTCGGCCCGCACGGGAGCGGCCCCGTCGTTTAGGCGAAGCGTGAGGGAGATCCGCTTTCGCTCCAGATCGACCTGCAACACCTTCACCTTTACCACATCGCCCGCCTTGACCACTTCGCGCGGATCCTTCACAAAGCGCTCCGAGAGCGCCGAGACATGCACCAGTCCATCCTGATGGACGCCGATATCGACGAAGGCGCCGAAGTTGGTGACGTTGGTCACCACCCCTTCCAAAACGCTCCCGGGAACCAGATCGGCCGGCGTCTCGACCCCTTCTCGGAAGGCAGCGGTCTTGAATTCGGGGCGGGGGTCGCGGCCCGGCTTTTCAAGCTCGCGGAGAATATCCCGCACCGTCATTTCACCGAACTTCTCATCGATAAATTCCTGCACCGCCAGCGACGATAAGAACGGCTTGTCGCCGATCAGCTCGCGCAGCGCGCGGCCGGTGGCGCCGAGGATTCGCTCTACCACCGGGTAAGCTTCCGGGTGAACGGCGGAGGCATCGAGCGGGTTCTCTCCGTTCATGATCCGGAGAAACCCGGCGCTCTGCTCGAAGGCCTTCGGCCCCAGCCGGGGAACCTCCAGCAGCTGCCGCCGGTGGCGGAAAGCCCCCTGCGCCTCGCGAAAGGTGACGATGTTGGCCGCGGTCGAATCGCTCAGTCCGGCCACCCGCGACAGCAGCGGCGCGGAGGCGGTGTTGACATCGACGCCGACCGTATTGACGCAATCTTCCACGACCGCCCCCAGCTTGCGGGTCAGGCGGAGCTGATTGACGTCGTGCTGGTATTGGCCGACGCCGATCGCCTTCGGCTCGATCTTCACCAGCTCGGCGAGGGGGTCTTGCAGGCGGCGCGCGATCGACACCGCCCCGCGGAAGGTGACGTCGAGGTCGGGAAATTCCTTGGCTGCCACCGCCGAGGCGGAATAGACAGACGCCCCCGCCTCGCTCACCACCAGGCTCGTCAACGTCAGCTCCGGGTGGCGCTTGATCAGCTCTTTCGCCAGCTTGTCGGTCTCGCGCGAGGCGGTCCCATTTCCGATGCTGATCAATTCGACCTGATGCTTGCGGGCCAGACCGGCCAAGACGGAAAGCGATTCTTCCCATTGGTTTTTTGGAGCGTGAGGGAAGATGGTGGTGTGGTCGACCACCTTTCCGGTGGCGCTGACCACGGCGACCTTGACCCCGGTCCGGAGCCCCGGATCGAGCCCCATCGTTGGGCGGGAACCGGCGGGCGCCGCGAGAAGGAGATCGCGCAAATTTTCGCCGAAGACTCGAATCGCCTCTTCCTCCGCTCCCTCCCGCAGACGGAGGAAGAGTTCGGTATCGAGCTGTAGTTTGATCTTAATGCGCCAGGCCCAGCGGACGGAGTCGATCAACCACCGGTCGGCCGGACGCGATTGATCATGAACGGCGAATCGCTTGGCGATCATCGCATCACAGACGCCGAAGGCGGTCGAGCCCTGCAGGTCATCCTGGCCTGGGAGCTGAAGGACGAGGCGCAAGATCCCCTCGGCGCGGCCGCGGAAAAGCGCCAGCGCTCGGTGAGAAGGAAGCTGTTTGATCGGCTCCGAAAACTGGAAGTAATCGGAGAACTTCGCCCCTTCCTTCTCTTTCTCCGGAGCCACGGTCGAGACCAAGATTCCCTTTTCCCACATCAGGTCGCGGAGCGCCCCGACAAGATCGGCCTCTTCCGAGGCACGTTCCATAAAAATAGAGCGCGCCCCTTCTAAGACCGCCGCCGCATCGTCAAACCCTTTTTCCGCGTTGACATGGCCGGCCGCCGCAGCCTCCGGGTCGACCGTCGGATCTTTCAGCAATATATCGACCAGCGGCTCCAGCCCCGCCTCCCGCGCGATCTGCGCCTTGGTACGGCGCTTCGGCATATAGGGAGCGTAGAGATCTTCGAGCCGGGTCTTGGTCTCTGCGCCGAGAATCGCCCCGTTTAGCTCGGGGGTCAGCTTCCCCTGCTCCTCAATGCTCTTTAAGATCGTTGCACGCCGCTCTTCGAGCTCGCGCATGTAGATCAGGCGCTCTTCGAGGGTGCGCAGCTGGGTGTCGTCCAACCCCCCCGTCACCTCTTTTCGATAACGGGCGATGAACGGCACGGTCGACCCTTCGTCCAGCAAACGGACGGCCGCCTCGACCTGCGGGGTGCGGACACTCAATTCTTCGGCGATACGTTCCAGGAGATTCATCTTATTTGATCATCCTAATTATGAATGCGAAATCGACTCGGCGAATTATTCAGTCTGTGCATTCTAAATTATAAACTCGAACGAAACAACTGGAATTTTTTTCCCACCGCAACCCTAAAGACATTTCCTATTGAATTCTGTATAACAACATCGCTGGCTGGGGCTGAACGGTCCTGAAAGGTGGGCGGGACGCAAAAACCATTATTTTCAAAAACTGAGCAATTTTGACCGGAACGGAATCGGTTTCATCGTCATAATGTAGCAAGGGGAATCGGCCGGCGTGAAAAGCCAGATCAGAAGGCTGCCTTTTCAAATTCAGACTGATCGACCCCGGCAGATCGTCCTCAGTATAATTCCCTCCTTCTTCATCTTCCGGCACACAAACAGGAGGTCCGTGATGATCATGCCGACAAAAGAGCTCTTTCAATATTTTTTAATCTTGCTTTTCCTCCTCTGGCCGGTCTGGATTCTCCTCTTCCTCTCTGTCCGATATCTCTACCAGAAGATTGGAACGATGCTGGGAGGCGCCAAACCAAAAACGCCTGCAGTGATTAAAATAGAAGAACCGTCCGATCGGGTCGAGAAGGTCGTCGCGGCGATCGATCCACAATACCCGAAGGCTTAAATCGCCCCTCGAAGAGGGAAGATCTCCCCGGAAGCCACGCCGAGGGGCCGTCACCGGCGGAACGCCTTCACCCCATCGAATGAGATAAGGATCTAGAAACATGGGAACACGGAAAGGGCTCGCAATCATTCTTATCACGGTTGGGGTAGCCGCCTTTGCATATCAAGGCCTCACCTTTACGACCCGAGAGAAGGTGGCCGATATCGGCCCCATCCAAGTGACAACCGAGAAGAAAAAAACGTTTCCCCTGCCGCCGCTGGTGGGCGTTCTTGCATTGGCCGGCGGCATCGTGTTGCTGGTCGGGGGAGACAACCGCGATTAGGCGGAGCCGACCCGTTTTAAAAGGAGTCTCCGAAATGGAGAAACGAAAAGAGAGCGAAGAAAAACGCCAAGCCGGTTGGGGCGCATCCAACCCTCAAACTCCACTCGCCCGAGCAGGAACATTCCATGCGATGAAGATCGTCGGCGCAGACGTGTGGGAGATCTTTAAATGGGGCGCAGAAGAGGCTTGGTCTGAGGTCCAGAGCGCGTTCCACCGCTTCAAGTTTCAAATCAATAAAGGCCGAACCGAACGATGATCGATTTTCCGACGGATGAGATCTTTCCGAAAAGGGCTTCACGAAGGAGAGCGCAGATGAAGATGACAGGATTTTTGTTGATGACGATGATCGTGGTGTTGACAGCCTGCTCCAGTGGACAAGGAGGGAGCGCCGTTGCCCAAATACCGGCCCTGAACTCCCCCTATGACATGAGCAACAAGGAGGCGTTGGCCAAAAACGATGAAGGGGTCGACCATCTCTTCCAGGGGCATTATGATGTCGCTTCCAAGCATTTTAATGATGCCATCACGGCCAAGGGCGATTTCGCGGAGGCCCATTTTAACCTGGGACTCGCCTATGATGGGATGGGAAAACATCCGGAAGCGACCGGGGAATTTAAGAAAGCAAAGCAGTATGGGGGAACGAACCCCAAAATTGCCGAAAATGAAATTCTGAAAAAACATCTCGGCTCCTAAGAACGGGCCTCGGCGAAATATAGGCGGGTCGCGTCGCATCGGGCGGTCGATTGCGCCCATCCTTTCCAGCGATCAGAGACCTTCAGTGCAACCAGGCCCGCCACGCCGAGAGCCCCCACCATCCAAGCCCGCCGATCACGCCGTAGAAAACGAGCGAGCGGCTGCCGAGCCTGATGTCCTGACAAGAAGGCAAGGCGGCGAATAACATCGTGGCGGTCCCATAGCCGGCGACCAACCACCACCCCCATCGGTGTTGGACCCAAAAGGGAACGGCGAAGCGGATCAAGCAGAGCCAGGCGAGCGGGAAGAGAAGAAGCGGGGCAAGCGCAACAAACGCGCCGTTAAGCAGACCGATCCTTTGAAACGAGACAGACCCGAGCGTCCACCCTTTCCCGGAATGTCGCGGCCAGACCGAGAAACCGGCCGGCTTCGCCAATAAGAAAAGTCCGAAGATGAAGTGCATCAATTCATGGACGAAGGTCCCCGGAAGGGCCAGCAGCGCGATTCGCCACATCGACGTGCGGGAGCGATGGAGAAACAAATACCAGAAACCGGCGAGAAGAACGCCCGGCAAAAAACCGGAGAGATGAAAGAGGGCTTGGGGCGCCCCACTCAGCATATTTTACACTCGATCGAAAACGGCATTGGCGCACCCCGATGCAACGGACCTTCACCCTGAAACGCAAGTCCCTCGACGGCCTTTATGGCTGAGAGTCTAATCGATAAAAATACCAAAATCAAATCTGAACCTCTATCCTCACCCCACGACCCTCAGGCCGATCCGTAAAACATCCACCCAACGGCCTTGTTTCTCTTTTATCCCCTGGACGATAAAATGTGACCCCGATTACCCCCAAAACCCAACCCCACAGAAAGGCCTTCCATCATCATCAAAGAAAATGAATAGATCGGGACTGGATTTTGAAAACCGAATCGGGTAATTTAACTTCCATCACTCGATCAAATCAAAGGTTTCTTCGGCGATTCTGCCCCATCGGACCTCTCGCAGCGGGCCGGTCTTCCGAAGATCTGCCCATGCGGATATATGGAGGAGAGCAATGCCGGAATATGCCGCGCCAGGGATTTATGTCGAAGAGACAGGGCTGCGACCGAAGCCGATTGAAGGGGTTGGGACTAATACGACCGGCTTCATCGGCCCGACCGGTGATGGACCGGTCACCGGCCCGCCGACCGTCCTGACCAGCCTGGCCGATTTCGAGCGTCTTTACGGCGGCGGGGCGCCGCTCCACTTCGAGGCCGACGGCGTCATGCCGCATTACCTTTGGCAAGCCGCGCGTGTCTTTTTTGAAGAAGGGGGGAAGCGGCTCTACATCTCGCGGCTGTTTCGGCCGATCAAGGGGAGCTATCCCCCGGCGCGTTTTCACTCCGCGCAGACGGCGCGCCGGACCGACGGCCGATATGACGACGGCCATGCACGTGCCAGTCTCCCGTCCGTCGGGGGAAGAAGCGCCATCCAGATCCGGGCCCGCTTCCCTGGCGCCGCCGGGAACAGCGCGATCCGCCTGACATTGTGCAGCGGAGAAAATCTCTTGAAAGGAACCCCCGCTGACCCGTCCGCCGACGGCTTGGTCGATCAAGACGTCGTCTGGCTGAAACAAGCCGCCGGCGCGACCGGCGACCCGGCGGGTGGGGCCCTCTATCTGGCAGAATCGTATTACGATCGGCATGCGAAAAAAAGGACATGGCGGTTCAAAGACACCACGGCGATCCCGCCGAGGATGATCGCGCTGAACGGCCTCTCGCCCGATCCCGACCCGGCGCTCTCGGACCTGGTCCGCGTCGTGACCCTCAGGGCCTCGGTCACCTCCCCGACCGGCGCCGCGCAGCGTTGGGAAGGGCTTCCCCTCGATCCCGCGCACAAGACAGCCGGCCGCTTTGATTCGTTCTCGAAGCGCTTCGGTCCAAAGCCGTCCGATGCTGCAGAGACGCGTCCTGTTCCAATCGTCGTCCAGATCGGAACCGACGTCAAAAATGGACTCGGCCTCCTTCAGGCGATGTCCCGTGTGAACGGCAATTTGCTCCGCGCGCTGGAGGATCCGAATTCAACCGAAGCGGATCGCTCGGTGGATCTTCTCCTCTCGGGCGGCAATGACGGACGGCGACCCTCGCCACAGGAGTACGAGGGGGTCGACAAGCCGAACCCCCCTTTCAAAACCGGGCTGAAAGCTTTTGAAGAGATCGAAGAAATTTCCCTCGTGGCGGCGCCCGGCGCCACCGATGGATATGAAAAGGGGTATGGGGAGAGCGCCGCCGCGACCATGGCGTCGCTGATCGGGCACGCGGAGCGGATGCGGTACCGATTTGCAATTCTCGACTCCGGCAACGGGCAAACGATTTCCGAAGTCCGTGCCATGCGGGGGCGGATCAACTCCACCCATGCCGCCTTCTACTATCCCTGGATCACCGTTCGCGATCCGATCTCGCAACAAGAGAGCCAACTGCCGCCGAGCGGCTTCGTCGCGGGGATTTATACCCGAAGCGACCTGAGCCGCGGCGTCGCGCACCCCCCCGCCGACGAAGCGGTCCGCCTGGCGGTGGGACTGGAGACGATGGTCGACCCACGTCAACAAGAGATGCTGAATCCGGAAGGGATCAACTGCTTCCGCCTCTTTGAGGGACGGGGGATCCGCCTCTGGGGCGCCCGGACGGCCGGCGCCGATCCGGAGTGGAAGTATGTGAACCTCCGCCGCTATCTCACCTATCTGGAACAGTCGATCGACAAAGGAACGCAATGGACCGTCTTCGAGCCGAATGGAGAGCCGCTCTGGGCCACGGTGCGGCGGACGATCGAAGATTTCTTGCTGAATGAGTGGCGGTCGGGTGCGCTTCTCGGCGACAAACCGGAGACAGCCTACTTCGTCCGGTGCGACCGAACGACGATGACCCAAGACGATCTCGACCACGGCCGCCTCCTCATCTTAATCGGCGTGGCGCCGCTGAAACCGGCGGAGTTCGTGATCTTCCGGATCGGTCAGTGGACGGCAGCCAGGAAAGACTGAAGAAATTGGAATCCCGGCAGGCCGGAGAGACCCTTCATTCACGTTGATTCTCTTCAAACCGTTCGCTATACTGAGTGGATCGACAACGGATGGAGGAACCTTCTATGAAGCAGCTTCTCGGCCTCTTTTTTCTCTTGGTTCTCGGAGCCGGCATCGACCTCACTCAAACCGTTCCGGTCCGGGCAGAAGGGTTCTCCGTCAAAGAAGGAGCGCCGGCGCCCGACTTCACCCTCCCCGATCAGGACGGAAAGCCGGTCACTCTCTCGTCGTTCCGGGGCCAATGGGTCGTCCTTTATTTTTATCCGAAAGACGACACCCCCGGCTGCACCAAAGAGGCCTGCTCTTTCCGGGATAACATCGTCGCCATCCAACACCTCAATGCGACGATCCTCGGGGTCAGCGTCGATTCGGTGGCGTCTCATAAGAAATTTTCCGACAAACACCATCTGAATTTTCAGATCCTCGCCGACGACCAATTTAAGGTGACCCAGCAGTACGGCACCCTCACCCGATTTATGGGGAGCGACATCGCCCGCCGAAGCAGCGTAATCATCGATCCGAAAGGAATCATCCGAAAACTCTTCCCCGCCGTTGAGCCGACCGATCATGCCCGGGAGATCCATCAAACGCTCAAGACACTCCAAGGGAGTTAAACGGTCGCGCTCCCGCCTTATATCAGCGCGGGAGGCGTCACGGCCCACCGCGAGAACGGCGTCTTCTTAATCACCTTGCCGAAGGAGGCTGAGGCGAAGCCACGTCAAATCAGAATCGAGGGCTGATCGGTCAATGGACCCTCGTGCGGAGGGGTGTCTGCTCCCCTCCGCGGAGGGGGCTTCCATTTCATCAGGAAGGTCTCTTATGAATAAGGAGGTTCTGAAAAGCGGCGACAGGGCGCACGCAGAGCAGCATTCCTTACTTACCCACGAGGTCATCTTACCGGCCTAGGCCGCCGCCCGCTTGTGGCCCTCCGCCATCTTACGGCACGATGCGGCACAGCGCCGGCAGATATCGGCACAGGCAGCCATTTGATCATCATCGCTGAACTGCGCACATTCCGCCGCACACGCCTCACACACCTCGGCGCATGCTCCGCAGATTCTCGGATGGAGATCGGAATGCCGGATCAGAAAACCGGCCGAGGTCTGGCAGATCTCCGCGCAGTCGAGCAGCCGCCGGATCGGCCCCGGCGCCGCAAACAGGCCTCCCTGCTCCAGGCAATAATTGATCATCTCCAGACAAATGCGATAACAATCGAGGCAATTGAGAATGCATTGCTCCATTTCTTCGCTCATCTGCTCCATTTTCTGTGCCATCTGAGATCTCCTTTTTTCGAATGGATTTCGGTCCGCTCGCTTCCTCACCATTATAAATATTTTTCCGGTTGCATGAAGGTAACATTCCCTACTTACTCGGATGAGTTATTGCCCGCTCCTCTTTTGATAAGGTTGAGTGAATAGGAACGGTCCTCTATCCGACCGTTAGAAATGTCACAGAAGATAGAACCGTTTTAACGGATGAGAACGATCTGGAAAACAGACGGCAAGAAGCGCCTCACCTTCTGGAGATCAAAACCAGGCGAAGGGATGCGTTCCGGAAAGAGAAGGAGGAAGGCGAGAAAGTGCGCCGACGGCGGGTCGCTTCCGTCGGGTGAGCGCTTTCATCAGAAAAAGGGATTTGGATTTTAGGGTCGCTTAAGACTCGGTCTCTTCGGTGAGGGGGGCCAAGATGGTTTTACGGCAGGTGGCCGCGCCGCAATGGCAGGCATAACGCCGCTCATCTTCCGCATCTTCTTCTCCGTCGCGCTCATAGGCGTAGTCGAAGAAAAGCTCTTCGCCGGCGGCGATGTCGCGAATCGCGTCGATAAAGATCCGACCGTCCTCATTCACCGACTCGCAGTTTGGGTCGCAGGCGTGATTGAAGTAGCGGGCATCGTTCCCTTCATGGGTGGCGTCGATGACGGTCTGGTCGTCGACGCTGAAGAGAAAGGTGTGGTGGCGCTCCATCTCGTAATCGTTATAGCGGGCGTCGGCCGCTTCATGGGTGATCCGCTCCCCGGTATATTCGATGAGGCGCGTCCCCTTTGGAATCGGCCGGACGGCAAACGCCCCCGATCCATGGATCGGAGAGGTGCGGACCTCGAACCAAGGCCGGGTCCGTTGTCGGGGGCTTCTCTTTGTTAGGATCTCATTCGGTTCGACCAGCATGTAGACAGGCGGCTTTCTATCGGCGGGAGGAGACGTCCCTTAAAAGTTGACGCTGCGTGTGCCCAAGAGGTTCGCATGCGCGATGTCCCATCGGTAACAGCTGCGAAGTCTAACAAAGAGTTTCTTTTTTGTAAAGAGGAATGGATCGAAAGGGAGGCACTTATTACGAATGGGGAGTGATTCGGACGGGGACCCTCGACCCGCACGTGCGTTGACGCTGCGCAGGCACCCATTAAAAACGTAATACCGGAAGGCGGTGACAAAGTTTAGACTGAGAAGAAAAAGGAATGAGAGAGGCCGGCCTGGCGCTTCTCAGCGGCAACGGTCTCGGCCGCTCACGGTTTTTTGGTTGATTTCTCTAACGCGCTCAACCTGACCCCGGCGACTAAAACACCGATCGGCACACCTTCAGAAAAGACCGGCGTGGAGATCTGAATTGAATAAGTTTGGCTCGATTCATCGTATTCCGGTTTTCCTTGCCAAGCCGACCCTTTTCTAAAAGGGACTTCAAACTTCGGCATCCCCTTGTGGAGGTAATAGGTTGTCTTCTCCACAAAGGCCACCTTCTCCCCATTCGATCCGCTCAAAAAGGCCTCGGTGAAGATCGAATCTTTCGCTTCGATTTTGCTCTTCAGAAACCGTGCAGCCGGGTTCTCCTGAAACGTTTTGATGAGCGGATCGGAAGGGGGGGTGTTTTTCCATTTGGCATTATCGAGGCCGGAGATCGGTCCTTTCTTATTCTGCTGTTGGACCTCCTTGATGATGACCGGATTGGACGCCCAGAACGCAATCGTCGTCTTCTCCTTCTCCAACTCCGCTTGAACGGCCGGATTCATCTCGGTGTTCTGCGCACCGGCGAAAGAAGCGATCCACAACAGACCGATCATCACGGTGAGGCTGGTATAGATCCTAAATCTCATGGGTCCTTCTCTCATTAAGGATCATCCGACAAAGACGGGAAACAAATCGGCTTTGAACCGATCTCTTCTCGATTCATGATCCTCAAAAAGGATCTGTCGCGTCCTAGTAAATATAGCAAGGATTGATGATTCGTCAAATGAGAGAAGAAAAAAGCGGGGGACCGGTCCGTTCAGCCCGGCAAGGTCGGTTGCACGCAGCGGAGGAAAGCGGTTGGGCACCCGGCCGGGTGATCCGAATCGGAATCCTCCCGAGGGGTGTCGCGCTTCCCACCGCTCCCGAGAAACTCAGGCCGCGCGACGTTGACCGCCGGTGTGGGTGCCAACCCACTTCACCAGGGTCGCTGCGTTCATCGCGCCCGGTTGGCGCGCGACCTCCCGGCCGCCCTGAAAAAGGGCGACGGTCGGGATGCTGAGAATGTTGAAGCGCGCCGCGAGGCGTTGTTCTTTTTCCGTATTCACCTTGACGAGGCGCGCATTCGGCTCGAGCATCGCCGCCGCCTTTTCGAATTCGGGCGCCATCATGAGGCAAGGCCTGCACCAAGGAGCCCAGAAGTCGACCACCACCGGGAGATCGTTCTGGGCGATCTGCCGATCGAAGCCCGCTTCGTCGAGCTCAACCGGATGGCCACTAAAGAGCGGCTGATGACATTGTCCGCAGCGCGGCCCCTGGCTGAGCCGCTCGGATGGAACCCGGTTGATGGCGGTGCAGTGCGGGCAGACGACACGAACAGAATCACTCATGGAGAACTCCTCACCAATGGATGCCTTTTTAATTCCAAGTTAAATTCAAATCGGACCCCTTGTCAATCAGGTCGTTGAGTCACCCTTATTCTTAGGAATCAAAGCGATCAAAACGGAGCCGCTCCCCGATCAACAGAAGCAAATCGGAAAACGCGCCCCGTGGGTCACGGATAGAACAGGCGATAACAGACGCTGCAGGGACTCGGCCCGGAGGACCTCACGAGCGGCTTAACCAAACCGGCTTAACGGACAGGCCTCGTGGCGGTGGGGCCGTGCGGGGCAATAGTCTCTTCCATAATTGATGACGCGGACGTTGAAATGAGGCCACTCTTCCTTCGGCAGAATCGCCATCAGGTCCCGCTCGATCTTGTCGGGATCGGTCTCGTCGGTCAGTCCCCAGCGCCGCGAGAGTCGCTTCACATGGGTGTCGACCGCGATCCCCTCGCTGATCCCAAAGGCCTGCGATTGAATGACATTGGCGGTCTTCCGCCCGACGAAGGGAATGCTTCGAAGCGCCTCCATCGTCCGAGGGACCTCCCCGCCGAAGACCTCCTTCACCATTTTCGCCGCCTTCAGGATGCTCTTGGCTTTAATCGGGTGGAAGTTGACCGACTTGATCTCCCGGTCGAATTCCTCCGGATCGGCCTTCACATAGTCATCGAGCGTCTTGTATTTCTGAAAGAGCCGATCGGTCACCTCATTCACCTTTTTATCGGTCGTCTGAGCCGAGAGGGCCACGGCGACATAGAGCTCCCAGGGATTGGCGTGGCGAAGGATCGTCTTCGCCTGAGGATAGAGCTTCTTTAGAGCGGCGACGATCTCGGCCGCTTTCTTCTCTCGCGCCCGGCGTTTCTCGATCTCCGCGGCGCTCTCCGTTTTATTTGCCAGTGGACGCTTCATCGTACCTTTAGCCGAGCCACTCTGGATATTGCGCGGTGGCGTCGAAAACCGGGGTGGTCTTGAACTTCTCATATCGTCCTTCAGCGGCGGCCGCGGCGGTCCGCTGCAGCAGCGCTTTCACCGCGGCCGGCGCCATCGGTTGAAACGTCCGGACCGCCTCCAGCGCCTGATCGAGAATCTGCATGCCGTCGATCCCAGTGATGACAACCGAGGTCGGGAGGTTCATCGCATAATGGAGGCACTCCATCGGCGTGGCCACTTTGCTCTCCAGAATGATCTTTCCCCCCATCGACTTCATCCCGAGCACCCCGATCTGATTTTTGATTAAGACCGGAAGCACCCGGTTTTGAAAACTGCGGAAGTGCGCATCCATCACATTCAAAGGCATCTGGACGGTGTCAAACCGGGTGTTGTGTTTCTCCGCGACCTCGAGCATCCTTAAATGGACGAGCGGGTCTTTGTGTCCGGTGAACCCGATGTAGCGGAGCTTCCCCGCTTTGCGCGCCTCGAGCAACGCCTCCTGCGCCCCCCCTTCGGCAAAGATCCGGTCGGGATCTTCCAGCCGGATGATTTCATGGTGCTGCACCAGGTCGATCCGATCGGTCTGGAGCCGCTGGAGCGATTCGTCCAATTGTTTGGCGGCAGCCTCTTTCGTCCGGCCGTCGATCTTCGTCATCAAGAAGACCCGCTCTCGATAGCCGTCGCGCAGCGCTTTTCCCATCCGGACCTCACTCCCACCGTCATGGTAGTCCCACGAGTTGTCCATAAAGGTGACGCCATGGTCGATCGCCTTGCGGATGATCCCGATCCCCTCCTGTTCATCAGGATCGCCGATGTGATATCCGCCGAGCCCGATCACGGAAACCTGCTCGCCGGTCCGGCCAAGGGTCCGATAAAGCATCTCCCCTTTGCGAACCGACTTCGGGGTTTGAAACACCGGCGTCTGCGCAACCAGGGTCGGCTCCCCGCCCCCTTCATTCATGGCCAACCCCGCCGCCGCGCCTGCGACCGAGGCGCTCAGCTTCAAAAAATCCCGTCGCGTTTTCATTCATCGTCTCCGATATCATCTTGGGCCTCAAAACGAGCATCCTCTTCCCGCCCTCCCCAAATCGATATCGAATATTTTATCTCCTTTCCGGCTTCGCCGACTGTAATAAACCTTACATTTACAGGCCGGGGTGGCGCGAAGCAAGGGGGTGTTCAGACCGCCTTGCGAGCGATTCGGGAAACCTTCTAAAATGATTGAAGTGTTGGGGATGCTTTTTCTTTTGACCGGTCCCCTGTCGAGGGTGGTTCGCCGAGCAGAGGACTCGGCGCGGAGGAGATCAGGTCGGCATGGCAGCTCGAATTATTCAACCGGAGATAAAAGAGATCGATGATTTAGGTCGAGAGGATCACTACCGAAAATGGTTGGTGAAGACCCCCCGGGGAGCGGTGCCGATGCGTCTTTATGACGCCGCGCATCCGACGGCCGGGGTGGTCCTCGTCGGCGGCGTCGGGGGAGATTTCGATACGCCGGCCCGAGGCCTTTATCCCCGCTTGGGTGAAGCATTAATAAAAGAGAAGGTGAGTACGCTTCGGGTCGCCTTTCGTTATCCGACCGAGCTGGAAGAGTCGGTCCACGATCTTCTCGCCGGGATTCGGTTATTGGCGCAGCAAGGCCTCTCCCGGATCGGACTCGTCGGCCACTCCTTCGGCGGCGCGGTGGTCCTCACGGCGGGGGCGGTCGCGCCGGAGGTGGCGACCGTCATCGCCCTCTCCACGCAAAGTGATGGGACCGACCGGGTCGGCGACCTCGCCCCCCGTCCGATTCTCTTCATTCATGGCAGCGACGACGAGGTTCTTCCCCCCTTCTGCTCGATCGACACCTGTCGTCGCGCCGGAGAGACGAAGGCGCTCCAGATTATCAAAGGAGCCCGGCATGGTCTCGACGAAGCGGCGGACAGGGTCTACCTTCTTGTTGTTGATTGGCTGCGCCGGCATCTTCCTCTCGGTCCCTCGCAGGGCTTACCGTAAAGGATCCGATAACCTTTCATGCCGCTTGCGTCGGATCTGTGTTGCTCCTCACCGCCTTCTCTTTTGCACGGCAAGCGGAGAGCCTCGATGAAAGAAGAAGTTTATTAAGAGCCGCCGGGCGGTATTCCATTTGAAATTGATCTCGGCAGGTCATCAATTCTATTAATATAAACTAAAGGAGGTGTGTCATGGCGGTACAAGGTCCGGAATCGGAAGAGCGGGGCGGGTATGATCGATGTCAACTCCGCCGATAAAGAGGCGCTGATGCAGGTGCCCGGTATCGATGAACGGCGGGCGCAGATGATCATCGATTACCGCAATCAGCATGGACCGTTTATCAATGTGGAAGAGATCCACAATATCCCCGGCTTTGGACGGGATCTCCTCTCCGCTCAGGCACGGTCGATGCTGACGGCGACGACGAAGGCCGCCTGATCTCAAGTGGGCGGAACGGCATGTGAATGGAATTGTCGGTAGAATCTGAGGTCGATAAGTATGGCGATGAGGTCCCGCGGGCCTTCTTCCTCGGCGCGCAGCGGATCGCGGTGGTGGAGGTGCTCGACCGGTGGTTCGGCCGCGATCACCGCTACTTTAAGGTCCGCGCAGAGGATCGGAACATTTACATTCTTCGGAATGATCTCCCTGCGGACCGATGGGAGCTGACTTTTTTTAAGGCTGAAGGGGGATCTCTTTCTGATGAGGGTTCAAGCGAAGGACATTAACCTGAAGCGCTCAAATCCTTTTTTAAATGCCCACTTTTACGATACGGGATATCCGACCCGATCCCACCGAACAGACCCGAGGCCCGAATCCCATGACCAGTAGATCATCGATACTTTTCCTTTGATCTTGTTTGAAGAGACAAAACCCCAGAACCGAGAGTCAAGACTATTAAGGAAAGAAAATAGGAAAGAAAATAGAAAGAAAATAGAAAAAAAATAGGGACAGACACTATTTTAGTGTTTTCTTGGGCCTTCCCCTCGGTAAAACGGTTATCGCTCGGCCGAGTTTCTGGCTTAACCTCCGAATAAATCCTTCTTCTCCGAGCGGTCGCCCTACCATCGTTTTCCTTCGAATCGCTTCCACATCCGCCGCGTTCTCCTCCGAGCCGATATATTTCCTCCATGACTTCGCGGAAATGCCGAGTGAATCTTTAAGATCGACGACATACTCTTGACCCTCTGTTCCGCCGATGTGAGCCGCCGCGCTGGACCACTTCCACCCCCAAGGCTTTTTGACGATCTTGGCACGCACCGGATTCCTCTCAACATATCTCATCGCCGCCATCAAATACGGCTCATCGAGCAGACAGGAGTAAAACCGCCCCTGCCATAAGTGCCCAGAAGCGCTCCCCTCCTTATTGAAATATTGGGAATATCGCATATGCGCCACGCTGAATACCTTCGCTAATGAGTCCTCTTTTTGCGGCTGGACGATAAAATGAACGTGATTATCCATCAAACAATAGGCCCATATCGATAGACGATACTTACGGCTGTATTCGCCAATCCACGATAAGTATTTTAAACGATCTTCGTCATTCCGAAAAATCTTCTGGCGATAATTCCCTCTTTGGGTAACGTGGTAAGCGTGGCCGGGCACAACGATTCGGGCAATTCTTGGCATGCAAGATCATTACAACATCCAAAATGATTTGTCAATAAATAGTGTCTGTCCCTATTTTTTATATTTATTTTTTATATTTTTGCTATTTTCTTTGTCCCTATTTTCTTGTCCTGTCCCTATTTTCTTGTCCCTATTTTCTTTCGGCTTTCCCCCGCGCACCTCGGCCCACCGGCGGATCTCCTCGGGATCGATCGTCACCTTCGCTTCCCCTTTTTCTGCCATGGCTCCCTCCTGGAATAAATTTGTTTAAAAGGTCGGTTCCCTCTCAATCTTATCGCCTCCGGACTGCAATAAGCGGATGGGAGGGAACCGCTCCTCAGTTTGGAGTAGGCCAGTCGGAGATGAAGGGACTGAAGAAGGAAAAACGGAAAGTGGACAGAGAAAAAAGGCTCTGTTGATGAGAGCAGGGGAAGCGTTTTACGTTGAGACGGGGGGGTTCTGAAAACGGACTGTTTCGGCGCAGGCGGGTCCCCTGCCGCCGGTGAAGGGCATTGACCGGCGACAGGGATGGATGATGGACGAATGGTTTTTTCTAAAAAATGATTATCTGTGTGCCGCGAAGTAGGGATTCTTCCCGCCGGCATGATCGGTGACATCCAACACGTCGACGATCTCAGGGACCGCTTTCTTGATGGCGACGATCACCCCCTGCTTCAACGTCACCTCGGCGCTTCCGCAGCCGTGGCAGCCGCCGCCGAGACGGAGGTAGGCGACATGGTCGCGCACCCCGACCAGGGTGATCACGCCGCCGTGGCTGGCGACCGATGGATTGATCTCCGTGTCGAGGAGGTGTTTGATCGCTTTCGCCTCCGGGTTGTCTAAATCGGCGGGGACCTCCGTAGGAGCGGGCGCCGGCATCACCCCCTTCGGATTGTCGACCTTAAAACCGGTCTGATCGAGCGTGGTAATATAGTCGATTTTGACCTCGTCCAGAAAGGAAGCGTCGCGCGGCTCCATGAAGAGCTTCAGCCCCTCGGCCTCCGTGACGACGTCCCCTTCCTTTTCCTTCCCCGCCTCAACAAAGGCAAGGCTATATTCGACCTTCGTCGGTCCCCCCTTCGTCGTCAGGCGAAGCCCCTCGACGGTGGTTTTCTTCTGTTCCTGGTGATCCTTGATCAGCGCATCGATCTTCTTTCTAGCCACTTCAGTCACTTGAATCATTGGATGGTCCTCCTCTATCGCCGGATCATACCATACCTGTGTGGCGATATTCCTTAAAAATTTGCGCGGGTTGGAAGCGGGAAACGGATGGTTTGGGGGTATTCTCTTTTGCACGGCTCTACTCAGGCATTTCCAAACAGATTCAACCCTCAGAAGGATTTCCCTTTTACCTTTTGACTCTATTCAAAGTCTTATTTCACCACCAAAACAATTTTGCCGATCTGCTCCCCCGACTCCATCAGCGCATGCGCCTCCCCCGCCTTCTCCAAAGGAAAGGTCCTATAAATAACCGGCTTCATCTTCCCCCGATCAAGCAGCGGCCAAACCTCCCTCTCCAACGCCGCGGCGAGGGCCGACTTTTCTTCCACCGAGCGGGGCCTTAAGGTCGACCCGGTGACGACCAGCCGCTTAAGCATTATCTTTCGAAGGTCGAGCGTCACCGCCGCCCCTTGGAGGGTGGCGATTTGAACCAGTCGGCCCTTCATCGCAAGCGCCTCCAGATTGCGGAGGAAATACGGCCCCCCGACGATATCGAGGATGACATCGACCCCTCTCTCTTCGGTGAGCTGCTTTACCACCGAGACGAAATCTTCTTCTTTGTAGAGAATCACCCGTTCCGCGCCGAGCCGCTCGCAGACCGCGACAGATTCTCGTTTTCCAACCGTGGTGAAAACCCGGGCGCCGAAGAGATGCGCCATCTGAATTGCGGTGGTCCCGATTCCGCCCGAGCCGCCCTGAATGAGAATGGCCTCCCCTTTTTGAAGCCGGCCGCTGTCGAAGAGATTGGTCCAGACGGTGAATACCGCCTCCGGCAGGACAGCGGCCTGGATGAAATCAAAACCCGACGGAATCGGAAGGCACTGCCCTTCGGGTGCGGCGACAGATTCGGCATAGCCCCCGCCCGACAGAAGGGCGCAGACCCGATCCCCTTCCTTCCAACGGGTGACCTTCGCGCCGCGGGCGACAACGACTCCGGAAACCTCCAGGCCGAGAAGGTCGGAGGCCCCCGGCGGCGGGGGATAGGCCCCTTGGCGCTGAAGGCAATCGGGACGATTGATACCGGCGGCGTGCACTTCGATCAGCACCTCTTTCTCTCCCGGCGCCGGGCGGGGCCGCTCCCCGACCCGGAGCACCTCGGGGCCGCCGAATCGTTCGAGCTCAATGACTTTCATATTCAATCGACCCCCTCCTTATTTTTTATATCGATAATAAAAAACCGCTCCTCAGCGCATCCCCGGCTGGGCTCCTCTGTTATTCTACGGAAAAAGGAGCTCCATTGAAAGAACACGGCTGGGGTTGACGTTCAACCGGTCCGGCTCGCCTTGTAAGCCGCTTCACCGAACGTCCCGCCGCATCGGTGTTACTTTAAGAAGAAGAACCGACCCGCCGGTCCCCGCCGGGGCGCGGCGGAAAGGGTTCCGATTTAAAGTGGGGAGGAATGTGAGATGCGTGGAATGGCCCGTTCGTTGGGATTGATGCTTTTTCTCGCAACCGCGCTGGTCGACTGCGCCCATCAGGGCGATTTGCACGGACAGCTCACCTCTCCCGCTCAGGCGAACACGGCGGTCATCATGCATTTCAAGTCGGACCGCAGCGGTCACGGCGGAATGCTCTGGACCACCCTTCCCAACGGGGAGTCGTTCTCCGGAACCTATGTCCAGATTACCTCGACGACGGAGGAGAGGGCCGTCTCCCCCTACTGGGCCGGCTGGCCTCCCTACTGGACCGACTGGGGTCCGTACGGAGGCCCCTGGATCAACGCACCCGACTTCACCGCCTTTCGGACCAACTACTCCAACAGGGTGGTCGCCACCCTCTTCGGCAATCCAGGGGATACGATGCGCTGTCGCTTTGACCTGAAGAACCCTCCCAAAGGGCTAAGCGGCGGGGGGACTGGAGAATGCCAGACGTCGAAGGGGGAGAAAATCGACGTCCAATTCTAATGCCCGACTGAAACATCCCGGGAAATGCTTCAGCAAATTGATTGCGATGCAACCGGCTTTTAGAGTCGGCAACCTCTTGCATTTTTTTGAAACGATTTGCATCCCTCCGCCCACGCTCGCAGCGCGTGCATGCTGGAGAAAGCAATAATGAACCGGTATTTTATAATACGCATTTCTGGAATGCTCTTTGCATTTCTTAGCACCAACCTGCAACACCCGATCTCTTCGAATCAGAAATAACGGTAAAAAAAACGACCTACTGAAAATTCGGATGACGGCGGCCCCGCTCTCATATCGCCAGAGATCGTGTCGATGGTTTTTTTTGGCGGGGCGATATGGAATGGAGTCCATATTAGGATAACCGCATGAGCGAATTGCCGAAGGTCCCGCCGACTTCCCCCCGCGGCGCGGGCGAGAGAAGCGATGGGACTGGGGAAAAAGCCGACGGGGTCGATGTGAAAGACCGGTTGATCCGGGTGGTTCAAACCCTCTCGCTGGCGCGGGATCTGGAGAAGGTCATGGAGATCGTCCGTCATGCCGGGCGGGAGTTGACCGGCGCCGACGGGGTGAGCTTCATCCTGCGCGACGGCGATCTCTGCTATTATGCCGACGAAGCGGCGATCGGCCCTCTCTGGAAGGGAAAGCGTTTTCCGATGGCGAGCTGTATCTCCGGCTGGGCGATGCTCCACCGGCAGCCGGCGGTGATTGAAGATATCTATGCCGATCCGGACCGCCGCGCCAATCGGCGCGATCGGCAATTACTGGGCGGCGCGGCACCGGGCAACCCCCGAGGAGGTGGCGCTGCTTCAGGTGTTGGCCGACAGCGCTTCCATCGCGATGGAGAACATTCGCCGCTATGAAGTGCTGGAGCAGAAGACGGCGGCTGCCGAGGAGGCAAACGAGATGAAATCGCAATTCCTCTCCACCGTCTCCCATGAGCTGAGAACGCCGCTGAACGCCATCATCGGTTACACCGATCTGTTGATCGACGGCATTTATGGACGGATGACGGAAGAGGCGCAAATGCCGCTGAAAGGGGTGCAACGAAACGCTGCGGACCTCCTTCGGCTGATCGACAACATTCTCAACCTGGCCCGCCTCGAATCGGGAAACCGAGAGGTGCAGACCGAGACGGTGGACCTCGTCCCGCTCCTTCGCGAATTGATCACCGACTTGCGGCCATTGATCGAGCAGAAAGCCATTTTCCTTCGGCTGAATGTATCGTCCGCCCTTCTTACTCTTGAGTCGGATGAGGGAAAGATCCGTCAGATTTTTATCAATCTGCTCGCAAATGCCATCAAGTTTACGAAAAACGGCGAGATCAGCGTCACCGCCCGGGCGGTGCCTGAAAAAGGAGGGGCTGAAATCTCAATTCGGGATACCGGCATCGGCATCTCGGAGGCGGCGCTCCGGAAGATCTTCGAGCCGTTTTATCAGACCAATGGAAGCAACACGCGCGAATTCGGCGGGGTCGGCTTGGGCCTGACGATCGTCAAACAGCTCCTCACCCTGCTGCGGGGAAGCATCCGGGCGGAAAGCGAGGTGGGGAAAGGATCGACCCTAACGGTGTTTCTCCCTTGTCGTTAACGGATGTTCATGCCGTCCGAGGGGGAACTACGCGTTGGAGACGCGGGGCCGCTCTTTGTGAAGACAGCCCTGTACTTTGACGAGCAGATCGGTCGGATGAAACTTCGCCGGGATCAACTCGCCCGGCCCCTGCTTCAGGCTCTTTTCTTGGGAGGGGATCTCGGCCCGATCGGTGAGGATCAAAATGGGGGTCGACTGAAACTTTGGAAGGCTTTTGAGGGTGTCGCAGACGTCGAGGCTGTCGTTCTCAGGTAACTTCAAATCGAGCAGGACCAAATCGGGCCGATCTTTTTTCGCCTTCTCCACCGCCTGCCGCCCATCGGCCGCAAGAATCACTTCATACCCGGCGGCTGTCAAAAGCGCCGTCAGACGCGAACGCGTCTCCTGATGATCATCCGCAATTAAAATTCGATCCGACATCTGGACTCCTTCACGTTCATTTCATCAGACGATTTTCATCGAATGGGTTTCAGAAGACCGGGCGATTGAATTCCGGCTGGGTTGAATCAGTTCCTCTCTTCAGAACCGGGGGGGAAGTATTTTCGAATGGTGCCGACGATCTCCCTCGGATTAAACGGTTTGATCAAGACCGCGTCTGCCCCGGCGGAGCGGCTCTCTTCTTTGAGAGAGGCATCGGTTTTCGCGGTGATGATGACGACCGGAACCGAGCGAAGGTGGGGAATGCTTTTGACGGCGCGACAGACTTCCAGGCCGCTCAGCTCCGGCATCATGACGTCGATCAAAGCCAGATCGGGGTGGACCCGCTCGAATTCGTTGAGCGCCTCTCTCCCATCACACGCAAGGAAGACATCGTAGCCGGAGCGGGTTAAGAGGGCCCTGAGGATCTGCCGGGTATCTATATTGTCATCCGCGACAAGAATGCGACGTCCCATCCATGGTCTCCTTCCATCCTTTTTGAACGGGAGATTTTCTCCCCCATAAGTAGCAACTCCGGTACGAGAGCGGAGCTCATTTTAGGTGATGACCATGGGAATAGATAGAACGGGAAAACCCATAAAGGAAGTAATCTATCAATTTAAAACCACGTCGGGCCATGGAGGCCCGAAAACATCTAACCCACTATTTTATAGGATAGCACCTGCGCTTGAGGAGAATCAAGATGGTCGGGAGAAGGGTCTTTCTTAGGACGCCGGAGAAGGTCGGGTGGGGCATGCGCCACCGCTGGCAGCGCACGGCCTCATTTTCCGACCACCAGAAGGGTTAAGGTATCTTTGAGGATCGCGCTTTCTTCCTTCCGGCATCGGTGCCGGATCTGGAGGGACAGGAAGAGCGGGCGCGTCTTGAGGCCGAAATTAAATCGTTCGGCTCGCCGGAGATTTACGTGAAGTACGTGCAGGCATAGGCGGCGTTAAATTGGACCGGCCCAGTCCCCCAGGTCGTCGCCGACGGCAATGCCGGGGGAGCAGACCTGATCATTCGATTCCCCCTTTGGAAGAGGGTGCCGCCGCCTCGAAAAATGCGCCGGTCAAATGGAGATGGATGCAGCTGCATCCGCCCGCACAGCCTCTTCTATTTCTGGGTCCGAGGTCGACCGCGCCGACGGTCGCTTTGACGCCAGAGGCGCGGGACGATCGGGACTTTCAGTTTGAACGATCCGATTTGATCCCATACGTCCGTGCGACTTCATGGGTTGCTGAATACTCTCGCAAAAGCGTATTTCTCTCATCGGTCAGTTCACGAAGCAAGGGGTCTTCCGGGTCGGCGCTTTCCAACTCTTGGGTAAATGCTTTCTTATAAGAGTTCACCTGACCTTCGGCAAAAATCAAATCGTTCCGAAGTAAGATTGCGTTAAAAACCAGAAACAGGATGACGATCGCTTGGACCATCACCAGTCCGACTAAAACCTGATGTTTTAAAAAGCTCATCTCTTCCTCATTGTAATTCAAATTCCGGTTTGTTGAGCGTTCCTCTCAAATGCATCTCGGCTAACATTTTGATGAAGGTCCCGATCTGGGCTTTCGTCTCCTCTTTCAATTCCGGATCGATCTCACCATATAAAACCATCCATTCCAGGCCGTGTAGATAAATCAGGGCCTGCCGGTAATAGCGGTCGACCGAGGCGAGTCTTCCCCCCGCAGTCTGGCTCGCGGCCGCATCAACGATCTGATGAACGCGCTGGCTAAAATAACTCAGCAGCGCCACATCCGTATTCAGGGGGCGCGCTACTTCATTTCCAATCGGCCCGATCAGAATTTGCGTCGGCACAAGGGACTCCTATCAACAAGAACAAAGGGTTGACCGCTGACGAACCATTCCTGATTTAATGAAGGAATAATCCGGCTGGGGATGAGCCCATATCTTACAATTCCTCTTTTCGGATGTTCAACAAAAAAAGGGACCTCTCAGCGAGAGGTCCCTTTAAGCCGACCGGGGTCCATCTTTCATGAAAAAGTCAAAAGAAAGCGCCGCAGAATCGGAGGATCAAGAAGCGGCTGGTCGCTCTTTTTATTTCGCTGAATCTTTATTTCGGTTTTGGCAAAATGCCTCCATTACATTGCGGAAGGTCAATGCGGCGGGCGCGCGCAAGGTCTCCGCTCCGGCATTGAGCCTCTTCTCAAACAGGGTTTTCACTTCGGCGATTTCCAGATTCTCCAAACAGGTCGCCAGCCAGGGTGTCTGCGCTTTGTTCGCGGCCTTGAACGCCTCGATCGAAATTCCATCGATGACCCCGATTAAATAGGCAATCCGGTCACTCTCCGTGTCTTTCAGATATTGCCCGCCGGTAATGATGCCCAATGCCACCCCTTCGGCGCCGGCAGGACGGAGGAAGAGGAGATTGAAGAGGAGAAAGACCCCCCCAAACCAAATTATCATTCTCTTCATGAAAGGTCCCCTTTATAAGATGATCGTCCGATGATGACAATTCACACTGTTTCTGATTTGCCGCCCGGATCATATCCCCAGGACAATCAGGAATCAATACAAAGATGGCCACGGTCTGCTGCATGACCGCATTAAACCGGCACCCGCTTTGTAGAGGGAGATGCGTCAATCTGGCGTTGAAGTCCTCACCCCTTTCATATTGTTTTTGCACTTGCAATTTAAATTCATTACATATTAATCTCACGGTCTGATTAATAATTTACCCCCGGTTCTTTTCCCAAGTGTGAGAAGCTGTTTCGTTTTCAATGTGTAAAGATACATTCATCCAACGACCAATTCTCAAGGGAGATCTGATGGGGTGGATCGAAAAAGGCGCGGTCCTATTTATCGGCTTCATTTTGTTGATTGCATCTTTTAAGAAGGTCGATGCAGAGGAGATCCTTTTTCAACAGTTGCCCGATCAGAGAGGCGGCGCCACCTCCGGATTTACACTGCCCGGTTCCGTGTCGCCGCTCATTGTGGTGGCCGACAATTTTGGGTCCAAGCAATCGGCGCAGATTGGACGGGTGACCTGGTGGGGGGGATATTTCAATCCCTCGGGTCCCGATAATTTCACCCTCCGGTTTTATAGCGACACCGCCGGGAAACCGGGTTCTCTCCTACAGAGCTATTCGATCGGCGGCAGCGCCATCAAGATTTCCACCGGAGAAGAGATCTTCGGACTGAACCCGGAGTTCAGATATTCGACGACCCTTTCGACGCCGCTCACGATCCAAAAGAATGATCTCTATTGGATCAGTATCTTTAACGACCGGGGTCCAAAGGCCTGGCTCTGGGAATCCTCTGCCACGACGGATGGGATTCAGCGCAGCTTTATCGATCCGGTCGAGGGTCCCTGGCAGGCCGCCGTGGACAATGAAGGCCGGCCGGTGATCGACATGGCTTTTCAATTAGACGCACCCTCTCCCGTTCCGTTATCCCCGACCTTTCTCTTTATGGCCTCCGCGCTGATTCTGTTGGTATTCCTCGCGCGCTTTCAGAAGATGGGATTGAGATAACCTCACTTCTTATCCCGGCGATTCTTCAAATCATTTTCATCAATATGGAAATGATGCAGCATCCGATGCGCGAGGGGCGCGGAGACGATTCCCATCACGCCGATAAAGATCAGTCCGCTGAACAGCGCATAGGCCGCTGCAAAAAGCTTGGCGTTCTTGGACAGCAGCGGGTCGACCGGTCCCATCCCGCCGAGAATCATGGAGGCATTCAACAGAGCGTCAATCCAAGGAAGATCCGCGATCCAGTGGTAGCCGGCGATCCCGATACAGAGCGCGACAGAGGCCAACGCCGCTGCAATCAAGAGACTCACCGCGACTCTTCTTAGAAAGACCGGCAAGGGGGCGAGCTTTTGATGTCTTCGCTCAAGACCGTAAGGATCGATCGACACCGCTTCTTCGCTCCTGATTCTCGCTATCGCGTTTTTCGAATGCGCCGATGACGCTGATTCGAAGAGGATGCAGCGGGCTTTTCTCGGGGACCGCTTCAATAAATAACCCGGCTTTGATCTTAAAAATTCAGCCGCCGGCTACAGCTCTTTCCACGTCTCTCCATCCCAGATTTCTATTTTCGTCACAGGATGCACCTCCCAGAGCGATCCCCTGGTTTTGCCGACATCGCCCGGATGTTCGGAATCATACAGCGCCCAGCCCGAGACCCGGATCCGGGTCCCCTCTTTCGCCCATTGCTTCAGCGTGTGAAGACGCCAGCTTTTGTGTTGATGCTGCCCGGCCGGGGTGGCATCGACGCGCACCCCTTCCGGTCGCATCGCCTCGGCTTCTTTGAGGGTCATCGGATGTTTGGCTCCGATCCAGAGGAGAAAATCCCGCCGCGTTTTAGAATAGCAATTCACCCCCTCCGGACCGGCCTGCTTTGCATGCAGCAGATACCCTTCGAGCGTAATTCCGCGGGCCTCATTTCGATCGACATAGAGCCGGTGTGCGAGAGAGAAATCGCTCCGATCCTTCGCGGCATGAAGGTTCGGGGTCAATGTCTCTAAAAACTGCGCCACCGTCATCATCTCATAGGTGGCGGGCGCATCGATCCGGTTCTTCAACCGATTCAGCGCCGGATCTCCCCCCTCCCCCTTCGGCGGACAGGGCGGGATCGCCGAGGCGGGGAGATCGGGAGAGAGAACGAAGAAAATCGAAAGCAAGACCCACGTGAGTCGTTTCATCGGAGCAACCCAGGTTTAGTAGGTGAGTCGATTATAACATTCTCACCCCCTGCAAGGGCGAGAGAGAAAAGAGGGTACGTTGGATAACGCTCCGACAGACGAGCATGTCACTAAAGGGAGCGATGCAAATAGGGATGGCGGGGCATCGTACTCTTGGAGCTGCCCGACTCGATTCTTACCAATGGAGGTCGCATTGTCGGGTCTATTCCAAACGCCAATTGCTTCATAAATATGAGTTCGCCATGCATAGGTTATATGAAGGCATCTTTCTTGCTTTAATCTAGGATATTTTCTTAATTGTGCTGAGAATCCCTTTCAGGGACAAGCCTCCATGAAAGCCCCCAACCCCCAGAAGTATTTGGTTTTCATTCCTTCTCTTCATTACTCTAACCTTTGGTCGACTGTTTTATCTCCCTTCACCGTATTGACCTTCGCTTGCAACTTAATTGCAATCCTCATGAGATGCGTTCGCGTTGAAGCTATTCCAAACCGTCGTCTTCTCCCTATTTATCCCTTTCGCGGTTTACTCCATACTGGAAATAAGCCTTTCTATCTCTATGCATTAACGCCGCCGCTATTGGAGCACATTTTAAACATCTCCCCTAGTGCCGATCCGAATAAATCGCTCGCGGAATCAAGCTACGAAACCTATAGAGGAACGGGTTTTAAGTTAGACGCGCTTTGAACCTTTTTGCAACTTAATTGCAATATACCAGGGGGATGATCGATGAAGCTTTCCATTCGTCTGCAGATTCTTTTGATGTTGATGGTTGCCACACCGGTCTATGCCGCAATCCAATTCGATTCAACCTCTTCTCAACCTCCCTCCGATGTTCGACAACAGCTCCTCTCCTCATATGGCAAGCTACCCCTGAGTTTTGAGGCGAATACCGGACAGAGCGATCCGGCGGTTCAGTTTTTATCCAGAGGCGCAGGATATATCCTCTACCTCACTCACACCGACGCTATCCTGACACTGACGAAAGCCTCGGAAGCTCCCAAGGACCCCAGAGAGAAGGTAACCAATAAAACAGAGACGGCCACCTTGAAGATGCGGCTGATCGGGGCGGCTCCTCACCCGAAGATCACGGGAGAAGAAAGACTGCCCGGGAAGGTAAACTACCTGATTGGGCAAGACCCCGCTCGATGGACAAAGGGGGTCACCACCTATGAGAAGGTCCATTATGAGAATGTCTATCCCGGCATTGATCTGGTTTACTACGGCAATCAACGTCAGTTGGAATATGATTTCGTCGTCGCGCCGGGAGCCGACCCGAAGAAGATCGGACTGCGCTTTGAAGGCTCAGACAAGTTACAGATCAATTCTGAAGGAGATCTCATTCTAAAAGTCGGCAGCGAGGAGGTCCGCCTCCACCGGCCGCTGGTCTATCAAGAGAAAAGTGGCGTGCGGGAGGTCATCCCGGCTCGCTATGTGCAGAAAGGGAAAAACCGGATCGGCTTTCAGGTGGCCGCTTATGATCAATCAAAAGCACTGATCATCGATCCAATTCTCAGCTATTCGACCTTCTTAGGCGGAAGCGGCAGAAACCAAGGTAATGGCATTGCGGTGGATGCTTCAGGATATGTTTATCTCACAGGCACAAGCGAATCCAATGACTTTCGGACCACACCCGGTGCCTATGATCGAACATTCAATGGCGGCTGCTGCGATGCCTTTGTGTCAAAGCTGGATCCCACCGGCTCGACTGTCCTCTATTCGACCTACCTGGGAGGAAATGAAAGCGATGGAGCAACTGGCATTGCCGTAGATGCTGCGGGAAACGCCTATGTGACCGGTTGGACCCGGTCAGCCAACTTTCCAACGACCCCGGGGGCGTTTTCGAATTCTACAGTTGTGGGCTCGATAAAGCCTTTTGTCACCAAGTTAAATGCCGCTGGATCAGATCTTCTCTATTCCACCTTTTTAGCTAGAAATAGCACTAACGGCTCCGCCCATGGCATCGCCATCGACGCCTCCGGAAATGCCTATATTGTTGGAGAAACCCCCTCGTTCGACTTTCCGACGACTCCAGGCGCATTTAATACCACTGCAAAAGGTGATTTTGTAACAAAGCTGAATTCGACCGGTTCCGCCCTGCTCTATTCCACTTTCCTTGGCGTCTACTGCAACATCTCTGGGATTGCAGTCGATGGGGGAGGGAATGCCTATTTGACCGGATATACTGGCCACGCTGACTTTCCGACGACCCCCGGGGCCTATCAGACGAGTTATCAGGGGGGCTTCTACGATGTATTCGTGACAAAGCTAAATGCCAGTGGCTCAAGCCTCCTTTATTCCACCTTTCTTGGCGGGAGTGGTAATGATTTTGGCACCGCCATCGCAGTAGACGCCTCAGGGCAGGTTTATATCACGGGTCAGACCAGCTCAGTCGGATTTCCAACGACGCCAGGCGCTTATCAGACCACCTTCCAGGGTGGATCAACCAACAATGACGCCGCCCCCGATGGGTTTGTAGCGAAGATCAATGTAAATGGTTCCAGCCTCGTCTACTCCACCTTTCTAGGTGGAAAAGACCCAGAGGTGGCGACTGCCATTGCCGTCAATTCTTCCGGAGAGGCGTATGTAACAGGCTATACAGGCTCGGCTGACTTTCCGACAACACCCGGGGCACTCGACACAACGATTAATGGCGTATATGATATTTTTCTAACAAAGCTCAATGCCGCCGGCTCCGCATTGCTCTACGCCACCTTCCTCGGGGGAAGCGGTTCGGAAGATGCTTCTTTTGCCATTGCGATCAATGCCTCCGAACAAATCTACCTGAGCGGCATTACCGGTTCGACCGACTTCCCAACCACGCCCGGTGCCTTTGATACGGTCAACGGCCATAATGATGGTTTCTTCTCAGTATTGAATCTCGGCCTGACCGACGTCTTTAACCGACCGAATGGCACCCAGCTCGGTGTTAACTGGAATGAATATCAGCCGGATTTCGAAATCTTCAATCAGCAACTGCGCAATGTCACCGCCGGAAATGAGTCGGCCACCTACAAGCGGGCCTTTGGGCCCGACCAGAGCGTCTCCGTTGACTGTAAGGTGATGGCTCCCGGAAACAGCTGCGGCGTGATGGCGCGATTGACCGACGGAAACAATTTCTACCGCGCCCGAATCGATGTCGGTCAAGGAAATGTGGCCCTCTATAAAACCGTCAATGGCGTCACCAACTCTCTCGGCGCTGCGACGCGCCCGCTTCAGATCGATACCTATTATCATCTGCGCTTGGTGGTAGAAGGCGCCGTATTGTCGGTCTTCTTAAATCATGAAAGTAATCCCTTAATTTCCGTGACGGACGGCTCATTGCGGACAGGAGATCTGACAGGCATTCGGTCTTTTAGCACTTCACCCGGCGCGGTCTGGTTTGATAATTTCGATGTCGTCACCCCCTATTCTGATCCTTTCTCTCGCGCCAACTCGAGCAACCTGGGGCTCGATTGGAATGAATATCTGTCGGGTTTAGAGATCTTCTCCAATCAGCTTCGAAATACCAATGCTGGAAATAAGGCGGCGGTCTTTAACCAAATCCTCGGGCCGGATCAAGATATCACGGTGCAGTGTAAAGTGACAGCCCCTGATACCGCCTGCGGCCTCATGGCCCGCTGGTCAGATGCCGGCAACTTCTACCGGCTGCGCCTCGATGCCGGTCTGCAAAATATCGCCCTCTTCAAAACGGTCAATGGGGTCACCACACGCATCGGGGTGGCCAGCCAGCCGTTACAGCTCAATACCTATTATCGGCTTCGCCTGGTGGTCCAAGGCACCGGCTTGGCGGTTTTCTTCCAGGATGAGAGTGCCCCCCTGTTCACAGCGGTGGACGCTTCTCTACCAAAGGGAGATTTCTCAGGCATCCGCGCCTCTGCGTCCGGACCTGCCACCACCTGGTTCGACAACTTTACCGCCCGCAGGGTCGAGGCACCGTTTACCCCGGTCTCTACCTCTGTGCCAGGCAGGTGATGAGAGGGGTGGTACGGATGATGTAAACGATCCTTTTTTCTCGATCTTCAATAAAGGCACCGGTGTTCCTGTTTCAGGACCGGTGCCTTTATTTTGTGTGAAGGAAAGATTGGCAGAATGATGATCGGAATCGGAAGACCAATACCTTTAGACGATGGAGAAGGAGGTGACTGCTTCACACTGCAGCGGTCAAGACGGCCGGCACATCGCTGAAATCGGGGAAACATCGCATGGATATATATTAAACGAGCATACCGTTGAGGGAGGCACTCTATCTTGAGTTCATCGATGAAAGGATGGGCAAGAGAACGCGGAGTCGGAATCTATTCCTGGATACCTAACCGCTGGGGCCTTCGGCTTACTTCCCAAAGCCGTCTGCCTTGTTTGAGCTAACTTGTGATGATGGGATTGTCTCGTTTTTAGGGTTCATTCCACGAGGATTCTCAAGGTGAGGCGACTTTCTAAATCTTTGAAAAACTGGAGCGGGAAACGGGATTTGAACCCGCGACCCTCGCCTTGGCAAGGCGATGCTCTACCGCTGAGCTATTCCCGCATACGGAAGGTCGAAACGTTGGAAATCTTATCGCAGACCGGGGGGTTCTGTCAACTGTGAGCGAACAAATATTGGAGGTGGATTCAATGCAGGAGCAAAATAGAACCATGCCTCCCTTCACATCGCAAACGCCCCTACTAATCTTACGAAAGGGAGTGGGTCTCCCATTGACAGGAAAACCCACTCCCCTCTCCCTGATCAGTGGGTCGCATCTCCATTGCGCAGATAATTACCGCGGCCGGTCGGCCAGAGGATCTGATTGGTCTTGGAGCCGGGGATGCTGTAGATCTGAATTCCCCCCCCGGTGACCGCATTGTCTTTCAAATTGACGATCACCTCCAACTCGCCGTTGCGGTAGACATCGGCGATGGTCGGCGCCGACATCGACCCCCGTCCGGGAAGCGGCGTCTGCGCCACCTTCTGCCCCAGCCGGTTTAAAACCACCAACGCCCCTTTTCCGGCGGTCGTTTCATATGTCGAGAAGATAATTTCGGGAAGGCCGTCTTTGTTCAGGTCGGCCACCACCGGCTCCGAAGCAAACCGGGCGCCGTTGTTGGCAAAGGAGAACTTCCAGAAGAGCTTTCCATTCGGATGGACGGCGTACATATTTCCATCGTACGACGGAAAAATAATCTCCTTCTTTCCATCCCCATCGAGATCGACCACCGCCGGGGAGGGGGTCACGTCAAGAATATTGGCGCCGGGGTCGTCATAGACGAGCGGCATCCCCGTGGTGAACGGATATTGAAAACCGGCGGCACGGCTGGCGTCCGAATGATAAACAAAGAGCGCGTTGCCCCGATTGGTGGTGTTGCCGGCCTGCTCATGATCTCCCACTAAAATCAGCTCTCTCTTTCCATCGCCATCGAGGTCGGCGACCACCGGGGGAGAGTCGGTAAACTCGCTCCGATCGGCGCCATCGGGACCCCATCCCTGAATCGCCAAGTTCGGGTCATGAAAGTTGGGAACGCCTGAAAAATAGCGGCGTTTGAAGTAGGCCGCGGTAGAAAAGGGAACGCCGTTCATCTTGAAGACGCCGTTATAGGCGGTATCATAGCTGATGATCATGTCGTTTTTGCCGTCGCCGTCGAAGTCGGCGATCCCGACATTCTGATTGTACGCCCCCGCTTCCCAACAGGTCACCTTGGGATTACAGCCGGTGGTTGCGGAGAGCTGCGGCCAGCCGGACATGATTGCGCCGGCGGAGTTGATTAAAAATGCGATCGGCTTCACGAGCGTGCGCGCGGCGAGGAGCCCCATCTTCCCGTCGGCGCTGATCACGCCGGCGGCCAGCGCCCGGATCTCGGTGTTTCCGCCAAGCACTTTGGGAAAGCCCGGCTTGACGGCGCCGTTCCACTGCCAGACGGAGACCCGCTCTTGATGGCTGCCGACGGCGACCTCCAGCCGTCCATCGGCATCGAGGTCGGCGACGACCGGCGGACCCCAGATCCGTCCGGTGGTGGCGGCCAGCCCCTTCCAATAGAGGGTCCCATCCGAATGCCATACATACAAGGTGCGTCCGCGGGCGGCGATAATCTCCGGGTAGCCGTCTTTGTCGAGATCGGCGATCGCGGGGGAGCTCATCCACCCTTCATCATATCCGCTTCCCACCAATGTCTTCACGAGCTTGGGAGCTTGGACCGCCAGAATGGGAGAGACCGCTTGAGCGACCACGGAAGCAGGTGTGGCGCCCTGGGCGGCCGGTTCGGTAGAGAGGGGATCTTGACCATTGATGGGAGGGGTTTGATTGCCGGTCTGCGCTGCAGGAACGATGCCGTCGCCGGAAGCAACCTGTTGCACGGGGGAAGGAGAGGAACCATCGGCACAACCCCAAAGGGAAAAACTGAGTGAAAACAGCAGACCGATAAATGCTCTTCGAACCGGATTGATTGCAAACATCAATAAACCTCCAAGGTTGGGTGTGTGGACACAAAGCCCTCATTTTAATGGCGTCTTCACCCGAAGGATAGTCCCCCGGGAGATGCACGCCTTGACTTCAGCTTTAGGGTATGATTGGAAAAACGCCTCAGCAGGAGGTGGAACGATCTGCCGGGCAAGGTATTACCGCCTACTGTATATTATTGGTTTTCTGTCAAGTAGGCGTCTGTCCGGTCTGCCGGCGAAGCCGCGCGAAGCGCTGGAGGCGCGTACGCATGGAAAAACCCTTTCGCTTGGTGACGATCGCTCCACCCTTTGGATGGGAAGCATCGTCAAAGCGGGCATCCAGGAAAACTACAGGAAGGTCACTGGATTCCGCCTACACCGGAATGGCGATGAAAAAAAAATTGAACTTAAATTGAAAACAGTCCGCTGAAGAGACTATTTTGCCTATCTCCGCACCAAAAGTAAAGAGAAACCTTTAACGGGTCGCGTCGCCGTTCCGGAGAAAGTTGCCCCGGGCGGTCGGCCATGGGAGGAGATTCGTCTTCGATCCGGGAACAGTGTAGATCTGGAGCCCGCCGTCGGATGTCGTATCCTTCAGGTTGATGAGAATCTCCAGCTCCCCATCGCCGTCGAGGTCGGCGACGGTCGGCGCCGCCATCGCCCCCCGGCCGGGCAGCGGGACTTTGGCCAGCTCCGCCCCCGAATGACTGAGCACCACCAGCGCCCCCTTTCCCGGCGTCGTTTCATACGTCGCAAAGAGGATCTCCGGAATCCCATCATGGTTCAGGTCGGCGATCACCGGCTCGGTGGCAAAGCGCGTTCCGGCATCGGCGAACGAATATTGCCAGAAGAGGGTTCCGTCGGGATGCACTGCATAGAGGACGCCGTCGTATGCCGGAAAGACGATCTCCTTTTTTCCGTCGCCGTCGAGATCGGCGACGGCCGGCGCCGGCTCGACATCGACGATGTTCGTCCCGGCCGGATCGTCGGTGATCAACGGAGAATGATAGCGGCGGGTCTCAAACGGCCGCTCGAATCCGGGAAAGCGGGTCGCATCTTTCTTGAAGACAAAGAGCGAATTCCCCAAAATGGTCGTAATCCCGGCCCGTTCATGATCTCCGACCAGAATCAGCGCGCGGGTGCCGTCGCCGTTGAGGTCGGCGACCACCGGCGGGGAGTCGGTGAACTCGCTGCGATCTGCCCCATCGGGCCCCCACCCCTGCGCCGCCAACGCCGGATCATGAAAGCCCGGCACCCCCGGGAAGAAGGGCCGCGCGGAAAAAGAGGTTCCGAGCGGGCCCCCGTCGGCATGGTAGGCGCCGATATAGGCATTGTCGTAACTGATCAGGAGGTCATTTTTCCCATCGCCGTCGAGGTCGGCGATCCCGACATTCTGATTGTAGGTCCCCGCCTCAAAGCAGTCGGCATTCAAGGCCGGAAGAAGAAGACATCCTCCGAGGGCCGACAGCTGCGGCCAGCCTGGAAACAACACCCCTTTGGCATCAAAGAGAAAGGCGACCGGCACTTTGGTCTGCCGGGTCCGCGCCGCCAGCAGCCCCATCTTCCCGTTTTCAAGAAGCCCGGCCGCCAGCGCCCGGATCTCCCGGTTCCCCGATTCCGAATCGCTCCCGAGCACCTTCGGCCAGCCGGCCTTCAACGTTCCGTCCCCGTTCCAGACGGTGAGGGTCTCCTGATGGCTGCCGACGGCAATTTCCGGCCGGCCGTCGCCGTCGAGATCGACGACCACCGGCGGGCCCCAGATCCGGCCGCTGACGTGCGTCGGCGAGGGTTGTGCCGCGAGACCGTGAGTGGCTTTCCAGAAAAGGGTGCCGTCGGCATGCCAGACAAAGAGAAGGCCGTCGCGCGCCGCGATGATCTCCATTTTCCCATCGCCGTCGAGGTCGGCGACGGCCGGAGAGGAGAGCCATCCTTCCTCTCCCCCCGCCAACGTCTGCCGAAGCTGCGGCGCGCGGACCGGCTCCGCGCCGGGCGGCAAATCGGTCTGCGAAGAGGAAGGAGGCGACGCGGGGGTCAGGGTCACCTCGGATAAAGGAGCGGGAGGAGAAGAAGCCCCTCCGGCGCACTGGGCCAACAGGGGAAGAAAGAGAAACAGAAGAAACGGGAGAAGAGAGAAACGGCGAGAATGGGATAATACCGGCACGACATCCTAGATAACATAAAGTTATATACCATCTAGGAGTATATCACAAAGCCTCGCGAGTGAGATCGGCCTGCTTCAAAATAATAATCTGCTTTCCTTCTGTCCGGATCACGCCGGCCCGCTCGAATTCCTTCAATATGCGGATAAACGTCTCGCGGGTCACGCCGGCCATCGCCGCCAGCTGCTGCCGGGTCAGCTTCATATGAAGCTGCACCCCCTCCGCCCGCCGCCACTCCCCTTCCGGAATCAAATCGAGGAGGACGCGGCTGACCTTCCCGTAGGCATCGGAGAAGATCGCCGCGCCGATCCGCTCGTTCGCCTTTCGAAGCCGCCGGCTCATCGTGGCGAGCATCTTCAACGACCAGTGCGGATTCCCCTGAATGAACCGGAGAAACGCTTCCCGCTCGAGCATGTAGACATGGCTCTTCTCCAGCGCGGTGACGGTCGCCGACCGGGGATAGCCGTCGAGCAGCGCCATCTCCCCGAAGATCTCGCCGGCTTGAAGCAGACGGAGGATCACCTCTTTCCCCTGCCGGTCGGTCAGCGTCACCTTGACCCGCCCCGACCCCAAGATGAAAAGGGTGCTTCCCGGATCGTTCGCCCGGAAGAGGACCTCATTTTTTCGGTAAGTCCCCTCGTTTAACAGAGGGACCAACCGCTCCAACTGCTCCAACGAAAGATCCTCGAAAAAGGAGACCTGAAGAAGGAGAAGGTATTTCCCGTCCAACATAGAAGCTCGCTCAAGATAAATAGGGAAGGACAAATGCCAAGCGTCAGTATATCCCGCCGTTGAAAGAGGAGGCAAGAAGATTTTAAAGTGAGAATGAGAAATAACGATCCGATCCGGGAACGACGTGCAAAAGCACCGCACATTCCGTGACTTTTTACCTTTTCAGTATTCCCCGTCTCTTTTTTATCCTCAGACGCAGTATCAACCCGATCCGGTCGGCTCCAGACGCTCGCCCCTTGCCGGGCCCGCGGCGCGTGAACCCCCGACGCCGCGGGAACGACGATTGAGCGATCGAGAAACCGACCGCGCCGCCTTGACTTCGAAGCGACCTCGGCGCTATAGTGTTCCCATCATTTTTGGAATTCGATATGGCCAAATATACGTTACTCAAAGGCTTCAAAGACCTCCTCCCGGAAGAGGCCGAGCGTTGGAAGTGGACCGAATCGATCGCGCATGAAACCTTCTCCGCCTTCGGCTTCTCGCTGATCCGCACCCCGATCCTCGAAGCGACCGAGCTCTTCACCCGGAGCATCGGCGAAGCGACCGACATCGTCGAAAAAGAGATGTATACCTTTCAGGATTGGGACGAAAAAAAGGTGAGCCTTCGGCCGGAAGGGACCGCCCCGACGGTGCGGGCCTATCTGGAACACAACCTCGCGGTCCACTATGGCAGCCCGATCAAGCTCTACTATCTCGGCCCGATGTTCCGGCACGAGCGGCCCCAGGCGGGACGGCTCCGACAATTTCATCAGACCGGGGCGGAGGTGATCGGCGACCTCGATCCGCGCCAGGATGTCGAGCTCCTCTCACTGTTGACCCACTTCTTCGAGCGGCTTCAGATCGGCGACCTCACGCTTGAGATCAACTCGCTCGGCTGTCCGGCCTGCCGGCCGGCCTACCGCGCGGCGCTTCAGGCTTACTTCGAGCAGTATCTTCCGGAGCTCTGCGAGGACTGCAACCGGCGATTTAAGACCAACCCGCTCCGGATCTTGGATTGTAAAAAAGACGGCTGTAAGGAGATTACGCGGAACGCCCCCTCCCCGATCGACCACCTCTGCGCCGAATGCCGAGACCACTTTAAAGCGGTTCGTGAAGGGTTAGAGCAGCTCCAGATCCCGTATCAGCTTCAGCCGCATCTCGTCCGGGGACTCGACTATTACACGAAGACCGCCTTCGAGCTGACGACGAACAAACTGGGGGCGCAGAACGCGGTCGCCGCCGGCGGCCGCTATGACGGCCTCGTCGAAGCGCTCGGCGGTCCCCCGACCCCGGCGATCGGATTCGCCCTCGGGATGGAGCGGGTGATCCAGCTGATCGATCCGGCGCGAATCCCGGCGGTGCGCCTGCAGCTCTTTATCGCGCCGCTCGGAAAGCAGGCGGGGCAATTTCTCTTTCCTCTCCTCCTGGCGCTCCGTAAAAAAAAGATCCGGAGCGAAATGGGGAGCGACACCCTCGGCTTGAAGAACCAGATGAAGCGGGCCGACCGGGCCGGCGCGGCATACGTCCTGATCGTCGGAGAAGATGAAATGGCCCGCGGCAAGGCGATCCTCCGAGACATGTCGACCAAGGTGCAAGAGGAGATCCCGCTATCGACACTCACCGAAACGATCGTGACAAAGCTTTCCGCCCCCTCTTCCTAAGCCTCCTTTTCTTCTCCCTCCTCTCCTGCGGGGGCGGGGGAGGAAGCCCCTCGACCGATCCTCCGAAAACCTATTTTGTCGTCCCCTCTTCGGCCGGCGGCAACGACTCCAATGCCGGCACCGCCGACGCGCCGTTCGCCACGATCACACACGCCCTCTCGGTCTCCCAGGCAAGAGATGTCATCCAGGTGGCAGCCGGCACCTACACTCCCGGAAGCGCTACCCACCTTCCGACCGACCCCGGAGAGACCTTTCCGATTCTTATCAAAGAAGGGGTCTCGGTCGTCGGCGAGCCGTTTCAGACGAATGCCAACGCCCCAGGGACGGTGATCTTGGGAAGCGGGGTTTACACGAGCCCAACCGCCGGCCCACTTCAGGCGGCGGTCATTCTCGCCGAGGGAGGATCGATCGCCCGGTTGACCATCCGGAGCCAGGGAGGGGTCGGCCTGATCGCCGAGGGGGTCACCGGATCGATCAGCAATTCTCTTTTCAGCACCAACAAGATCGGCCTCTTCCTCATCGCAAGCCATCTGTCCATTTCAAACAGTGCGATCACCGGAAATGAAACCGGCATTCAGTCGACGGCGGGCGATACCAGCGAAATCGACCAGAACGTTCTCTCAAACAACACCGCCGGCGCCGCCCTCGGCGTCCGGATCTCCGACGCCGGCCCCGCACTGCGGCAGAACCAAATCACCGGAAACCCCGGCGGCGGCGTGACGGTGGAAGGCGGCGCTCATCCCGACCTGGGGGGCGGGGGACGGAGCGACGGAAAAAATATCCTGAGCTGCAACGGGGGCGACCTGATCAATCAGACCGACGGGGCGATCTTCGCCCGAAACAACCTCTGGGACCACGCTCCACCGACACCGACCGATGCCGTCACCCCCCATGGCGGGACCATCGACACGCTCGGGGCAACCCTCTCCTCCCCCCGTTGCGGTTAGAAAAAAGGACACCCGAAAACAACCTGATTCGGAGCGTGGCGCGAGAGAAAAGGCCGGTTCCGGTTCGGCTCTCCCGCAGGGGACGGAGAGGCGCCCGATCCTGCATCCGGGAGAACACGTTTTGGAGCGAGGTGAGAGGGTTCGACGGTATAAGTCCTATCGGTATTAATAGAAGAGATAAAAGCCGTCGAGGAAAAAGAACAGACCGAAGATCGAGAGGGAAAGGCCGACATACCAAAGCGGTTTTTTCTTGGTGATGACCGATATAGAAGAGAGCATGATCGCAATCTGAAGAAAGATCAGCGCGAAGCCAAAGTTTCCCCCGCGGCTCTGCGAAACGAGCTTCTCTTTCTCCAGCTCTTCCGCCTTCTTTTTGATCTCATCTTTCTCGACGCTGTATTTTTTAATCTTCTCTTCGTATTGACCGAGGATTTTTTGATATTGCTCGGAGGCGTCTTGCGGCATATTGGCCCGAAACATCGCCGCCTCGAGCGTCAGATGGACCTTCTCCAGCTCGAAGCTGTGCTCTTTGATGCTCTTCGCCTGAAAGAAGGCCCATTGGTCGGTCTCTTGTCCTTGGAGGAGGATTGCGCGGGAGGAAAACTTTCCCAAGTAGAGGGTCGTGATGGCGGCCATGACCGCCAGCGCCGTGGTCGTGAGCGCCACCCAGGTCGTCCACGGATCTTGTTTCGTATCAGCCATACTTGAACAGATGAACCGGAGTCGGATTGGAATCAAAAACGAATAGATTAAAAACGGACCGCTTCAAAAAGTACGGAGCAGATCAGCCCCGGTCGACCAATTCCTTCAGCTCTTTTCCGGCCTTGAAAAAAGGAACCCGCTTCGCCGGGACCGTCACCAGACTGCCGGTCTTCGGGTTGCGCCCCTCGCGCATTCGCCGATGTCGGATGCGGAAGCTGCCGAAGCCTCGGATCTCGATCTTGTCCCCCTTCGCCAGCGCTTCCTTGATGCTGTCGAAAAAGGTGTTCACCAAGATCTCCGTCTGGCGTTTCGTCAAAACGGTGTACTGCGCTGCGACCTTTTCAATCAGTTCTGCTTTGGTCATACGCTCCCCTGTTGGGTCCGCCTATGGCCCGAAAAAAAACGCTGCGGTCCGCTCCCGGTTCCTCATCAAAAGGAGAGGAGATAGTTCAGACGAACCGACGTCGACGGAAAGTGCGGGCCCTCCCACTTTCCCAAAAATTGATTCCGGAGGAAGTCAAACAAAGGTGATCGCTTCTGCGCCTCCACCGTCTGAGGCTCCCCCTGGATGCCGGCCAACTGCCCCGTCCGCTTAATCGCATCCTGAAGGGTCCCCAACTCGTCCACCAGACCGATCTCCTTCGCCTGCCGGCCGCTGAAGATCCGGCCGTCGGCGAAGGCGCGGACCGTCTCGACTTTGAGCGATCGCCCCTCCGCCACCGCCTCGATAAATTGGGCGTGGACGTCATCCATCACATGCTGCAGCAGCGCGTGCTCTTTGTCGGTCATCTTCCGAAAGGGGGAGCCGACATCCTTGTTCTCGCCGCTCTTGATGACCACCCCCTCGACCCCGATTTTTTGAAGCAGCCCCTCGACATTGACCAGCTCCATGATGACCCCGATGCTGCCGGTCAGCGTCCCCGGATTGGCGATGATCCGATCCGAGGCCGCGGCGATATAGTAGCCGCCCGACGCAGCGACCGTCCCCATTGAGGTGACGACCTTCTTCTTTCCCGCTTCGCGGATCTTCTTCACCTCGTCATAGATCTCTTGAGAGGGGACCACCGCGCCGCCGGGGCTGTCGATCCGAAGGAGAATTGCTTTGATCCCCTCATCGTCGCGGTAGCGGTGCAGCTCCTCCACCACCTCTTTCGAATCGGCGATGACCCCTTCGATTCGGATGAGCGCAATCCGCTCCCCCGAGCGCCATCCTCCCCGTTCTCCGCCTCGAATCGCCCGGGCCATCCAGAAGGTAAAAACAAAAAAGAGGAGCGCAAAGAGAAGGAAGTAGAGCCCTCCGACGAGAAACGGTTTCCGATCTGCCATCCCAATCTCGCAATCTCGATCCGATCGGGGAAGGGCCGGCATAATCCTCCGGACCGTCTCCCCTTACAAATCGCTTTCAGTCGTAATGTCCGAAGGACCTTCTTCTCAGACCCGATTCCTTTCGGCCGCCCCGACGGGACCGGCCGAAAGGAATCACGGAGCTTAAGACTCTTTTCCCTCTTCGCCCTTTTTGGTCCGACGGGTGATTTTGCTCGCCACCGCGCCGAGCGACTGATCGAGCTTTCCTTGGCTGCTGTGGTATTGATCGAGCGCCTCTTTGTCCGTCTCGCGCCGATGCTCCCTCACCGAGAGAGCAATCTTCCGCTCGGCGGAGTCGATCCGAATGATCTTCGCATCGACCTCGTTGCCGATATGATAGACATCTTCAACCCGGGCCGGCGCTTCGACCCCCGACTCGCTGATATGAATCAGCCCCTCGACATTCTCTTCCAGCTCGACGAAGACGCCGAAATCGGTGATCTTGGTGACCTTTCCACGGACCCCGGTGCCGACCCGATACTTCTGCGGAATCTCGGTCTCCCACGGATCGGAGCTGAGCTGCTTGAAGCCAAGCGAGATCCGCTCTTTCTCACGGTCGACTTTCAAAACCACCGCCTCGATCTGCTGCCCCTTCTTGAAGACTTCGGAGGGATGCTTCACGTGGCGGGTCCAGGAGATGTCCGAAATGTGGATCAAACCATCGATCCCCTCTTCCAGACCGACGAAGATGCCGAAGTCGGTGATGCTCCGAACCTTCCCGGTAATCCGGGTGCCGGAGGTATAGCGCTGCTCGGCGCGGTCCCACGGGTTCGGCTCGACCTGCTTCATGCCGAGCGAGATCTTTCTCCCCTTGCGGTCGACGTTGAGGATGACCGCATTGACCCGGTCTCCGACCGAGACGATCTTCGACGGATGTTTCGCCTCATGCGCCCACGACATCTCGGAGATGTGGACCAAGCCTTCGACCCCCGGCTCCAATTCGACAAAGGCGCCGTAATCGGTGAGGCTGACGACCTTGCCGTTGACCCGGGTGCCGACCGAATATTTCTCGTCGACATGGGTCCAGGGATCGGGCATCTTCTGCTTGTAGCCGAGCGAGACCCGGCCGGTCTCCTTGTCGTACTTGAGGACGACGACCGAGACCTTGTCTCCAACCATGAAAAGCTCGGAGGGATGGCCGACGCGGCCCCATGACATGTCGGTAATGTGGAGCAGACCGTCGATGCCGCCCAGGTCGATGAAGGCGCCATATTCGGTGATATTCTTCACCTGTCCTTCGACCACCTGTCCCTCTTGCAGTCCAGCGAGCGTCGTCTGCCGCTTCTTGTCGCGCGACTCCTCGAGCAAGACCCGCCGGGAGACGACGATATTCCCCCGCCGATGATTCATCTTGATGATCTTCATCGGGAAGGTTTTCCCGATCAGCTGGTCGAGGTCTCGGACGGGACGGAGGTCGATCTGAGAGCCGGGCAAAAAGGCTTTGACCCCGATGTCGACGATCATTCCCCCTTTGATTCGGGAGATGACCTTTCCCTCGATGACCGCATCCTTCTGGTGGACATCTTCAATCTCCTTCCAGATCTTCATCCGGTCGGCTTTTTCCTTCGAGAGGATGATATTCCCCTCGGCATCTTCCCGTTCCTCCAGATAGATGAGGATCGTCTGGCCCGCCTGGAGCTTGGAGAGCTCCTCCGGCGAGAATTCCTGCTTGTTGACCATCCCTTCGGATTTGTATCCGATGTCGACCATGATGCCGTCTTCTTGAATCGAGAGGATTGTTCCTTCGACCACGCTCCCCTCTTGAAGATTTTTGAACGTCTCGGCATAGAGCGCTTCCAGCTCCGTCCGCTCCTGGCTTTTCTGGCTGTCCATCATTTCATCGTTTTCAAATGCTGTTCTTCTCAACTTTGACATAAAAGATCTTTTATCTCCTCTCATTGGATCGATTTGAAGGCGCAAGGCACCTTTTGATTCTCTTAAAGCTTTTTTAAATAGTCGATAACCCCTTGAATAATCCAATCGGGCGTGGAAGCCCCCGCCGTCACCCCGGTCCGCGCAACCCCGGTAAACCAACCCGGCTCCAGTTCCTGAGCCGTCTCAACATGGTAAACCCGAACCCCCTTCTCCCGGCAGATGTCGGCGAGATGGGTCGTATTGGCGGAGTTCTTTCCTCCGACCACCACCATGACGTCCACCTTCTCGGCAAGGACCTGTGCTTCGGTCTGGCGATCCTCGGTGGCGTAACAGATGGTGTTGAAGATTTTTACCTCCTCGCAGATTTGGAGGGATTTTACTACAATCTCAGAAAATTTTCCATAAGTTTGCGTCGTTTGAGAAATGATGCCAAGCCGCTTCTTGGTAAACCGGTTGAGCATCTGCTTAATCTCTTCAAAATCCTCGGTCACCAAGATCTCTCCGCCGGCATGCCCGAGGACGCTTTGGGTTTCGGGATGGTTCCGATCGCCGACCATCACCACCTGGTATCCCTCTTCCACCAGCTGGTTGGCGTAGCGTTGGGCATTGGTGACAAAGGGACAGGTCGCATCGATGACCTCCAGCCCACGCGCCTCCGCCTCTTTGACGACCTGGGGGGAGGACACGCCGTGGGAACGAAGGATGACGACTCCATTCTCGACCTGATCGAGCCGCTCGACCTTCTCCACCCCTTTCTCCGCCAGCCGCTCCACCACCTGAGGGTTGTGGATCAACGGACCGAGGCTATGAACCTCTCCCTGGTATTTCTCGGCGGCGTCGAACGCCATCTTGACCGCCCGCTTCACCCCAAAACAGAAACCTGCATTCTCAGCGATATAAATTTCCATCCACTCTCCTCAACAATTCCTCTCCGACAACTCTTTCTCCAGGGCGGCGATTTGGGTCATGATTTCCTGTGAAATTGTAGCATAAAGCTTTTTTGGATTCATACCTTCTTTTTCGGCCGCCTGAAACAACTCGATCTCGGCCTTAAAATCGATCGGCTTTCCGAAAACGACCGTCACCGGCTTAAATGGGCGAACCGGGTCGGTCCCCCGGATGAACGCCGGGACCACCTTCGCCCCCGACTGGGCGACGATCATTCCGATTCCCGGCTTCGGCGGCTGGAGCCGTCCATCCTTGCTTCGGGTTCCCTCCGGGTACATCGCAAGAAGATGTCCCGCCCTCAGCCGGCCGACCGCTTCGGCCAGCGCCTGCCGGTCGATGGTCCCACGCCGGACCGGAAACCCGCCGAACATCCTAAAGAGCGCGCCGACGAGCCGGTTTTGAAAGAGCTCGGCCTTGGCAATGTTGTCGGCCCGGCGGAAGAGGGCGCAGCCGAGGAGCGGGATGTCAAAGTAGCTGTTGTGATTGGCCGCCACAATGACCCCCCCTTCGCGCGGGATCTCCGAAACACCGATGACCTGCAGCCTGAAAAAGAGCCTCGCCAGCATCCAGACCACGATATGGGCGATTCGATAGAAGACCCCCGCCCAAAAACCGGGTTCTCTCTCCAGATCCGCTGATACCATCGCACGCGTCGATTCCATTTGCCCATCGCTGGCCCGATCGTCATCCCACCGATCGGATCCGCTGCTTAATTCGACCGCTCTCGCCGCTCGGCCCCCTGCGCGCGATCGGTCTGGAGCCGCATCTCGATTGCACGGAGCATTTCGCCGATCACCGCATCGAGGTCCAACGGGGTGGAGTCGATCACGATGGCATCTTCGCTTTTTCGGAGCGGAGCGATGTTCCGTCGGCTGTCTTTCAAATCGCGCTCTTCGATCTCCCGAGTCGTTTTCTCCAGATCGGACGGAATCCCTTTTTGCTCCAGCTCCTTGTGCCGCCGCAGCCCGCGGATCGGCGTCGTGGCGTCGAGATAGAATTTGACGTCGGCGTTCGGGAAGACGACCGTGCCGATATCGCGCCCCTCCATCACCACCCCGCCGCCGGCGCCGATCGACCGCTGAATCGACAGGAGCTTCTTTCGTACCCCGGTGTAGGTTGAAATAATCGAAGAGATCCGGGTCACCTCCGGCTGCCGCAGGTGCGGGGTCGCTTCGACCTCGTCGACCCAAACCTTCGTCTGCTCTCCCTCTTGCCGAAGCACGATCGTGACCGGCTGGCAAGTCGCCTCGACGTCGCGCTCGATTTCAGGATTGACCTTTTGCTGGAGCACCTTCCACGAAAGCGCCCGGTAGAGCGCCCCCGAGTCGAGATAAAGATAGCCGAGGCGCCGGGCCAATCCCTTCGCCGCGGTGCTCTTTCCGGCCGCCGCCGGACCGTCGATCGCGATGATCAGTCTTTTCATCCCCTCTCTCTCATCCTACGTTTCACTACGCGGTCAGCTTCGATAACAATCCGAGGAACCCCGGGAAAGAGGTGTTGATGCAGGCGACATCGTCGATCTCATTTCCCCCCTCCGCCATCAGGCCTGCGACCGTCATCGCCATCGCGATCCGATGGTCGCCGTGCGTCTCGCAGAAGGTCCCCTTCCACTGTCGGCTCCCCTCAATCCGCATCCCGTCGGGAAACTCCTCCACCGTGATCCCCATCCCCCGAAGCCCTTTGGCCATCGCGGCAATCCGGTCGCTCTCTTTCACCCGCAGCTCCTCCGCATCCCGCACCACGGTCTCCCCCTCCGCCGCCGCGGCGGCGATGCAGAGGATCGGAAATTCATCAATCGTCCGGGGGATCAGCTCCCCTCGGATGACCGTTCCGCGCAACGCACCGGCCCGGACGGTGAGGTCGGCGACCGGCTCATCCCCCATCGGCGGGCGCGGGGTGATCGTGATCTCGGCCCCCATCGCCTTCAACACATCAAGAATGCCGGTGCGTGTCGGATTGACACCGACCTTTTGAATCGTGATCTCGGAGCCGTCGACGATCGCTCCCGCGACCAGGAAAAACGCCGCCGAGGAGAGATCGCCCGGCACCTCGATCCGCTTGCCGGAATAAGGGGCGCCGCCGACAATCGACAACCGCCCCTCCCGCTCCTCGAACCGGGCGCCGAGAGAGCGGAGCATCCGCTCGGTGTGGTCGCGCGACCGGCTCGGCTCCGAAACGGTCGTCACCCCCGCGGCCGTGAGCCCGGCCAGGAGAATCGCCGATTTCACCTGGGCGCTTGCGATCGAGAGGCGGGTCTCGATGCCGGTCAGCTTCTTTCCCGAGATCGCCAGCGGGGCGAGGGTTCCCCCAGAGCGCCCGAAAATCTCCGCGCCCATCGTCCGAAGGGGATCGATCACCCGCCGCATCGGCCGCTTTCGAAGCGAGGCGTCTCCGGTGAGGACCGAGAAGAACGGCCGGCCGGCCAGGAGGCCGGTCAGCAGCCGAAGGGTCGTGCCGGAGTTTCCGCAGTCGATCACACCGGTCGGCTCGGTCAATCCCCAGAGCCCTTTCCCCTCGACCTGAAGCGAGGGAACGCCGTCGACCGTCTCGACGGTGATCGAAACACCCATCCCCTGAAAGGCGGCGATCGTCCGCTCGCAATCCTCGGAGGGCAGATAGCCGACCACCTTGCTCGGCCCCTCCGCCAGCGCGGCGAAGATCACCCCTCGGTGGGTAATCGATTTATCCCCGGGTACCGCAATCGTCCCGCGGAGGGGCGCTTTTTTCAACACCGTTCTCATTTTCCGATCCGATCCGATACGTCGCGGCGACCCGGCGGGTCGCCTTTTCTTGATTATTTCATCCTGGCCGGTGAGGAGGGCCGATCTGGGCGAGGCCCGCCTCGTCCCTGAGGGGGTCTATTGTATCGCTTTCTGTCGAATGGCCTTCGCCCGCTCAAAGATTTCGATCAGCCCCGGACCATCTTCTTCCAGAATCCGCTTTTTGATCTTCTCGATCGTCTCTTGATAGAGATCGACCATCTCCACCACCGCATCGCGGTTGAGGAGGAAGATGTCGCGCCACATCTCGGCGGAGCTTCCGGCGATCCGAGTGAAATCGCGCAATCCCCCGGCGGAGTACTCGACCGGGTTGCGCTTCGCGATCTTCGGATGAGCCAACGTCTCCATCAATGCGTAAGCGACGAGGTGCGGCAGATGGCTGACCGCCGCCAAGATCTGATCATGCTCCATCGGTCCCAGCTCGGAGACCCGCGCCCCGGCCTTCTCCCAGAGAGAGGCGACCTTCTTGAGCGCCTTCCGATCGGTGGCGGGGGTCGGTGTCAAGATGCATCGGCTCCCCTGGAAGAGGTCGGCCGTCGCCGCCTCCACCCCTGACTTCTCCCGCCCGGCGATCGGATGTCCCCCGACAAAGAAGGCATGCTTGGGAAGAAGCGCCTCCATCCGGCCGACCCAGGCCCCCTTCACGCTTCCGACATCAGTGACGATCGCCCCCGGCTTGAGATGCGGTGCGATGGCCTTGCAGATCCGCTCAAAGGTGCCGACCGGCGTTGCGAGGACGATGAGGTCGGCCTCTTCGACCGCCTTCGGAAGGGTGAGGACATAGCGGTCGATCACCCCCATCGCCGCCGCTTTTTGAAGCCCCCCGCGCTTTCTTCCATAGCCGACGACGGTCTCGACCAGCTGTTTTCGCTTTGAGATCAGGGCCAGCGACCCCCCGATGAGGCCGACGCCGATGATCGTCATCTGTTTAAATAACACCGACATACCCGAAGAGCCTCACTCGTCTATAATTCTCGATCGACCGCCGCCGCGATCTTCCGCAGCTGAGCCATCAATATTTTAAATTCTTTCGGCAACATCGCCTGCTCGCCGTCGCAGTAGGCCTCCTCGGGATTGGAGTGGACCTCGATGATCAGGCCGTCGGCCCCCGCCGCCACCGCCGCCTTCGACATCGGCGGAACGAGGCTGGTCTTCCCGACCGCGTGGCTTGGATCGATGATGATCGGAAGATGCGACAGCTCCCGGATGACCGGCACCGCGGACAGATCGAGCGTGTTCCGCGTCGCCGTCTCAAAGGTCCGAATCCCCCGCTCGCAGAGGATCACGTTCGGATTCCCGGCGGCCATGATATATTCCGCCGAGAGGAGAAACTCTTTGATCGTCGCGGAGAGCCCCCGCTTGAGCATGACCGGCTTATTGTAGGAGCCGACCTCCGCCAACAGCCGAAAGTTCTGCATGTTCCGCGCGCCGATCTGGAGGATGTCGGCATGCTTGAGCATCATCGGCATGTCGCGCGGGTCCATGATCTCGGTGATGATGAGCAGGCCGGTCTTCTTCTTCGCCTCGGTCAGATATTCAAGCCCCTCCTCCCCCAATCCCTGAAAGGCATAGGGAGAGGTCCGCGGCTTAAAAGCCCCGCCGCGTAAAATCACCGCCCCCGCCTCCTTCACCTCCTGGGCGATCGAGGAGAGGAGATCCTGTTTTTCAACCGAGCAGGGGCCGGCCATCATCACCAGCTTCTTTCCGCCGATTTTAATCCCTTGGACATCGATGACCGTATTTTCCTTTTTAAACTCGCGGCTGACCAGTTTGTAAGGGGCGAGGATCGGCAACACCCTCTCGACGCCGGGAAAGGCGAGCAGCGGTTGGCTCTGAAGCTTTCGCTCGTCGCCGATGACGCCGATGATCGTCCGCTCTTCTCCCTTATTGAGGTGCGATTTCAACCCTGCCTCTTTGATCTTGGCGACGATATGGTCGATCTCCCGCTCGGTGGCAGCCGGTTTTAACACGATAATCATTTTTGCTCCTTTAACACTTCTCTCAGCGATTTAATGAATCGCCGATTTTCCCCCGGCAGACCGATCGTGATCCGAAGATGGCTTCCGGCCAGATGGCGGATGATCACCCCCTTGTGCAGCAGGGCGGTATAGACCCGCTTTCCGATCGAAGGGTCATCTCCGCCGAGGTCGAAATAGATGAAGTTCGTCTCGGAGGGAAGAGAAGAAATCCCCATCGCCCCGAACGCTTGCAAGAGATACTCTTTTCCCTCCCGATTGATCCGGAGCGATTTGGAGAGGTGCGCCTCATCGGTGAGGGCCGCCAGCGCCCCCTGTTGCGCCGGCAGATTCGTATTAAACGGCTGGCGGACCCGGTTCATGTAATCGATCACCTCTGAGGGGCCGACGCCGTAGCCGATCCGAAGCCCTGCCAGGCCATAGACCTTCGAAAAGGTCCGGAGGAAAAGGGCCGACGCCCCCGCCCGCAGCAGATCGATCGTCTGGGGGAACTCGGGATCGGTCGCATACTCGGCATACGCCTCGTCGAAGACGACCAAGATTCGCTTCGGCACCCGCAATAAAAATCGGGCGACCTCTCTTTTGCGGACGATCGTCCCGGTCGGATTGTTCGGGTTGCAGATAAAAATCAGCTTGGTCTTCGGCGTGATCGCCCGCGCCATCTCCGGAAGGTCATGCCGTCCTTCTTTCAGCGGAACCTGGACCGGCTTGCCATGCCCCGAGGTCACCACCAGTCGGTAGAGGGAGAAGCTCGGATCGGCCATGATCGCCTCATCCCCCGGCAGAATAAAGGTCCGGATGAGCAGCTCGATAATTTCGTTCGATCCGTTTCCGATGATCACCTGACCCGGATCGACCTTCCACTTCCGGGCCAGCGCCTCCCGCAGATAATGGCCGGCGCCGTCGGGGTAGCGCTGGACGCTCTCCAGCCCCTTCTTGATCGCCGACACCGCTTTGGATGACGGCCCAAGCGGGTTCTCATTGGAGGCGAGCTTAATCGATCCGCTGATCCCGAGCTCCCGCTCCAACTCCTCCATCGGCTTGCCGGGAGGATACGGGGTGATCCCCGCGATATCGGGACTGACTTTGATCATGAATGCCCTTTGCTTGGCTCTGATTTAGCGCTTGGCCTCTTCCGCCACCGGATAAGAGCCGAGAACTTTGAGAAAGACCGCCTCGCCTTTCAGCCGATCGACTGCGGTCCGGATCTTTTCATCTTCGATGTGGCCGGCCATGTCGATGTAAAAAATATATTCCCACGCCTTCTTCTTCGACGGCCGCGACTCGATCTTGGTGAGATTGATCTGCTGGTCGGCAAAGGGGCGGAGCATGTCATAGAGGGCGCCGACCCGGTCTTTGGTGGAAAACATGATCGAGGTCTTATCCCGACCGCTCGGCGGCGCCGGCTTCTGCGAGACGACCAGAAAGCGGGTGAAGTTGTTGATGTTGTCTTCGATCCGCCGCTTGATAATCGTCAACCCATAGAGCTGGGCCGCCAGCTCGGAGGCGATCGCCCCCGCCGTCGGATCTTCCTGCGCCAGCTCGGCGGCCCGCGCGGTGCTGGAGACCTCCGTCACCTGAATCCGGGGAAGATGGGTCTCCAAAAAATGCTTGCACTGCGCGATCGCGTGCGAATGGGAATAAATTCGGCGGAGCTCTTCCGTCTTGCCGGTCTTCGACATCAGATGATGCGACACCTCCTGCAAGATCTCGCCGAAGATCTTCAGCGGTGAGTCGACGAAGAGATCAAGCGTATGATTGACCACCCCTTCGGTTGAGTTCTCAATCGGCACCACCCCGAAATCGGCTCGTCCCCGCTCGACTTCATCGAAGACCTCCTTGATGCTGTTGACCGGAAGGTCGGCCGCCGAGAAGCCGAACCGATGCATCGTGGCGAGGTGGGTGAAGGTCGCCCGCGGTCCCAAGTAAGCGACCTTCATCGGCCCTTCGAGGGAGAGCGACGCCGAGATAATCTCGCGAAAGACACTTTTCAACGCTTCGTTCGGAAACGGTCCGGGGTTGAGCTGAGTCAGCCGATCATAGATCGCTTGCTCGCGGGAAGGGGCGTAAAAATCGGCCTGCTGATTTTTTTTAATCTTTCCGACTTCCTGAACGATGCGGGCCCGATCGTTTAAGAGCGCAAGAATCCGCTCATCGATTTCGTCGATCTTTCGACGAAGCGGGGCCAGGGGATCTGTCTGGGACAAACGCGGCGTCCTCCATTGAGAAATTTTAGGAGTATAGCCTATTTAAGTCGTTTTTTCAAGCGCTTTGTGGGATTTAGAACCGGAGTAAAAACGGTCGGACACATTACGCACCGGGAGAATTCCCGCCGCGGTGAAGGTTCTCTGAAACCAATCCTCTCTGGAATTCGTCCAACCAGCGGAAGAGGTCGGCGGCCGGGATCGGTCTGCTGAAGTAGTAGCCTTGCGCCGCATCGCAGCCGAAGGAGGCGAGCTGGGCGCGGACCGCTTCGGTCTCAACCCCTTCGGCGATCACCTTCCGGCCCAAATTATGGGACAGATCGATGGTGGAGCGGACGATCGTCACCGCTTCCGGATCGGCGTCCATATCGCGCACGAACGACCGGTCGATTTTGATGGCCGAGACCGGGAGCCGCTTAAGGTAGCTCAGAGAGGAGTAACCGACGCCGAAGTCGTCGATGGAGAACCGCACCCCGTGACCGGTCAACCGATTTAGAATCTCCATCGCCCGGGAGGGATCGACCATCAAGATGCTCTCGGTGATCTCCAACTCCAGATCATGGGGAGGTACCCCGTGGATCTCTAAAGCGCGGATGACCTGATCGGAGAGCTCGGGATCTTGCAGGTTGCGGGCCGAGAGATTCACCGCCACGCAGATCTCGCGCCCCCCCTCTCGCCAGCGTCTGCATTGGGCCAACGCGGTGTTAAGGACCCAGAGGGTCAGCGGCTTGATCAGTCCGGTCTGCTCCGCAAGCGGAATGAACTGGTCGGGCGGGATCATCCCCAGCTCCGGATGTTGCCATCGGACGAGCGCCTCCACCCCAATCATGAGGTTGCTTTTCAGATCGATCTTCGGCTGATAGAGAAGAAAGAGTTGATCCTCTTGAATCGCCTGGCGCAACCCAGCCGAGACCGCCAGGCGACGCGCGCTGTGCGGATCGCGCTCGGAGAGATACATCGCATACCCGCTCCCCGATTGCTTGGCGGCATACATCGCCACATCGGCCCGCTGCAGCAACAGATCGGCATCGGCGCCATGTTCCGGGAAAAGGGCGATCCCGATGCTCGCCCCGATATGGACCGTCTGGCCTTCGAGCAAGAAGGGGGTCTCGAGCGCCTTCAGCACCTTCTGCACCACCACCGTCGCCCCTTCGGCGGTCGCGCCGGGGAGGAGAAGGGCGAACTCATCTCCTCCCAATCGCGCGACGGTGGTCGTCGCCCGAAGGAGGGCGGTCAGTCGCAGGCCGAGCTGCTTCAGCAAAAGATCGCCGTAGTGATGGCCGAGGGTGTCGTTCACCTCTTTGAAGCGGTCGAGGTCCATCACCAGCAAGGCGATCGGCTTTTTCTCGCGCTGGCCGGCAAGGAGCGCCTGCTGCAGCCGATCCCGCAGGAGAATGCGGTTGGGAAGATCGGTCAATCCGTCGTGCAACGCCTGGTGCTCTAAGAGGGCCGCTTCCATTTTACGATCGGTAATATCAAGAAGAATGCCCTGGATGCCGTAGGGCCGGCCGGTTTCATCCTGCACGACGACCGCCTCCGCATGGACCCAGAGCAGCGCGCCGGCGGCGGTCTGCATCCGATAGTCGGAGACGAACGGCTCGCCGGCCGTCATAAAGCGCTGTAGCTCGGCGAGCACCCGTTCGCGATCGGCCGGATCGATCTGCTTGATCCAATACCGCGGCTCCGACATCCAAACGGCCGCCGGAATGCCGAACATCCGCTCGATCTGGGGGCTGATGTAGAGGACCTGGTCATCCAATGTGGAGACAAACGTTCCGGCCGGAATATGCTCTACCAGAGCGCGATAGCGGGCCTCCGCCTCACGCAGTTGGGTCACCCTCCCCTGAAGGGTCTCGGCCATCTTATCGAACGCCCGCGCCAACTGGCCGATTTCGCCCGACTCCTCCGATTGGCCGGTCCGGGCGGTGAGGTCCCCGCCGGCCAGCCGAACGGTCGTTTGAACGAGCGCATCAAACCGGCGCAGAATGAGTCGGTCACCGCCGGCCCAGGTCACCATCACCACCAACAAGCCGACTGTGCCCATCCAGAGGAGATTGTGGGCAAGGAGCCGGTCGGCGTCTGCAAAGGCCTTCTCCTTCGGAATGGCGACGCTGAGATAGAATTCTCCGCCGACGCCGCTTAAGCGGGTCATCCCGAAGAGAGAAGGAATGCCCCCCGCTCCTGGCGCTTCCCCCTCTCCTCCCTGCGACAGGATCTCCTGAATCCGCTCCGATTCCGGCGCCCGCCGGCCGATCCATCTTTCAAAATCGGGATAGCGGACCAAAACAATCCCATTGCGGTCGAGCATCGTCAGCGTTGCCGTCGAAGGCAACCCGCTTTCCTTCACCTTCTCATTCAGTTTTAGAAGATCGAGGCCTGCGACAACCACCCCTTCCACCTCTCCGGCGTCGTTGAAGAAAGGATAGCCGAGATTAATCGACGGCTTTCCGGTGACCCGTCCGACCTGATAGTCGCTGACGGCCAGCGTGTGGGTAAGAAGGACCCGTCGGATATAATCGCGATCGGCCACGTTGAGCCGACCTTGAATCGGAACGGAGCTGCAGCGGAGGTCTCCCTTCACATCGGCCACGCCGAAGGTGGTGTAATAAGGATAGGACTTCACCAGATCGGAGAAGAGGCGGCTGCACGCGGCCGCGTCGCTCCGTCGAACTTCCGGGATTCTGGAAAAGGCGACCAGCAGTTGCAGCGCCCCTTGGAACCACTGCTCTTGATTGCTCGCGGCGAGCCGCGCCATCCGCAGCGCATCTTCCTGCACCTTGGCCACGGCCGCCTGTCGCTGCGCCGAGGCGGTATAAAAGGCCAAGCTCAACGTCGGGATTCCGGCGAGAAGCGCCAGGAGAAGCAGGCGGGTCCGAAGGGTCGAGAGGGAAAATCGGCTCACGCAATCACCTCACCGGTCAAGCAGGCTCCTGACTGCCCGCGCCAATGCGTCGGGACGATACGGTTTGAGGATAAATGCAATCGTCTTTTCAGCCGGTATTTCCTTGTCGCGCCCGGCGGGGGAATGTCCGCTCGACACAAGGATCTTCATCGTCGGGGCAAGGGCCCGAAGCTCCCGGAATACCTCTTCCCCCGAGCGTCCCGGCATCGTCAGATCAAGAATGATCAGGTCGATCCGTTCGGACTCGACTCTAAAACGCTCGATCGCTTCAATGCCGTCCTTGGCAAAAAGGAGGCGATAACCGTATTGGCTAAGCACCGTATTCGCCAACCGACGGATCTCCGCTTCGTCATCGATAAAGAGAATGGTTTCATTCCCGCCGGGAGCCGACGTTTCGTCTCCTTTGCCCCCCTCCGGCACCGCCACCCCCTCTATCGCCGGAAGATAGATGTGGAAAAAAGTCCCCTCGTTCTTCACGGAACGGACCTCGATCCACCCTTGATGCTGCTGAATAATTCCATAGACGGCGGCGAGACCGAGCCCGGTTCCCCGGCCGGTCGCCTTGGTGGTGAAAAACGGCTCGAAGATCCGATGCCGAATCGCCTCATCCATTCCACACCCGTTATCGAAGACCAACAGATGGAGATACCGTTCCGATTTCGCCTCGGGATGGCTCTGGAGAAAGGCGGGATCGGGAGAGATATTCTCGACCTGGATCTCGATCCGAGGCGACCAATCCATCTCTTTTTCCCCGACGACCGGCTTCTCCAATCGCTCCATGAGGGCATCGCGAGCATTTACGCAGAGGTTCATGAAGACCTGGTTCATCTGACCCGCATCGGCAAGCACCGGCCAGATCCCCTCGGAGGATCGGAGGGCGAAAGCAATGCGCCGGTCGAACGTCTGGCCGAGCAGGCAGACGACCTCCTCCGCCACCGCGCGAAGATCGAGCGGCTTTAAATCGACCCGCGACCGCCGACTGAAGGTGAGGAGCTGTTGGGTCAGGGCCGCCGCCCGGTGCGCCGCCTGCTCGACGCGGGCGAGGGTTGCCTGCAGACGCGATCCCGGATCGGCATCCTCCAGGATCAGCTCGACATTTCCGATGATGGCGGTGAGGATGTTGTTAAACTCATGAGCGACGCCGCCGGCCAATTGACCGATCCCTTCAAGCTTCTGCGCATGGCGCAGCTCCACCTCCAGCCGCTTCTGCTCGGTGACATCGGCAAAAATGCCCATGATGCCGCTGACCCCTCCATCGGCGCCGCGCAGCAGCGCGGTCGAAACCCGGACATCGATCAAACCCCCATCTTTACGGAGCCGCCGCTTGGGGGTGTCGACAAACGCTGGCCCCCCCTCTAAGAGCCGGGCGACATAACCGCGAAACTCCGCCGCCTCCTCCGGGGGGACGACCGGATTGGGCCGGCCGAGGATCTCCTCCGCGCGCCAGCCGAAGAGCCGCTCGGCCGCCGGGTTCCACATCTTTACATTGAGATCGAGGTCGAGGGTGACGATTCCGAGGGGGGAGGCTTTGATGAGGGGACGGAGCGTCTGATCGGTCTCCTGCAGCGCTTCTTCCGTCTTTTTCTGCGTTCCGATATCTTCAATTTGAACGAGGAGCGAGGTCGGCGTTCCCCGATCATCCCGAAGCAGAGAAACTTTCAGGCGGGCCCAAAACAGGTCGCCCCCTTTTCGAAGATAGCGCTTTTCAATCTGGAGCGAGGGGACCGATTCAACCAGGAGGGAGCGGATCTCTTCGATATTTCGGTTGACATCTTCTTCCGCCGTGATGCTCTGAAAGTCACGCGACAGCAACTCTTCTCGCGAATATCCGGTCATCCGGCAAAAGGCGGGATTCACCGCGATATACCGGCCGATCGGATCGACGGCGAGGATCGCCATGCCGACCGTAACCTGCTCAAACACCAAACGGAAAAGGGTTTCTTCTTTCACTCTACGGAACCCTCCTTGGAACGCCAGTAGTCGACGCCCCCTGGAAAATATACCATAAGCGTCAAAGAGAGGAAGCGACAGGACCTTCCGAGAATCGTCTAGCGAAAAGAAATTAGGGAGAGCCGCACTCTCCCTCTTCGCCGATCATTTTCTCGATGGCGTGAGGAAGGGCCGGGAGGAGAATTTCAAAGTTTTCCCGGACGGCTCGGGGGCTGCCGGGAAGATTAATGATGAGGGTCTTCTTTCGAATGCCGGCGATGCCGCGCGAGAGAATTGCTTTGGGGTTCTTTCGGTATCCCTCCATCCGCATGACCTCCCCCATGCCGGGGACGAGCCGATCGATGACCGCCAGCGTCGCCTCCGGAGTGACGTCGCGGGGGGAGACGCCGGTCCCGCCGGTGGTGAGCACCAGATCGACCTTCCATCGCTCGCAGAAGGAGATCAGCTGATCCCGGATCTCCTCTGTCTCGTCCGGAACCACCTGGTAGACCGTCACCTTGCCCGGAAGCTGATCGACCAATTGGTGAAGGAGCAAGCCGCTGGCATCGTCCCGCTTGCCGGCCGCGCCCTTGTCGCTGATCGTTAAAATACCGACGGAGAACATCAGAACCTCATGTGGGTGGAGTGGAGACGGAAGGGAGGCCGGTCGGCCTCTTCCCGTCTGTTTATATCATAGATAGAAAACCGAGACGACCGTCTCCCGTTACCAAAGGCGCGGCTGGGGCGCCTCGGAGCGTTTTAATCCGAAGTGTTGATAGGCCGCGTCGGTCGCCATCCGTCCGCGCGCCGTCCGGTCGAGATAGCCCCCCTGGATCAAAAACGGCTCGACGACATCTTCCAACGTCTCCCGCTCTTCGCCCAACGCGGTCGCCAAGGTGTCGACCCCGACCGGCCCGCCGCCGAATTTCTCGATGATCAGGAGAAGGTACTTTCGGTCCATGGCGTCAAATCCGGCGGCGTCGATTTCCATCTGCGAGAGCGCCTGCTTGGCCACATCCAAGAGAATTCGTCCATCGGCCCGCACCTCGGCGAAATCTCGAACCCGCCGCAAAATTCGGTTGGCGATTCGGGGGGTGCCGCGGGTCCGGGTGGCGATCTCATAAGCCGCGGCCGGCTCGATGGCGATGTTCAGGAGCCGGGCGGAGCGGATGACGATCTGCTCCAACTCTTCCGGACGGTAGAATTCAAGGCGGCTGATCACCCCGAACCGCTCGCGCAGCGGCGAGGTGAGCAGTCCGGCGCGCGTCGTCGCCCCGATCAGCGTAAACCGCGGCAGATTCAATTTTAAGGTTCGGGCCGACGGCCCCTGACCGATAATCAGATCGAGCTGAAAATCTTCCATCGCGGGATAGAGCACCTCCTCGACCGCCGGATGGAGCCGGTGAATTTCGTCGATAAAGAAAACATCCCCTTCCGAAAGGTTGCTCAAGATCGCCGCCAGGTCGCCCGGGTGCTCCACCGCGGGACCGGAGGTCGCTTTGAGGCTCACTCCAAGCTCGCGCGCGATGATATTGGCGAGGGTCGTCTTGCCCAATCCGGGAGGACCGTAGAAGATCACGTGGTCGAGCGCTTCTCCCCGCTTCTTTGCCGCCTCGATGTAGATCCGGAGATTCTCCTTGATCCGCGTCTGGCCGACATATTCATCGAGCGAGGTCGGTCGGAGGCTCGCCTCCATCCGGCGCTCTTCTTCATTCATTTGGGTCGATAAAATTCGTTCAATCATATCCGCTATCCTTTGGCGAGCGTCTTGAGCGCCCGCTTGATCCACTCCTCGACCGAATCGGGAAGGGAGACGCCCTCTTCCGAAAGGCGATCGACCGCCCGCTTCGCCTCATGCCGAGCATATCCCAAATTGACCAGCGCCGAGAGGGCGTCGTCTTTGACCTTGTCTTTCTCCGATGCGGCCGGCGCGTGGATCTGGAGGCCCGAGAGGCTCAACGCATTCACCTTCTCCTTCAACTCCAACACCAGCCGTCCGGCCGTCTTCGGGCCGACGCCGGGAATCGCCCGGAGCCGATCGACACTCCCCTCGCGCAACGCCTGAACAAGCTCGGTCAGCTCCATCCCGGAGAGGATATTCAGCGCAAGCTTCGGCCCGACCCCGCTGATCCCGAGGAGGAGCAAGAAGAGCTCTTTCTCCATCAAGGTCAGAAAGCCGTAGAGCTGCAGTGCATCCTCTCGGACATGCGTGTGGACATGAAGCGAGGCGGTCTCCTTGACCTCCGGCAGGCGATAAAAGGTGCTGAGCGGAACAAAAAGCTGATAGCCGATCCCATGCACCTCGACGATCAAAGAGGCGGGTGTTTTATCGATGATCGTTCCGGTGATCGATGCAATCATTCTCTCTCGACCTTCATATACCGGCATATACCGGCGGATGCCGATTTTACCTGACGGGAGGCCGGGCGCTCTCTCTGTTTACTCCCCGCTCCGCCGCGGCGATCTTCTCGTGGAATTGGGCGGAGTGGATATGGCAGATGGCGACGGCGGCCGCATCGGCCTCATGCTCGGAGGTGAGTACCTCCGGAAGCTGAAGGAGGCGGCGGACCATCTGCTGCACCTGCTCTTTGGTTGCTCCACCGTAACCGACGACCCCCATTTTGACCGCGGTCGGGGCATATTCAAAAACGGGGAGCTGATGGAACTCCGCCGCGAGCAGGGCGACGCCGCGGGCTTGGCCGAGCTTGAGCGCTGACTTGAAATTCTTGGCAAGAAAAGTATCTTCGATCGCGAGGGCTGCTGGAAGCGCTTCTTGAATCACCTGGAGGAGACCGTCGTGGATCTGCTTGAGTCGCTTGGGAAAGGGGTGTCGTGGGTTCGTCCGGACCTCGCCGGATCCCTTTAAGATCAGCCGACCGGCGGGCGCTTCTTCCAGGATCGCATATCCTGTCACACCCATTCCCGGATCGATCCCTAAAATCGGCCTCAAAATCGGCCCCGACATTGGTCAAAATGAATATTGATAAGCGATCACGCTCCCTCTCGGCTCCGGCGGACGGGGTGCCTACCCCGCCACCTTCGCCATCACTTCGTCCGGGATATCGAAATTGGCATAGACATTCTGTACGTCATCATGGTCTTCGAGCGCTTCCATCAACCGGAGCATCTGCTCCGCCTCTTTTCCCTCAAGCCGGACATAGGTTTGCGGAAGAAGGGTCACCTCCGAAAAAGAGGGGGTTAGAGCGGCATCGGTCATCGCTTTTTTTACTTTTTCAAAATCGGCCGGGGCGGTAATGACCTCAAAGGTGGTCGGATCATCGGAGCGAATATCCTCCGCTCCCGCATCAAGCGCTGCCGACATCAACTTTTCCTCGTCGGCCTTCGCCTTTTCGATGGAAAGATAGCCTTTCTTCTGAAACATCCAGGAGACCGAGCCCGACTCTCCCATATTCCCGCCGCTCTTCGAGAGGAGGTGCCGGATCTCCGAGACCGTGCGGTTCTTGTTGTCCGACAGGAGCTGGATGATGATTGCCACCCCGCCCGGCCCATACCCTTCGTAGGTCATCTCCTCGTAGGAGACCCCGGGGAGCTCGCCGGTCCCCTTCTGAACCGCCTTCTTGATGTTGTCGGCCGGCATGTTGTTCTCTTTCGCTTTGAGGATCGCCGTTCGAAGACGCGGGTTCCCTTCGGGATCCCCTCCACCGATCTTTGCCGCCACGGTGATCTCTCGAATGATCTTCGTAAAGATCTTTCCCCGCTTCGAGTCGGCCGCCGCTTTTTTATGCTTTGTCGTCGCCCATTTTGAATGTCCCGACATACGCTCTCCACTTCGAGAAATAAGAAATTCCCCATATTTTTAGCACAATTTGGAAGAAAGTGTCAATGAGGAGTTCGAGAGAAAAGCGCAGCCTCAATCAAAGCCTGGCAAAGCCGGGCAAAGCCGGACAAAGCCGACCGGGACCCAAAAAGATCCCTTCGGAATCAGAGGGAGGCTTCAGAGATCTCGACGACAAAGCGGGTTCCCTTTCCCAAGATGCTGTCTGCGGTGACCCTCCCTCCCATACATGAGACCAACTTCTTAACAATCGCCAGCCCCAGACCGCTCCCACCGGCATATCCCTGCGGCCGCTCTTTGATTAGCCCCGACTGCTCAAACTCATCGAAGATCCGCTCCAGATCGTCCGGATCGATGCCGATGCCGGTATCGGAGACCGCCAGATGAAACCCTCTCGTTTTCGGTAGTGCGCTGAGCTCCACCTGGATCACCCCCTCTTCCGTGAATTTCACCGCATTGCTCAACAGGTTCGACAAGATCGACCGAAGATGGGCCGGATCGATCAGAAGAAGCCGCGGGAAAGCCGGCGCGACCCGGATCTGAAAGGAGAGATCTTTCTCTTCGATAAAAGGCCGGAAGTTGAAGGAGACCCGCTCCACCAGATCGACCACATCGGTTTCAATGACGCTGCATTTGAGCTTCCCCGACTCAATCTTCGCGAGGTCTAAAATATTATTGATCAGCTGGACCAACTCGGCCGCATTCACCAAGATACGGGTCAATCCAAGCGACTGGGTCGAGGTCACCTCCCCATAATTTCCATTGAGGATGAGATGGGTGAACCCGATAATCGAGTTTAGAGGGGTTTTGAGCTCATGGGAGATATAAGAAAAAAATCGATTCCTCGCCTGACTGATCTCTTCGACCTGGCTGTTCTTCTGGTGGAGCGCTTCATTCATCTGCCGGATCGCCTTCTCCCGCTCTTTCCGCTCGGTGATCTCTTCGATCAGCGCCAAGACCCCTCTGACTTTCCCGTGGGCATCGCGCAGCAACCCGGTTGAAATGCTCACCTCGATCTGCACGCTCTCTTTTGTTTCAAGGAGCGTCTCAAATCCGGAGAAGGCCTCGCCCCGCAAAACACGCTTGGCAAGCGCCTTGAACTCCTCCCGCTTTTCTTCGGGAATAAAAGGAAGCGGCCGGCCGATCACCTCCGCCTCAGTCCAACCGAAGATCCGCTCCGCCGCCGGGTTCCACCCCATCACCTTTCCATGAAGGTCGACGATGGCGATCGCCAGGGGCGAAGCCTGAATCACGGCGCTGAGGGTTTCATAGGTCTCGCGCAGTTCCGTCTCCATCCGTTTCCGCTCCGTAATATCTTCGACCATCGCGATGGCGAATTGCGGCGCGCCCTGAATGTCCCGGACCAGAGAAACCGTTTTGCAGACCCAGACGGTCGCGCCGTCTTTTCGGATGTAGCGTTTTTCAATCTGGTAGGCCTCCCGACTCCCCTCGATCAACTCATGAAAGAGGGTTCTATCCGGCGCGATGTCGTCCGGGTGGGTTAAGAGGGTGAAATCTTTGTTCACCAATTCTTCCGCGCTATAGCCGAGCAGTCCATAAAAGACCCGGTTTCCTTCCATCAGCTTTCTCTCAATGCTGATGCAGACCACCCCAATCGGCGCCCGGTCGAAGATTGCCCGAAACCGCTGCTGGCTCTGCTGGAGCGCCGCCTCTGCCTTCTTTCGCCGGCTGATGTCCATCATTGCGCCGACCATCCGGACCGGCTCATTGCCGCCGTTGAAGATCAGAGAGGCACGGCCGAAAACATGGATATACCCTTCGTTGCGGCGGAGACGGTACTCATCGCTCCAAAGCGGCTCTCTTCGTTCGATTGCTCTTCGAATGCCGGAGGTCACCCGGAGCCGATCGTCGGGGTGGATTCGATCGTACCATCTGTTTTCATCCGATCCGATCGGTTCCGAAGTATCCGGTGCATCTCCGAAGAGGCCCTTGGCCCCTTCATTCCACCAGATCTGATCGGTCTTGAGATTCAGATCCCAAATCGCATCGTTCGTTGCGCGGGTCACGAGGTCGAACCGCTGCTGCGTCTTATGAAGCTGTCTGTATAGTTTTTTGCGCTTCAGCAGACTTCGCTTCAATTCGCCGATCTCCCGTCGCAGCTCCAAATGAGAGAGGACCTGACAGGCCAGGCGTTGCAAGGCATGGCGTTGATCGGTGTAGAGTTTTCGTGCGGTATGATCTGCAACGCAGAGGGTCCCAAGGGCATATCCCCGTCCGGTCACCAGCGGGACCCCTGCATAAAATCGGATATAGGGGGACGACGTTACCAGCGGATTCCCGGCGAACCGCGCATCGGCCGACGCATCTTCAACGACGAAAGGGTCGGAACCTAAAATCGCATGCGCGCAAAACGATTGCTCCCGCGGCAGCGCCGAGCCGGTCAAGCCGACGCTCGCTTTCATCCATTGGCGACTTGAATCGAGAAAGGTGATCAGGGCGATCGGGGTCTTGCAGATTTGCGAAGCGAGCAAGGTGACGTCGTCAAAGAGGGCTTCGGGCGGGGTGTCAAGGATCCGATACCGGCGAAGAGTTTCCAACCGATCGGCCTCATTACCAGGGAGGGGCGTTTTCATCTGTCGCTCCAATCGAAGCGACCCCTTGAGATGACGCACTTAAGTGGGGACGTTCCTCATCCTATACCATTAAAGCTTGAGAAGAAACAATTCTAGTCGTCTTCTCCTTTCCTAAAATCGCCTCCTTTAAAATCGTGGGGTGAAACCCCACAAGGCCATACAGACCAGACGATTCCTGAATACTCTAGGGATGAAAACAAAGAAGCCGACTGCGGATCTAAGCCCCGCCTAACGCACCCGATAAATCAAGACAATATTTATGATAAAAGGAAGAATATCGTTCGGCTTCAAGAAAAATGGGCCGGATGGAGCGTATCAAAAAGCTGTTGCGCCGCTTTCTTGTTCATCGAAGGGGCGGTGGCCAACTCCTCCACCGTCGCCGCTCGAATTTTGGAGACACTTCCGAAATGCCTCAGCAGCGCCAGCCGTCGGGTCTTTCCGATCCCCTCGATCTCCTGCAGCGGAGAGGCCAGCATCCGCTTGTCGCGGATTTTTCGATGGTATGAAACTGCAAAGCGGTGGGCCTCGTCGCGGACCTGTTGCAGCAGGTGGGTCGCCGGGGAGCCGACCGGCAGTTCAATCGGATCGGACAAATCCGGAAGATAGACCCGCTCAAATCGGTCTTCCCGCTCTTTCGCAAGGCCGATCAGATCGACCCCGCCCAGATCCGCCTTTTCAAGCACCTCCCGCACCGCGGAGAGCTGCCCCTTGCCGCCGTCGATTAAGAAGAGATCAGGCGGCGCTTCCCCCTTCTCCTTCAACGCGGCGACCCGCCTTGTGAGAACCTCCGCCATCATTCCGAAATCGTTCGCCCCCTCAATCGTCTTGATACGAAAATGCCGATAATCCGACTTCTTCGCCTTGGCCTCCTCAAAGACCACCATGGAGCCGACGGCGTCCGTTCCCATGATGTTCGAAATATCGTATCCCTCGATCCGTCGGGGCAGCTTGGAGAGCTGAAGGAGCTCCTGAAGCTGCCGCAGCGTCTCCTCCCCCCCTTCTCGCCGATGGACATGATCGCTCAACGAGGCGCGCGCATTCTCGACGGCAAAATCGAGGAGATGGGCCCCCTTGCCCCGCGACGGCGAGAGGAGGTGGACCGGGCCGCCGCGCCGCTCCGAGAGCCACTCTTCCAGCACCGCCGCTTCGGTGAGCGGGATCGGGACGAGGATCTCCCGCGGGATCAATCCTTCTTTATTATAGAACTGCTGAATAAAGGCGGTGATTAGCTCTTCATCGAGCGTCTCGCCGACATTCTCGAAGAAAAAATCCTTCCGGCCGACCATCATCCCGCCGCGAATAAAGAGGATCTGAAGGTCGGCCGCCTCCCCCTCCCGCGCCAGCGCGATGACATCGTGGTCCTCCACCTGGGTGAGGGTCACCCGTTGCCGCTCGAGCGCCCGCTCTATTTTTGCGATCTGATCACGCAGCCGCGCCGCCGCCTCGAAATTCAGCTCCCCCGCCTTTCGCTCCATCAGTCCCCGCATCGCTTTGAGGAGGATCTTGTCTTTTCCCTCCAAGAAAAGCCGGACCTGTTGGATCATCTGACGGTACTCTTCTTTCGACTGATTTCCGGTACAGGGGGCGAGACAGCGCTTGATTTCGAATTCGATGCAGGCGCGGTCGGCCTTTCCATCAATGTCGATCGTGCAGTTCGGCAAGGGAAAGATCTTCCTCAAGAGCCGGAGCATTTCATAGAGTCCGCCGGTCGGAACATAGGGGCCGAAGTAGAGGGCGCCATCTTTTTTGACGCGGCGGACGATCTCCAGCCGGGGATAATCCTCCCGGGGGTCGAGGCGCAGCAGCGGATAATTTTTATCGTCCCGAAGAACGACGTTGTATTTCGGCCGGTGCTTCTTGATGAGATTGCTCTCAAGGATCAGCGCCTCCAGGTTGGTCGCGGCGACAATATATTCCAGATCAGCCACCTGGGAGACCATCGATCGGGTCTTCGGGCTCAGCTCGGCACTCTGCCGAAAGTAGCTCCGGACCCGGTCGGAGAGATCTTTTGCTTTTCCAATATAAAGCACTTCACCCCGTTTCCCCTTCATGAGGTAAACCCCGGGATTGTGGGGAAGCGCTTCTATCTTATGTTTTAATTCCATCCCTTTTCTGTTCCTTAAAACGGACTGATTTGCTGATTATCCCGCTGAATCGGCGGACAATCGCTTTATTTTAACAAACTTCTTTACCCAGAGATAGCGCCGCCGCCCCCGGCGATCGCTTGGCTAATAAAAAAGCCCCCCGGCGGTCAGACCGGGGGGCTTCGGTGATTCGAGCCAAAACTTAGAACATGTAGTTGAGAGAGACGATTCCTTTAACAATGTTGTCGGCCGGCCCTTCCCCTGCTGCGGTCGCGCCGGCGGTCTTCCAGAAGTCGCCAGCGAAGAGATAACCGAGGTTCACGCCGACAGAAACGTTCTCATCCAATTTCTGTCTGTGATTGAGATCAATTTCAATCCCAAGGTCTTTCTTAGCGCTGACCCCTGCAACTGCGGCTGGACGTTCTCCGGTCTGGGCCCAGATCGCGGCCACCTCGGTATGAGAACCCTTGCCCAACATACCGAGCTCAAACCCGGCACCGACCCGAATCGCTCGAATTCCCAATCCGCCGACGCAGCTGGCGCCTCCGGAACCGATCCGGGCGCCGCCGATGCTGGCGCATTGTCCCTCGCGGTCGCTGTTGACATTGTCGTTCACTAAGATATTGGCGAGGACAAAGTCTCCGGAGATCCCGTTAATGTTGGTTTTATTATCTGTCGCGCTTTTATCACCGGTGGTGTAGAGGCCGGTAATATCGACATCAAACATCGCCACCTTCAATCCGGCATCGAGAAGGACGTTCCACCCTTTCAAGTCGGTCGAACCTGGCGTGGTCCCGCTGAGGTTGTCCTGGCTGCCGGTGAGGTAATCAAACTCGCCGCTCAGAGAAACAATACCGAGTCTGGCATCGGCGGTCACGCCGGCGGTCCAGAGATCGGTTTTATCCGGGGTCGTCGATGCTGCGATAAAAGAAGGCCCCCGATCATTCAGATAGGTCACAAAGAGACCGAGATTGTGCATCTCTTCATGGGCGAACCCAAACTTTGCGATATAGAGATCGGTATCCCCACCCGTTCCGACACCGGTGGTGGAAGGACCGACGGCATTGCTCTCACGGAGCTTGGCATCGGCCAACATTATATTGACCGGGCCCGCGCCAAATTTGGCGAGGATTCCATCGGCGGTATCATCTAAAATTAGGCTGTGCCCCAGCTTGATCTGACCTCGGCCGAAGGCAAGTTTCACCATATTGAGATCGAGCTTGAGATAGGCCTCGCGGACGCCGACGATGTTGTAGCTTCCGCCCAAGTTCGCCGACCCGAACCGGTAGTTTCCGGTCGTACAACCGGTCACGTTACAGCCGAGTCCGGCGTTGGTTCCGGGATCAATGAAAGAGCTGGTGAAATCGAGTGTCACGATACCGGAGACGATCCCTGCCGTCGCGGTGGTTTTCAAACGAAAGCGCCCGTCTGCGAAGGCCTGCTCATCAGGGGTATCTTTGTTCGCATCCGTTAGGTTATCCGCATAGATGCCGCGAACGCGGAAATCTCCCTCAAACTTAATGTCTGCCGCGGCATAAAGCGACGCGGTTTGTAATAAACCCAGGCTTGCTAAGGCCACAACCCATAACTTCTTCATCCTAACCTCCTTTTCCGAATTGAACAAAGTACCGCAAAACGCATTGCTGCGAACAAATAGAGCTAGAACAGGAACGGAATAAAAAGGAACTGAAAATTGAGTGTTGCCTTAAGCGTGTCACCCCCTTTCTTGCAGAATGATAACTATAATGACTATCTTTAAACGCGCTATCCCGTACCGATTTTTTTTCAAAAAAAACGAGCCGAGTATAGCATCGGTTTTATTTATGTGTCAAGGAATTTAAGACAATTTTGTCGGAATGTCAGCCTGTACCGACTCGGTCAGGAGGGTAACCTCATTTTTGAGAACGTCCAGGAATCCCGGTCCGATCAGAAATGATTGCATCTTCCCGTCGGGCGAGGTAATTGCAAGCCGGCCCGACTGAAGGGTGGTGATAAGGGGGGCATGGTCGACCAAAATGCCGAGGCTGCCGGCCCCTCCCGGAGCGACCAGAGAGCGGACCGCCCCCTCGAAGAAGACCCGTTCCGGGGTAATGACGGTAAGATGAAAGCTTTTATCGGCCATATTTTCTCAGCGGGTTAAACGGGATACACGGGCGAGAGGCTCCGTTTAAAATAACCGGTCGGAGATCTCGCTCCCCTGTTACTTTCTCAGCTTCTCCGCCTTCTCTTGGGCCTCTTCGATCGTGCCGACCATATAGAAAGCCTGCTCCGGCAAGGAATCATATTTTCCATCGACGATCATCTGGAAGCTTTTGATCGAATCAGCGAGTTTCACATACTTTCCGGGTAAGCCGGTGAAGGCCTCCGCCACGAAGAACGGCTGGGAGAGGAACCGCTGGATTTTTCGGGCCCGCTGCACCGTCACGCGATCTTCTTCGGAGAGCTCGTCCATTCCCAAGATGGCGATGATATCTTGAAGGTCTTTGTACCGCTGGAGCGTCCGCTGCACCGCGCGGGCGGTCTGATAATGCTGATCGCCGATGATCCGGGGATCCATCAGACGAGAGGTCGAATCGAGCGGATCGACGGCGGGATAGATCCCCAACTCCGCAATTTGCCGGGAGAGCACCGTCGTCGCATCGAGATGGGTGAAGGTCGTCGCCGGCGCCGGATCGGTGATGTCGTCGGCCGGAACATAGATCGCCTGCACTGAGGTGATTGATCCCTTGGTGGTTGAGGTGATCCGCTCCTGGAGCTCTCCCATCTCGGTCCCGAGGCTCGGCTGGTATCCGACCGCGGAGGGCATTCTCCCGAGCAACGCCGACACCTCGGAGCCGGCCTGAACGAACCGGAAGATGTTGTCGATAAAGAGGAGCACATCCTGCCCCTTCTCATCCCGGAAATATTCGGCCATCGTCAAGGCGGAGAGGCCGATCCGCAGCCGCGAGCCGGGCGGCTCGTTCATCTGACCGAAGACGAGCACCGTCTTGTCGATCACCCCCGACCCGCTCATTTCGAGATAAAGCTCATTTCCTTCGCGCGTTCTCTCCCCGACCCCGGCGAAGACGGAGTAACCGCCATGCTCGGTCGCGATATTTCGGATCAGTTCCTGGATGATCACGGTTTTGCCGACCCCGGCGCCGCCGAAGAGGCCGACCTTTCCCCCCTTGGCATACGGGGCGAGCAGATCAACGACCTTGATCCCGGTCTCCAAAATCGATGTCACCGGCACCTGGCTTTCAAAGTTCGGGCTTGGCCGATGGATCGCCCAGCGGTGGTCGGGATGCGCCACCGGGCCTTTTCCGTCGATCGGATCGCCGAGGACGCTGAAGATTCGTCCGAGCGATTGCTCGCCGACCGGCACCGAGATCGGCTTCCCGAGATCATCGGCATTCATTCCCCGAACCATCCCGTCGGTCGATCCCATTGCAATACAGCGGACGGTGTCGTTGCCGACATGCTGCGCCACCTCGACGATCAATTTGATTCCCAATGCCGCGTCTTCGATCTGAATGGCGTTGAGGATCGGCGGCAGCTGCTCCGCAGGAAAACGGATATCGACGGTAGGACCGATCACCTGAACGACTTGACCTGTGGCCATAATAAACTCCTTGTTTTTAAGCTTTCAGCGCTTCGCCCGCTGTAACGATTTCCAAAATCTCTTTGGTGATCGCCGCCTGCCGCGCTTTATTCCGCTGAAGCGTCAGCCGCTCGATCATCTCCTTGGCATTGTCGGTCGCCGTCTTCATCGCCACCATCCGGGCCGAATTCTCCGCCGTAAACGCCTCCACCAGCGAGATAAACATCTTGGAGGCGATGTATTGCGGCAGAAATTGCTCGAGAATCTCGTCGAGGCTTGGCTCGAGGATGGTTTGGACCGGTTTCGCATCTCCCTCCAGCTGGAGGTTGAGAAATTTGACCACGGTCGGCTTGATCGACATCGCCGAAAAGTATTTCGTATAAATCAAATAAACCGCATCAACCTCGCCTGATCGATAGAATTGAACGATTTGATGCATGATGTCGGAGATCTTCTGAAAATCGGGTTTGCCGGCGATATCGACCTGCTTCAAAAGAATCGGCCAATCCCGCTTTCGGAAATGATCGTATCCCTTCTTTCCAATGAGCGCCAGCTTCACCGTCTGAGAGCGGGGCTCGAGCAAGAACTCCTCGGCGCGCGCGATGACATTCGAATTGTAGGCGCCGGCGAGCCCCCGGTCGGAAGTGACAACGACCAGGCCGATCGATTTCACCTCGCGCGGCTGGAAGAAGGGATGGTTGAACTCGCTCTCCGACTGTTGCAGATGCCGGAGGATCATCTCCATCTTCTCGAAATAAGGCCTCGACTGCCGGAGCTTTTCTTCCGACTTTTTCAGACGCGAGGCGGCGACCATCTGCATCGTCTTGGTGATCTGTTGAGTCTTCTGGGCGCCGCGGATCCGCTTGCGGATCTCCCGGAGGGTCAAAACCGGCATTTTATCGTGCCTCCTCCGACCGCCAGTCCTTTTTGAAGGCGGTGATCGCCTCGTCCATCTTCCGGGTCAGATCGTCCGTCAGCGCTTTGGTCTTCTCGATCTCGAGGCCGACTTCCGGATAACGCTCATCCATCATCTTCAAATAGGCCTTTTCAAACTTTCGGATGCTCGGCACCTCGATGTCGTCGAGATGGCCGGTCGTCCCGGCGTACAGGGCCATCACCTGATGGGAGATTGAATAGGGCTGATACTGCTCCTGCTTGAGCAGCTCGACCATCCGCTCGCCGCGACGCAGCTGCGCCAGGGTCGCCTTGTCGAGATCGGAGCCGAACTGCGCAAAGGCGGCGAGCTCGCGGTATTGGGCCAAGTCCAACCGAAGCCGTCCCGCCACCTTTTTCATCGCCTTGGTCTGAGCGTTGCCGCCGACGCGGGAGACCGACAACCCGACGTTGACCGCCGGTCGAATCCCGGCATAGAAAAGATCGGTCTCCAGATAGATCTGTCCGTCGGTGATTGAGATGACGTTCGTCGGGATATAGGCCGAGACGTCGCCCGCCTGCGTTTCGATGATCGGCAGCGCGGTCAAGGAGCCGGCGCCCAAACTGTCGTTCAGTTTGGCGGCCCGTTCCAACAGACGGGAGTGGAGATAGAAGACATCGCCCGGATAGGCCTCGCGTCCCGGAGGACGACGAAGCAGGAGCGAGAGCTGACGGTAGGCGGCGGCATGCTTCGAGAGATCGTCATAAATGACGAGCGCGGCCCGATTGGTGTACATGAATTCTTCGCCGATGGTGCAGCCGGCATACGGGGCGATGTATTGCATTGAAGCCGCTTCGTTGGCCGTCGCCGAGACGACCGTCGTATACTCCATCGCGCCATACTTCTCGAGCGTCTTCACCACCGCCGCGACGTTCGACGACTTCTGGCCGACCGCCACATAGATGCAGTGAACCCCGCTCCCTTTTTGATTGATAATGGCGTCGAGGGCGATCGCCGTCTTTCCGGTCTGTCGGTCGCCGATGATCAGCTCCCGCTGGCCGCGGCCGATCGGAATCATTCCATCAATCGCCTTCAGGCCGGTCTGGACCGGCTCCTTCACCGGTTGGCGCTCGACGACGTTCGGCGCCCGCCCTTCCAGCGGACGGGTGCGATCGGTGACGATCGGTCCCTTTCCGTCGATCGGACGGCCGAGGGCATCGACGACCCGTCCGGCCATGGCATCCCCAACCGGAATTTGGGCGATCTTGCCGGTTCGCTTAACGATATCCCCTTCTTTGATGTGATTGGTGGCGCCGAAGAGGATCGCGCCGACATTGTCCTCTTCGAGATTGAGGATCATCCCCATCACGTTTCCCGGAAAGGAAACCAGCTCGCCCGCCATCACGTCGTCGAGACCGTAGACACGTGCGATGCCGTCGCCGACCTGCAACACCGTTCCGACACTTTCGAGGTGGAGCTCCGTCTGGTACTGCTCGAGCTCCGTCTTAATGATGGAGGTCACCTCTTCTGGCTTGAGTGCCATGCCTCTCTCCTTCAACAATAACGATTCATCGACAAAATTGAACGGCCTTGAGACGGACCTTCTCACGTCAAGGCAAAAAGACTGCTCACTATAAACTGTTTCTCGCGCAATTGTCAAGATTTTGAGGAGAAATCACGTTGGATTTCAGATGCTGGGAGCGCCGCCGCATTCCAATCTGGGAGGATTAGGTGCCGGTGGGACGCCGCTTCGCCGGACGGATATCGATCATCTTTTCGCCCCGAATATACTCCCGGGTCTTATCTTGGACCTGATCGAGCTGCTTGACGATGTCGCTGATTCGAAGGCCCATTTCATAGACGATCTTAAGTTTGCTTCGGAGCTCTTCCGTCAGATCTTTTCGCTGCAGCAGAAGCTGCGCCTGCCCGCAGATGACGGCGAGCGGATTGTTGATCTCGTGCCGGACAGTCAGGCTGATCTGTCCGATCGCCTCCAGCCGCTCCAGCAGAACCTTTTCCTGATAGGCTCCTTCGGTCGCAAGGAACCGGCGGACCCGAGAGACGACCTCGCGCGGCTCGACCGGCTTTACCAAATAATCGTTCGCCCCCCCTTCGATCCCCTGGATCTTGGCATCGATGTCGGAGCGGGCGGTCAACATCAGGACGATCAGCTCTTTTGTTTTCGGATCTTTTCGAATCTCATTGCACACTTCATAGCCGCTCATCTTCGGCATCATGAGGTCGAGGATCATTAAATCGGGCGCCTCTCTCTGGACGAGATCGAGCGCCTCTCTGCCGTCATAGGCGGAGACGACATTAAAACCGGCGCCTTCCAATGCATCGCGGATGATCCGGACGGTGTCGCGGTTATCGTCTACGACGAGGACTTTCCGATTGCTTTTCATAACCGAATCCATCTCTGACACTTTTTTCGAATACCTCTGGACGAAAATCCCGCCGATGGGTGAAGTCTCTATTCTTGTTAGAATACACTCTTCATCGCTTCCATTTCAATCCCTATCGAATCGAAAAGAATACATTATTTTGATCCATTTTCTGTCGTTGCTTTTTCTGTCGTTTCTATCGATGAGAAAGAAAGGGGACACCGCCTGGAAGAGACGTCCGACGCTAAATCAGCGAGACCGCTTTTAATTTCTCTTCGAGGTCTTCCAGCTGCTTCTGGACGCTGGCGTCAATCAAGAGGGTTCCGGTGGAGAAGATAAATCCGCCGAGGATATCCGGATCTTCAATCGGGGTCAGCTCCAACGTATGGCGGACTTGCGATTCGAGCTTCGACTTTACTTGGGAGAGGATCTCCGGCTCCAACGGGTAGGCGGTGGTCAGCGTTCCCTTTAGAATCCCCCGCTTGCGGTCGTGTAACTTGGGGTAGAGCGCAAAGATGTCGCGGAGATAGCCGATACGGCCTTTGCGGAGGAGAAGGTGGACGAATCGGATCAATATCGGCTGCGCCTCCCCCTCGAAAATCCGCCCGATCAGCGCCTCTTTTTTCTCTTCGGAAATGCGCGGGTTTTCTAGAAAGCGGGGGAGGTCGGGAAGACGGGCAGATGCCTGAAGGAAGCGTTCAATCTGCGCCAGCACCGTCTCTGCCAGGGCATGGCCCTCCGCCACCTCCAAGAGGGCCTCGCCATACCGCTCAGACACGACCTCACTTTTCATTTAAACCCTTCCAGCTCATTCATATATTGCAGAACCAGCTCTTTGTTCTTCTGCCTGTTCATCTCCTGACGGACGATCTTTTCGGCCGCGGCGACGGCGATGGTGGCGATTTCGTCCCGAAGCTGGACTTTCGCCTTCTGCATCTCACGCTCGATGCTCTCCTTTGCCTTGTCGAGGATCTGGCGCGCCTCTGCACGAGACTCGTCGGCCAGCTCCTTCGCCGCCCGCTGCCCTTCGACGACCGCTTCCTGAACGCGGGCCCGGGCCTGATTCTCGATCTCCGCCATCTTCACCTCGTAGTCGCGCCGCATCTGCTCAAGCGACGCTTTCCCGACGCGGATCTCTTCCAGCTCGGCGATAATCTTTGAGCGTCGTTCCTCCAAGATGGAGGAGAGAGGACCCCAGGCGAATTTCCTCAAGACCCAAAGGAGGATCAGAAAACCGATGACCTGCGTAATGATCTGCTGAATTTGAATATCCATCTCTGAAATCCCTATGATGAGGCCGGAGGAGCGAGCGTCGCCCGCCCTGACAAACCGGTTCCCTCAATCGATTTAGGCGACCCGTCCCATGAAAAGGAAGACAACGAGGAGGGCATAGATCGTCAACGCCTCGATAAAGGCGGCGCCGATGATCATGGCCGTTTGAATTTTACCCGACGCCTCCGGCTGCCGCCCGATCGCCTCCAGCGCGGACCGAACCGCCAATCCCAACCCGATTGCAGACCCCAATGCCGCAATCCCCACAGCCAAGGGCAACGCAAAAGCCAACGCAGTCGCAGTGTTCACATCCATCTCCTTTCGTTAGGTGAATAAACCCGATCCGATTGTTTTCGAAGTTTATTTTTTGTGGTGATGCTCTCCAATTTGGTCGGTGGTCACCAACCCATGTTCATGGCCTTCCTCGTGAGGGAAAACCATAAAGATATAAATCGTTGCCAACAAGCTGAAAATCAGTGCCTGAATCGTCCCCAGCAAAAGCGAGAGAAATAAAAATGGAAGCTGAAAGGGGATAAAGAAAGTCGCCGCGCCGATGATCACGAACGCCGAGATCAATGTGTCTTCCCCGAAGACGTTTCCGAAAAGACGGAGCGAGAGGCTGACCGGCGGAAGAAAGACTTCGAGGATCAGATTCAGCGGCAGCATCATCGGGATCATGAAATAGCCGATCACGTCGCGGGGCCGACCCATCAAATGGTCGAGATAACCCATCAACCCCAGCTTTCGAATGCCGGTATATTGGACCACCACAAAGACGGTCAGTCCAAGCGCCAGCGTCGTATTGATGCTCGACGTCGGCGATTTCATCCCCGGAATCAGACCGAAGAGGTTCAGAGAAAAGATATAAAGGAAGAGGGTCCCAAGGAAGGGAATGTAGGCTTTTCCCTGCGGGCCGAGGATGCCGCCGTAAAAATTGGAGAGCCCCTCCACAATCATCTCACCGAGATTCTGGACTTTACCCGGAATCAGCTCCCGCCGGCGCGCTGCAAACCGGGCGAGGAAAACCAAAATGAGAATGATCAACGCGGAGAAGATCACATTCTCATAATGATGCAAGAAGTCCGCAACCGGCCCCTCGCCGAGCGCCTCTCGGATCAGCGAGACAACGTTGGCTGCTTCCGGGCTCCCCGATTCTGCAGCCGCGTGGGATGCCGCCCCGTGTGTGACCACCTCATGCGGTTCAGCCATGACTTCCCCCGAATCTAAAAACGCCGCCGGTCATCTTGCCGGCTTGTATGAGGGCCTGGAGTGAGATGAACAGAAGCGGAACTGAAAAACCGATGAATACGCCGACCTTCGAGAATGGGAACGACCATAGCAGGGCGAGTCCGCCGCCATAGAGAAGCAATTTGAAGGAAACCAAAAAGAGAATCGTCAGCAACGGCTTCCGCTCCGTCTGAAGCATCCACGGAATTAACTCTCTTAAAAGCCAGAGGTTCAGCAGGCTCCACCCCCCCGCGGACGCCAATCCCCATGCAACAAAGGAATAACCGAACAAAATAGAATAAGAAACCATCAAAAATAGAAGAGAGGCGCTTCCGATCAGCCACCTTCTCAAGAACGCCTTGCTCACCTATTTCTCCGAGGTTTTGGACAGAAGCTGTTTCACCTGCTTGACGCTGGCCGCCCCTCCCAAGATCAGGAAGAGGATCATCAGCCAGGGACCGGTTCCGAATTTTCCGTCCAAATAGTTGCCGATCAGAAAGCCAACCAGCGGACCGGCGACCAACACCATTGGAATCGCGGTCAAGACGATTACCTGGCGCCGCTGAGCATCTTTGTCGTCCTCTGCCATGGCGCCGATCCAAATCAAAATAACTTGGAAATCTAACATCAAAGAAGAACCGGTGTCAAGTAGGAAAGTCTAGACTTTTTCGGAATGAAGGGGTTTTTTAAAAGGAAATCGGCCGTGCGATCTTTGCACGGCCGATTCTGAATCATCAATTCGGTCCATTCGCTAAGGGAGTGTTCCTTGGTTGTTGTGGCCTTCGTATTATTGCTTTCTATGCTCTCCGAGACAGCACCTCCCGAATCATCGTTGACGATGATGAAGTAGCTCCCCGCCGGAGCTGAAGGAACAGTGCAAGTGGTCGTTTGGGTCCCGGAGGTTGGATTGGAAGCCCCCGCCGCCAGCGATGCCACCGATCGGCTGCAGATGAAGATATCGGTTCCGGCTGGATAGGTACTGTCGAGGAAGAGATAGAAGCGGACCGTAAAGGCGCCGGAGGCGGTCCCCTGGTTTTTCACCGAGTCGGTCAAGGTCAGCGTGCTACCTGACTTCGATGCCGTCACCGCAGTTGGAATCAGATCAGGACCGATATTTAACGTCGCAGTGGTCGCCAGGGTATTATTCGGCTCGCCACGCTCCACTACTGCACTGGTCGCCCATCATCATAGGCGATGACGTAATAAGCGCCGGGTGGGACTGAAGGGAATCGTACAGGTCGTTTGGGTTGTCCCCGAGGTCGGGCTCGATGCGTCCGCTGCAAGAGAGGTGATGGATCGGCTGCAACTCATTTGCGTATGGGCATCCAGGAGTGGTGATTAGCGATTGTACCTCTACTTTTAGATCTAGGAGCTGACATAAATAAGACAGCCGCAGATGGTCGATCTGCTTTAGGAGTCGCCGCCGTCTCCATTGCTCATCACGTAGGATCTTCCTACCATCTCGCCAACCTCCTTGTCGGGTTGGCGAGATTATCCCGATATGAATAACAATAACCGACACTAAACCATCACGTCTTTTTATAAACACCGCAAACCCGATCAGGCGATTCCCTCCGGTTTGACCGTTATACAACCCTTAGATATACTCCCTGTCATGAAGCTTTCCATCCTCATCCCGGTCTACAATGAAGAATCGACGATTGGCGAAGTGATCGAGCAGCTCTTATCGGTCAAGCTCCCCGGCGTCGAGAAGGAGATCATCGTCATCGACGATGGCTCCACCGACGGGACGGCCGACGTCTTAAAACAGGAGCAGAGAAAAAATGCCGATGTCGTGACGGTCTATTCTTCTCGCCGGAATTTTGGGAAGGGGATGGCGATTCGGATCGGGTTGAAGTATGCGAGCGGAGAGATCATCCTAATTCAAGACGCCGATCTGGAGCTCGATCCGAAAGAGGTCGGACGGCTCCTCGAACCGATCCTCTCCGGCCGCGCTTCGGTGGTCTACGGCTCGCGCTTTTCGGGCGGGACCAACCGCATTCCCTGGAAAAGCCGGCTGGCGCAGCGGATTCTGACGCCGCTCACCCGTGTTCTCTATGGCGCGCACCTCACCGACGAAGCAACCGCCTACAAGGTCTTTAAGGCAGAGATCCTCAAAGAAATCGCGCTCCACTGCACCGGATTCGAGTTCTGTCCGGAAGTTACCGCCAAGCTCTTGAAGCGCGGCCATGCCATCACAGAGGTTTCGATCTCCTACCAACCCCGCACCCGGGTTGAGGGAAAGAAGCTCCTGTTCCTTCGAGACGGCGTCACCGCCGTATACACCCTTCTGAAATACCGTTTTCTGAACGATTAGGAAAGCTGTTTATCTGAGCAGGCAGGGTCTTTCTTTTCTTCGACCGTCAGTCCCCTTATGCCCGCAATCCGCAGCAGGGTACGCATGCAGGACAGAAATGCATTGACTCAAATAACCTGTATAGCGTTCCGCAATGCGGGACGAGATAGGAAAACTTTCTCTAGAACAGAATCTTCGAGGCGGCCATCGCCATGTTGAGGAAGGGAGAGGGGTAAATTCCGATGATCAGGATGCCGAGGATACAAGCATAGAGCGCCCAGCGGGCGGAGGGGGCGATCGGGAGGGGACGGGGGTCTTTGATTTCGCCCATATACATCTGCTTGATCACCATCAAATAATAATAAAGCGAGATGACGATGCAGAGGGCGCCGATGTAGACGAGCCACAACTCCCCTTCCCGGACGGCGGCGCCGAGCAGAATAAACTTTCCGAAAAACCCGGCAAGCGGCGGAACGCCGGCGAGCGAGAGGAGCCCGAGCGTGAGCGACGATGCCAGGAGCGGTGAGCGGCGGCTCAAACCGGAGTAGTCCTTAATCTCATCGCTCTGTGTCGTCCGGAAGAAGATGACGACGACGAGGAAGGCGGCCAGATTCGAAAAAAGATAGGCGAGGAGGTAAAAAAGAATCGCGCTGACCCCGAGGTGATTGGCCGAAGAGAGCCCGACCAGCAGATACCCCGCCTGACCGATGCTGGAGTAGCCCAACAGCCGCTTGATGTTCGTCTGCGGAATCGCGGCGAGGTTGCCGAAGAGAAGGGTCAGCGCCGCAAAGAGGGCCACCAGGAAAATCCACTCTTGCTTCAGCGGAATCAGGACGTTCATCAGCACCCGGACCAATACGGCAAAGCCGGCCCCTTTGGAGCCGACCGAGAGGAACGCCGTCACCGGCGTCGGTGCTCCCTCATACACATCGGGGACCCAGACATGGAACGGAACCGAGGCGATCTTGAAGAAGAGGCCGACCAAGATCAAAAAGCCGGCGACCAGTAAGACCGGATCGATCCGGCCGCGGGTGGTGATCCAGGCGGTCACCCCCTGAAAATCGGTGGTGCCGGTCAGGCCATATATGAAGCTGATGCCGTAGAGCAGCGTTCCGGTCGAGAGTCCGCCGACGATCAGATACTTCAGCCCCGCTTCGACCGATTTCGGATGGTTCTTCATGTAGGCGGCCAGGATGTACGAGGAGATCGAGAGAAGCTCCAGAGAAAGAAAGAGGGTGATGAAGTTGCCGGAGGCCGGCAGGAGCATCATCCCCATCGTCGCGAAGATCAGCAGCGTGTAATACTCCCCCTGGCGGGACGGAAAGTACTTGGCATAGTCGATCGACATCGTCATCACCAAAATCGCTGTCAGCAGAAAAATCACCCGGAAAAAGGAGGTGTAGGAGTCGATGATGACCATCCGGTCGAACGCCACCCCTTCCATCCGGCTTCCGAAGAGGAGCGTCAGGAGAAGAATCACCGCCATTCCGCCGATGCTGACATAGGCCAGATCGCTCCGGTCGCGCTTGGCAAACGGGGAGAGGACGAGCACGGTCATTCCCAACAGACCGACCAGGATTTCCGGGAAGACCCGCATCAACGATTCAATCATGCCGACGTAAACCCTCCAAAAACTATCTCAGCCAACCGGCCGTCCAGGAGACGAGCGAGGCGACCGTTTGAGATCCCGCGCCTCCCTGAATCCGCTCCAAGATGGCGGCCGATCCGCTCTGGATCGTGTTGATCAAGATCGACGGATAAAAACCGATAATCATCAGAACCAATAACAAAGTAACGAAAGGGAGCCGTTCGGTCCAGGTCATCGGATCGCGCAGCGTCTTCCATTTTGGATTGATCTCTCCGAAAAACGCCGCCCGGATCGCCCGCAGGTAGTAGACGGTCGTGATGACGACGCCGAAGGCGGCGAGGACCGTCTGGATCGGGTAGGCCTTGAACGTTCCGATAATGATCATGAACTCCGAAACGAAGTTGGCAAAGCCCGGCAGCCCCGACGAGGCCATCGACATCGCGATGAAGAAGAAGCCGAGGAACGGAAGCTGCTTCGCGAGGCCCGAAAGCTCCGGATATTTTTTCTGGGAATGATCGAACGCATTCGCGGAGTCGTATCCATAGTCCCCCGCCCATTCGGGAAGCATCCGGGTATGGGTCTGGTCATAAAGAAAGCCGATCAATCCGAAGGCCAGTCCGGTCATGATCCCGTGCGCAAACATCAGCAGAACCGCGCCGTTGAAAGCGATCACGTTGAGGCTCGCCAGCCCCAGCAACACATACCCCATGTGGCTGCTCGACGAATAGCCGACCATGAACTTCAGGTCGCGGCGCGACATCGCCACATAGCCGCCGTAGAGGATGTTCATCATGCAAAGGACCGCCACCAGCGGCATCCAGTAATGGGCGCCGACCGGGAAGAGGTACATCATCCGAAGAATGCCATAAGCTCCCAGCTTCATCAGCACCCCGGCATGGAGCATGCTGACCGCCGACGGCGCCGCCGCGTGGCCGCCCGGCGACCAGGAGTGAAACGGCCACATCGGGACGAGCGTTCCGAAGCCGATCAGAAGCGGAAGAAAGAAGAGGATTTGGAAGCGGTCGGAGAAATGGATCTTCGCCAGCTCCAGCATGTCGAATGTGTAGTGGCCGAGCTCCTTGTTGGAGACGGCATAAATCGTCAGAATCGGCACCAATGCGATGACCGCCCCGAAGGTAAGATAGAGGGTCAGCTTCAGCGTCGCATATTCGCGGTTGGTGCTTCCCCAAATGCCGATGAGGAGATACATCGGAATCACGGCAAGCTCATAGAAGAAATAAAAGAAGAAGAGATCGAGGCTGATGAAGACGCCATAGACGCCGCAGACGAGAAGAAGGAGGAGAACGAAAAACTCCTTCACCCGCTTTTGAACCGCAAAGGAGACGAAGACCCCGGTGAAAATGATCAGGGAGGTGAGGAGGACCATCGCCACGCTGATTCCATCGACCGCCAGATGCCAGTTGATCCCGAGCGCCGGGATCCATTCGAGTTTTTCTTCGAATTGAAACCCGCCGGCCGTCTTATCGAACTGGAAGAGAATCACCAGCGAGAGGAGCAGGGAGACCAAGGTGGTCGCCGCCGCAGTCCACCGGATCGCCTCTTTCCGCTCTTCGGAGAGGGTCAGTATTATAATCGCCCCCAACAGCGGGGCGAGGAAGATCACACTCAAATAGGGAAATCCTGCCACGATCGACCTTTCTAAAGGTTACTTCAGCGCCATCACCTGGGATGGGATGAAAATGGCCAAGAGAAGTAGAATCACCGAGATCACGCCGGTGATGAAAATCATCAGATACGTCTGAAGCCGTCCGGTCTCGGAGAGACGAAGGGTCGCGCCGAACCAAGCGGTGAGCGAGGCAAATCCATTAACGACGAAATTGATCACAACCCACTCTTCGACCCAATTACAGATCAGCGCAATGCCCCCCTGGATATGCTTGATCATCCAGAAGTAGAGCTCGTCAAAATAATATTTATTTTGCAGCGTCCGATGAATGAAGGGAAAGCGGGCAACGAGCGCATCGGCCGAGAAGAGGTGCGCCGAATAGAAGGCCCAGGCGAGCGCGATCCCGCCGACCGCCACCGCCGTCCCGGCAAAGGCAATCGAGAGGTGGAATACGCCGTGATGCCCCTCGCCGAAGTGGATGAACGAGGCAAACCCATGCTCCATAAACGGCGCCCCCCAAAATCCGACGAAGATCGAGAAAAAAGCCAAAATCATCAGCGGCACTGTCATGATCGGCGGCGATTCGTGCGGATCGCCATGCCCCGCGCCATGCCCGTCATGCCCGTGCGCGCCATGTCCATGCGCATGGGCCTCTTCTTTTTTGTGCGAAGGACCGGTGAAGACGACGAAGAAGAGCCGGAACATATAGAGCGCGGTAAAGAAAGAGGTGGCCAGCGCCACGATATAGAGAAAATAATGATGCGATTCGACCGTCGCCACCAGGATCTCGTCTTTGCTCCAGAAGCCGGCGAGCTGAAAGACCCCGGCGTTCGCCAGCGCCCCGATCAAAAAGGTCGGCGCGGTGATTTTTAGATACTTTGACAACCCCCCCATCTCCCAGATATCTTGCGTATGGACGGCGTGGATCACACTCCCTGCGCCGAGGAAGAGAAGCGCCTTGAAGAAGGCATGGGTTGTCAGGTGGAACATTCCGGCGGTATAGCCGCCGACCCCCAGCCCCATCATCATCAAACCGAGCTGGCTCAACGTCGAATAGGCGATGATCCGCTTGATGTCGTTCTGCGCGATCGCAATCGTCGCCGCCATGATCGCCGTGATCCCCCCGGTGTAGGCGACATATTCCAACGCGCTCGGAGAAGCGGCAAAGAGGAAGAAGGTACGCGCGACCAGATAGACCCCGGCCGCCACCATCGTCGCCGCATGGATCAACGCCGAGACCGGCGTCGGACCTTCCATCGCGTCGGGAAGCCAGACATGGAGCGGGAACTGGGCCGATTTTCCGACCGCCCCCATGAAAACCAAGATCGCCGACGCGGTGATCAACCCCGCAGGGAGGCCCCCGGTTTTCAGCGTCGCCTGCAGCTCGGCGAAGTTGAACGAGCCGGCGGTAAAATAGAGGAGCACGATCCCGATGACAAAACCAAAGTCGCCGACGCGGGTCGTGAGAAACGCCTTTTTGCACGCCTCCGCCGCCGACGGCTTCTCAAACCAGAAGCCGATCAGGCTGAACGAGGCCAATCCGACCAGCTCCCAGAAGATGTAGGTCTGGACCAGGTTGTTCGAGAGGACGATCCCGAGCATCGAGAAGGTGAAGAACGAAAGCGAGGCGAAGTAGCGGGAGTAGCTCGAATCGCCATGCATGTATTCGGTGGAGTAAATGTGGACCAGCGAGGCGACCCCGGTGACGACAAAGAGCATCACGACGCTGAGGTTGTCGATCAACACCCCCATCTTGATCTGAAGGGTCGGGAGGTTGATCCAATACCAATACGACTCCACGGCGGGCGCGTCCGGCTCGGCCAACCGGTGGAGCAGCGGCCCCAGCGTCAGGAGAAAAGAGCCGACCACCGCGCCGACCGAGATGGCGGCGCTGACCTTCGGCGATTTTCGGGTGAAGACGGTGATCACCGCTGCGGAAATCAACGGCAACAAAAGAATCAGCCAGAGCTGGACCGGCGACATCAGATCGGCACTCCTACCATTTCATTAAATTGAAATCATCCACATTGACCGTGGCGCGCCGGCGGAAGGCGACGATCACGATCGCGAGCCCCACCACCACCTCCGCCGCGGCGATCGTCATCACGAAGAAGACGAAAATCTGTCCGTCGAGCGACTGATGGAAGCGGGAGAAGGCGACGAAGTTGATGTTGACGGCATTTAAGATCAGCTCAATCGCCATTAAGACCATCAAAATGTTCCGACGGATCAAGATCCCGACCACCCCGATCGAGAAGAGAAAAAAGCTGAGTGTGATGAAATAAGAAAGCGGAACCACGTTCCCTCACATTAAAAACCGGGAGGAGCGCTCCCGGTCCGGATCAAAATTTAGACGTGCTCCCCTTCGCGCTGCTCCAAGACCACCCGCGGAACCGGCGTTGCATGGACCGGGGCCGCATGTCCATTGGCGCTTCCATTCGTCGCCGCTGGGACCTCTTTTGCCCTGGTCGTTCGCTTGCCGAGGGTGATCGCCCCGACCATCGCCACCAATAAGATGATCGACGCAATTTCAAAAGGGAAGAGATATTTTGTGTAAAGCAGTGCGCCGATCGCCTGCGTATTTCCCACTTCGGCCCAGACCGGCGGACCGACGGCGCCTCCGTCGGAGGCCGCTCCGGTTCCCCAGTAGACGACCAACATCTCCACCAGGGCAAGTCCCCCCAAGAAAACGCCGACCGGATAGGTGGCGTGCAATGCCTGCTGGCCTTGGTGTTCGGAAAAGATCATCAGCACAAAGAGATAAAGCACCAGGATCGCACCGGCATAAACGATCACCTGGACCGCTGCGACGAACTCCGCGCTGAGTAAAACGTAGATTCCGGCGACATGGATCAACGTCACCAACAGCGCAAGCGCCGAGTAAATTAGGTTCGGCGAGGTGATCGCGACCACCGCGCCCCCCAAGATCATCGCCGAAAAAAAGAAAAAAAAGAGTTGAGGAATCAACCTAGGCAGCTCCCTTCTTCGCGACCGGGAACCCTTCTTCCTTGACCTTGTTGAAGAAGCCGAGCCGGTTTTCGGTGTACTCCGGCCGCTTCTGGCGGTTCGGGAAATATTTGTCCCCCAGCGCCAGCATCATCTCTTTGTCCATGATCAGGGTTCGCTTGTTGCCGGTCGCCATCTCGTACTCTTTGCTGCTCGCCAATGCATCGACCGGACAGGCCTGGACACAAAATCCGCAAAAGACGCACTTGGTCATATCGAGAATATACTGTTTGGCGAAACGCTTCTGCGGCATGTCTTCCCGCTCGGCGCTGTTGACAGTGATGCAGTGGGAAGGACAGGCCGCCTCGCAGAGGGCGCAGCCGACACACTTCTCGGTCATGTCGTCGTAGCGGAGGTGGACGATCACCCCCCGGTAGCCGTCGGGCAGATTTCGTTTTTGATGTGGGTACTGATTGGTGATCGGCTTGACGAACAGATGCTTGAAGGTCACGCCGAGCCCCTTTGCAATCTCCGCGAAGGAGACCTTCTTAACGAAATCGGTTAAAGTCGGCATACATCACCTCTAATGATTGAGAAGGTAAACAACCGTCGATGTGATCAAAATATTCGCCAGCGACAAGGGAAGCATGATCTTCCATCCAAATGCCATCAGCTGGTCAAACCGCAATCGAGGAACGGTTGCACGAAGCCAAATATAGAAGAACAGGAAGAAGTAAACCTTGATCAAGAACCAAACAATCGGTGGAATGAACTCCAGGAAGGAGAGCGGAGCGTGCCAGCCGCCGAGGAACGCGACCGTGGCAATGCACGACACCAGGATCATGTTAGCATATTCGGCCAGGAAGAAGAAGGCAAACCGCATCCCCGAATATTCGGTGAAAAAGCCCGCCACCAGCTCGCTCTCCGCCTCCGGTAGATCAAACGGGAGCCGGTTCGTCTCCGCAATGGCGCAGATGAGGTAGATCACGAAGGCGATCGGCTGAACGACGACGAACCACTTCCAGAATCCACCCCCCTGAGCCTGAGTGATCTTGACCATCGAGAGCGACTGGGAGAGGAGAATCGGGCCGACCAGCGCCAATCCGAGCGAGAGCTCATAGCTGATCACCTGCGCCGCCGACCGCAATCCGCCGAGGAGCGAGTATTTGCTGTTCGACGCCCATCCGCCGAGCAAAATGCCATACGCGCCGAGCGAGGCGAAGGCGAGAATGTAGAGAATGCCGACGTTGATGTCGGTGATCACCGGTTTGATCTCCAGCGGTCCGATCTGGAGAGAATCCCGCCCGAACGGCACCACGGCGAACCCGATCAGCGCCGGGATGAGCACCAAGATCGGCGCCGCCGAGAAGATAAACCGGTTCGCGCCGGCCGGGATGATGTCTTCTTTGAAGAAGAGCTTCAGGCCGTCGGCGATCGGCTGCAGCAGTCCATGGAAGCCGACCTCCATCGGGCCCATCCGGTCTTGCATGTCCCCTAGCACTTTTCGCTCGAGATAGGTCAAATAGGCGACATGAAGGAGAACAATCCCCATCACTGCGCCGATCTCGATCAGAATGACCACTAACTTTAACGTTGCATCCATGATGATCCCTTATCTGCTCATTTTCCGACCGAGACCGATACCTTCGAGAGGCTCACCTTTCCACGCTCGGTATAAACGGCGCGGCTCTTCGGATCGGTCGACACCGGCAGAAGCCGTTTGATCTCCATCCCGAAATGTTCCGGAAAGAGGAGGGTGCCGGTCGCCAGTTTTTTGCTGAATTTCACCGGAGCTTGAACCGCCCCGCCGCCGTCGGCGGAGAGCTCAACCACCTCCCCCTCTTCCAGGCCGAGCCGCTCCCCATCGTCGGGGTGCATCAACACCGCTTCCTTCGGGAAGAGGCCGAGCAGCCCGCTTGCGTAGGTCGACGTCTTTCCGGAGTGGAAGAGGATTTGCCCGATCTGCAGGTCGAAATGTCCGTTGGTTGCCGCAGGCGCCGGGACCGTCCCCTGGCTTCTCGCCGACGAACCGTAGGCGGCGATCTTGGCCGAGAGCCCCTCCGGTGAGGAAGCGGGCCATCCGGCCGGCAGCGCCATGACGATCTCTCTCCAGATCGCATCGGCATCTTTATAATTGAATGATTCGGCTTCTCCGAGCTTGTTTCCAATCAGCGAGAAGATCTCCCAATCGGGCTTGGCATTGCCAAGCGGCTCGATCGCTTTCCGAACCTTCTGGATCTCCCCTTCGTGATTGGTGAACCGCCCTTCCTTCTCAGCATAGCTTGTCGCCGGAAGAATGATGTGGGCCAGCGCCGTCGTCTCGTTCGGGAAGAGATCTTGGCAGATCAGCAGATCGACTTTGCGGAGCGCCTCTTCGACCTTTTTTTGCGGAAGCGAGCGGAGGAGATTTTCTCCGACGAGGTAGAGCGCTTTGATCTCTCCCCGCGCCGCGGCATCGATCATCTCCGAGAGGGTGAGTCCGCCGGCGGGTGCTGCGGCCAATCCGGGGAGGTATTCGGTGCTCCCCCCCATCTCTATCGCCCCTTGCGCATTGTTCTCCTTCGCCAAAGCGAGAATCCCCGAACCCGGCTTGTTGACCTGACCGGCCAACATCGCCAGCTCCGCGAGCGCCACCGTATTCCGATAGCCGTTCTCGCTTCGGATGATCGCCCGGCCGAAGATCAACACGCCGCGCTTTGCCCCGGCATAGAGGGCGGCCGCGGACTTATAAATCGACTCGGGGACACCGGTGACCGCTTCAATCTGCCCGAATGAGATCCCTGCGACCGACTGTTTGACCTTCTCGACAAAGGCCGCCGACGCGGAGAGGGGAGCGCCTCCTTCGACCAGCGCTTTGGTCAGGCCGAGGATCGCCGTCGCCTCGCTCCCCATTTTGATCTGAAGGTGATGGGTTGCGTGCCGCGGGAGGTGGCTTCGATAGGCGTCGCTCTGCCGGTTGAAGGCGTCGACCGCAATCAGCTTCGCCCCCCGCTTTTTGATCGCTTCTTTGACCTTGAGGCCGGTGATCGGATTCGACTCGGTCATCTCGCCGGCAAAGACGAGAAGGACATCGGCTTCGATAATATCTTCATAGCGGGCGAGCCGGGTCGTCCCAAAAACGTCGTTGAGGCCGGAGACGGCGTTGATATGTCCATAGCGGGCGCCGCTGTCTATATTTTGCGTGCCGATCACCTTCCGCATCAATTTTTGGAAAAGATAGATCTCCTCGTTCGTGCAGTGGGCCGAGATTACCCCGCCGATCGCCTGCGGACCATATTGCGCTTTGATCTGTTTGAGGCCGGCGACGATCTTGTCGGTCGCCCCCTCCCAGGTCGTCTGCAGCAGCCGGTCTTGAAGCCGGACGGTCGGGCGGGCGAGCCGATCGGGATGATTGATCGTCCCATATCCGAAGAAGCCGCGGGCGCAGAGATCCCCCTCGTTTCGGCCGGTCCCCAGCTCCGAGCTGACCCGCTTCACGTCGTCTTTCACCGCCTCGATCGTCATCAGGCAGCCGTCGCCGCAGTAGTTGCAGATCGTTTCGGTCTTCTTCAACTGCCAGGGGCGATAGTCGTACATCGCAAGCCGGCTGGTGAGCGCGCCGACCGGACAGATCTGGATGCAGCCGCCGCAAAATTCACAATCGAGCTCATGCTGCGCAAAGGCGCCGATCTGGTGGTGGCTGCTCCGGTCGATCGAGCCGAGCGCGTTCGAATCGATGACTTCATCACAATATCGAACACAGCGGAGACAGGAAACACAGCGGTTCATCTCTTTTTCGACGAGCGGTCCAAAGTAGGTCTTTTCAAAAACGCGTTTTTCTTCGGTGAAACGGCTCGTGGTCGGAGAATATTGGTGGGCGAAGTCTTGGAGCTGACACTCTCCCCCCTGATCACATTCGGGACAGTCGAGCGGGTGGTTGCCGAGGAGGAACTCCATCACGCCGAACTGGGCATCTTGTACACGGGGAGAATTCGATAAGACGACCATTCCTTCGGTGGCGGGGGTGCTGCAGGAGGTCTGCAGCTTCGGCATCTTCTCGATCTCGACGAGGCACATCCGGCAATTCGCATCGGGCTTGAGCTTCGGATGATAACAGAAATGCGGGATCTCGATCCCCGCCTTCTTCGCCGCCTCGATCAGAAGGGTCCCCTTCTCGACCTCGATCTCGACCCCATTAAATTTAATCTTGACCTTGCTCATGTCTTAAATACCCATCCCAGATAAGGAGCGCCTTAAAACTTTTTCTATCTTTAATTACTGAATGACTGCCTGCTGAAGCATCTCGCCCGCTTCAACGTTTCGGGAACGACGTTTAACCGAATGCCTAATGCGATCCCGCCATCACGAGCGCGGCGTTGGGACGGAACGGGCAGCGCCGCTCCTGAATGTGCGCCTCGTATTCTTCCCTAAAATGCTTCAGCGTCGAGAGGACCGGCGAGATTTCGGCGTCGCCGAAGGCGCAGACGGTCCGCCCTTCGATCCGCTTGGAGAGGCTCACCAGCAAGGCCAGGTCTTCCATCCGGCCCTGTCCGATCTCGATCCGGCGCAAGATATTCAAGAGCCAGCCGCTCCCCTCGCGACAGGGGGTGCATTTGCCGCACGACTCGTGATTGAAGAACTCCATCAGGTTCATCGCCGCCCAGACCATGCAGGTGTCTTGATCCATCACCGTCACCGCCCCCGATCCGAGCATCGAGCCGGCCTGGGCGATCGATTCAAAATCCATCTTCGTATCGAGATGGGCCTCGGTCAAAAACGGCGCCGACGCACCGCCGGGGATGATCGCCTTCAGCCGCTTGTCGCCGCGGATTCCCCCGGCATGCTCATAGATCATCTCCCGAAGCGAAATTCCCATCGGAACTTCATAATTGCCGGGCCGCTTCACATGCCCGCTGACGCAGAAAACACGCATCCCGGTGCTCTTCTGCGTGCCGAGCGCCGCGTACCATTCCGGGCCGCGGTTGATGATGTAAGGGATGTTCGCCAGAGTCTCGACGTTGTTCACCACGGTCGGCTTCTGGTAAAGGCCATGGGTCGCCGGAAAGGGGGGCTTGGTTCTCGGCTTCCCCCGCTTTCCCTCAACCGATTCCAACAGCGCCGTCTCCTCGCCGCAGATATAGGCGCCCGCGCCCCGATGGAGCACGACGTCCAGATCGAACCCGGTTCCGAAGAGATTCTTCCCAAAGAGCTTTGCCGCATAGGACTCTTCGATCGCCCGTTGAATAATCTCCGCCCCGAGGTCGAACTCCCCTCGAATATAGATGTAGGCATTGTGTGAGCCGATCGCATAACAGGCGATCCCGATTCCTTCCAACATTTGGTGCGGATCGTTCTCAATCAGCTGGCGGTCTTTATAGGTTCCCGGCTCGCTTTCGTCGGCATTGCAGCAGAGGTACTTCGGCCCGGGATGGTCTTTCGGGATAAAGCTCCACTTCATTCCGGTCGGGAAACCGGCCCCGCCCCGTCCGCGCAGGCCCGACTTCTTGACGATGTCGATCACCTCCGCCGGCGGAATCCCCTTGAGGACCTTCTCGAAGGCGGTATAGCCGCCGGTCTGGCGGTATTGATCGAGCGTCCCGGTGTATCCGGGCTGGGACATGTTCTTCAGCAAAATCGGTTCGTACTTCGGCATCAAGACTTCCCTCCCAGCACCGGCAGCTGAAACGGCCCGGTGGCCAAGGCGCTCTTCCCCTCCCGTCGGAGATCGTCCAAGATCCGGTCGATCTTCTCGGAGGTGAGATTCTCATAATAACGGTTGTTGATCTGCATCATCGGCCCGGTCCCGCAGGAGGCGAGACACTCGACCAGCCGCAGGCTGAAAACGCCGTCGGGGGTCGTCTCTCCGACCTTGATTCCGAGTCGATCTTGAAGATGCTCGATGACCGATCCGGCGCCGACCAGCGCGCAGGAGAGGGTTTTGCAGACTTGGATCAGATGCTTCCCGACCGGCTTTAAATTAAAGAGGGTATAAAAGGTCGCGACATCATAGACCTGGACCGGGGTGAGTTCCAACAGCTCGGCGACATCGATCATGGCCGCCTCGGAGAGATAGCCGACCTCGTTCTGAGCGACCCGAAGCGCCGCGAGCAGCACCGACCGCTTGTCCGGATATTTGGGAAACTCCGCCTCGATGGCGGCCTTGGCTTTTTCAGAAAGAACTTTGAGTCTCATCTATTTTTCTCTTAAACTCCGCAATCCGCACTCGCCTATCTGTCACATTCTCCCATCACGATGTCGTAGGTGCCGAAAATGGTGACGATGTCGGCGATCATGTAACCCCGCGCCATGTGATCGAACGCCCCCATATGGATAAAAGAGGGGGGACGGATCCGCAACCGGTACGGTTTGTTTCCTCCCATGCTCCGGATATAAAAGCCGAGCTCCCCCTTCGGGGCTTCCGTTCCGCAGTAGACCTCTCCCTCCGGCACGTCGAAGCCGCGGGTGGCGATCATGAAGTGATGGATCAGGCTCTCCATGTCGGTGAGGATCTTGTCGCGCGGCGGATAGGTGATCATCGGGAGATCGGCCATGAACGGCCCCGGCGGCAGCCGGTCCAGACACTGCTTGACGATCTTTGCGCTCTGCCGCATCTCCTCGACCCGGATCCAATAACGGTCGTAGGTGTCGCCGTTTTTCCCGAGCGGGACCTCCCATTCGACCTTGTCGTAGACCCCATACGGCTCGGCCTTCCGGATGTCGTAGTTGACCCCCGACCCGCGCAAGGGGGGTCCGGTCAGGCTGAAGTTGATCGCATCTTCCGCCGAAATCAGGGCGATTCCTTTGGTTCGGGCGATCCAGATCCGATTGGTTTCAAGGAGGGCGTTATATTCAATTACCTTTTCGGGAAAGGTCTCCAAAAATTTGTAAAGCCGGTCGATGATCTCCGAGGTGAAATCACGATCGACCCCGCCGACGCGGTAATAGCTCATCGTGAGGCGCGCGCCGCAGATTAGTTCAAAGAGATCAAGCAACACCTCCCGCTCTCGGAAGGTGTAGAAGAAGACGGTCATCGCGCCGACGTCGAGCGCCTGGGTGCCGAGCCAAAAGAGATGGCCGGCGATCCGCTGGACTTCCGCGACAATGGTCCGGATATATTCCGCCCGCTCCGGCACCTGGACCTGAAGGAGCTTCTCCACCGTCCGGACGAAGGCATAGTTGTTCGTCATCGCACAGACGTAGTCAAGCCGGTCGGTCAGGGGGATAATCTGGGTATAGGTCGAGTTCTCCGCGAGCTTCTCGACGCCCCGGTGAAGGTAGCCGAGATGAGGGGTCGCCTTGACGATCGTCTCTCCTTCCAGCTCAAGGACGATTCGGAGCACCCCATGGGTCGAGGGATGCTGCGGCCCCATGTTGAGGAGCATGTCCTCGATCCGCTTTACCCCCTTCTCCGGGGTGAGGTCTTGATCGAACTCATCCTCATCGTTGTAAGGGGCGATCTGGGGGAGCGCCTCGATTTTTTTACTTTCCTGGGTTTCTTCCATTGTTCTATCTCAGATAAACGCTTGGATAAACGTTATTCTTGCTCTAAAAACTCAAAGGTATCCCGCCAGCCTCTCCCCTCGACCGGGAAATCTTTCCGAAGGGGGAAACCTTCATCATAATCTTCGGTCATCAAGATCCGGCGGAGATCGGGATGGTTGTTGAAGACAATCCCCATCATATCGTAGACCTCGCGCTCCATAAAATCGGCCCCCTTCCAAATGCCGGTGACCGAATCGATTGTGCAATCCTCCTCGGGAACGCGTGCTTTGATCCGGATCCGATGGTTTCGGCTCACGGAATAAAATTGATAAATCATCTCAAACCGCGGCGTTTCATTGGGAAAATCGACCGAACAGATATCGGTGATCATGACAAAAGAAAGCTCCGGCGTGTCATGGAGAAACCGGCAGACTTCGACCACTTTTTCCCGCTTGATTGAGAGGGAGAGCTCCCCGAGCGCCTCCTTCGCTTCCACGAAGGCCTCCGGGAATTGCGCTTCAATTTTCTGGGCAATCGGATGCATATTCTTTAATTAATGGAGGCAAGGGTGGAAACGCCTCATCCCCGCGAAGCCGGTTTATTTGGTAAAAACCTTTTGTTCCATGATTTTTTCCTGAAGCCGTAAGATCCCCGCGAACAGGGCTTCAGGACGGGGCGGGCAGCCTGGGACGTAGATATCGACGGGTACGAACCGATCGACCCCCTGCACCACGCTGTAGCTATTATAGATATTCCCCGAGGTGGCGCAGGAGCCCATCGAAATCACATACCGCGGTTCCGGCATCTGGTCGTAAATTCGTCGGATCACCGGGGCCATCTTGCGACAGACCGTTCCGGCCACGATCATCAGGTCGGATTGCCGTGGAGAGGCCCGGAAAACGCCGGCTCCAAACCGGTCGATATCGTACCGGGAGGAAACCGAGGCGATCATCTCGATCGCACAACACGCAAGCCCGAATGTCATCGGCCATAAGGCCGATTTCCGAGCCCAATTCACCAAGGAGTCGAGTGAGGCGGTGACGATGTTCGACTCAAACTGACGATCCATCAATCCCATTCCAGGGCTCCTTTTTTCCAAGCATAGAAATAGCCGACGAAAAGAATCGCCAAGAAAACAATCATTTCAATCAGAGCAAAAAGACCCAGCTTTTGGAAAGCCACCGCCCAGGGGTAAAGAAAGACCACTTCGATATCAAAGATCACAAAGAGCATGGCAATCATATAATAGCGGAGGGGGAACATCTGCCGCGCATCGGTGAGGGGGTGAATGCCGCTCTCATATGCATATAGCTTCTCTTTGTAAGGCTTGCTGGGACGAACGAGGTATCCGATTAAAATGGTGACCGCGCCGAAGCCGAATGCAATGGCGATAAATACAACGATTGGCAGGTAATTGACAGGGATAAGGTCGGTCGACACCGTTGTCTCCTAAACCTCCACAAAGACAGTAGGTTTCACATAATAAAGAAGAAAAAAATTAATGTCAAGAGCTTAAAAAAAGGTTTAAATTGGAGTCCCTCCAACGATATCCCCGGCGGGATATTTTTCCCTTGGATCAATAATTTGAAGACCCCTCCCATCCGCTCCGGCGCCATCAGCTGCTTCATGGCGATGAACTCTTTCTTCGCCTCTTCCGACCGATCCATCTCCGCCGCATACCGCTCCATCCGCTGCGCGATTCCCAGTCCCATTAAAAAATGGGTCTGGTCGGTGAAACCGATCACCGAGAGACCGACCGACTCCCCCGCCTTGGCGAGCGAGGTAAAATCGACATGTGCCGTCATATCCTGCTCGCCGATATGATCATAGGGTGCTTCATTCGTTTGGTGGCGGTAGTAGCAGAGGAAGGTTCCTCGGGGCCGACGGGGGGTATAGAGCACCTCCGCCGGGTAGCCGTAATCGATCGTGACCAAAAACCCTCGATCGATTGCCCGACCAATCCGACCGATCCAGTCAAGCCCATCCAGGTTAATTTCGATTTCGGTCGGCCGGTCGAACTCAACAGCCAGCCTTCCCAAATAATCGAGGAGTCTCTGAGTGGAAGGAGGGCCGAGCGTTTCGACAAAGCGGCCTTCTTTGAAATCGACGTAGATCTCCTGAATTGCGGCCCCTTCGATTCGGAGACGATGCACCGGCATGGCATCGATCAGCTCATTCGAGAAGACGATGCCGGTCAGATTGCTCGGGACTTCTTCCTCCCACTCCACCCGGTCAGGGAAACGCGGCCTCAGCCGTTCGATCTGTTTTTCGCGAAGCGCGGGACTCTTTTCCACAATGATATAGCGGAGCTGATTGAAAAAAAGAGGAGACGCCTGCTGGAGCGCGGTGAGGATGTCGGCACAAAGGGTTCCTTTTCCGGCGCCGATTTCGACCCAGGTAAAACCGCTTCCGTCGTCCCCCAAGGCGAGCGACATTTGCAAAAACTGTTTTGCGAGGAGCTCCCCAAAAATCGGATGGACGGAGCTGCTGGTGTAGAAATCGCCCCGGGGACCGATCTTCTCTCCGGCCGACGTGTAGTAGCCGAATTCCGGATGATAGAGCGCCGTTTCCATAAAGCGTACAAAAGGGATCGGTCCTTTCTTTGTGATCTCCTCGCGCAGGATGGCGACCAGCTCCGGTTTCGACATGGCATCACTTTACCGGAAACGATAAAAGGAATCAAATTCACCTCTCACCTCAGAAATGTTTCTACATTTATTTCATGATTTCATCCGGGACCGGCAAAAGTGTTATAATGAGCTAAGCCAAAATGATTATCCTACTCCTTCCGATTTTTTTGTTTTTTTTCGACATTCTCCCTGCCGACGCCGCCCCACCTCAATATGATATTGTGGCGGCCTACTCCGAAGAAGATCGTCGGATCTATGGATCGGAAAAAATTACGATTACCAACGACGGAACGGAGCCGCTCTCCGAGCTCTACCTTTTTCTTTATCCGAACCTCTATCTTGAAAAAGACCCTGACGTCGACCCGACCTTTTATAAGCAGGCCTATCCAGTCAATTTTAACTCCGGAGAGCAGGTCATCACGTCGATCCAAGACATGAGGGGGCAGAACCTTCCCTACTTTCCCGACCTTTTTAAGAAGCGGATCTTGATGAAAATCCGCCTTCCCATCCCAATCCAGCCAAAGGCTCAGTTTGATTTTCTGGTCCATTTTGTCACAACGATTCCGGAAAAGTATGGTGTCTTCGGCCAATATCGGAACCTCGTCACCCTACAAGGAGGATGGCATCCTTATCTTCCTTATTTTGACGGAAAGTGGAACTTCCTCCTCCCGCCGCGCCCGAGCCGATACCGCATTCATTTTACCTTGAACGAACACCTCGATCTAATTACCCCGGTACCGTCGGAGCGCGAAAACGAGGAGGGGTCCGAAGTCACTTTTCTGCTGCAATCGGATGTCCTTGCCACCGTTTCCCTCGCCATTGGGAAAGACCTGGTCAAAAAAGAGAGAAAGGTCGGCTCGGTTGATCTGGTTTATCATTTCCACCATCACGACAAAGCCTATGCGAGACAGGTCTTCAAGATTGCCGAAGAGGCGACCGCCCATTTTTTAAAACGGGTCGGACCGCTTCCGCCGACCCGTTTAGAGATGGTCGAATCGTATCTATATCAAGACTTGGTCGCTTCCGGATCGAATCTTCTGTATATCAGCCATCGAATCTATAAGGTTTTTCCGCTGCTGAAGCGGTTTCATGAGGGAAGCATCGCGAGGAGTGTTTTCCTCCTGCTCTGGCGCGAACGGCTCCCCTGGGAAGAGAGTTGGGTCATTGAGGGGTTGGCCGACTTCGAGGTCAGTCAATTCGTCCGGACAAGATATGGGGGTCCGCCCAGCCTTGAAAAGTGGCTCAGTCCGATCTCATTTATCCCATTAATCGATCAGATCCTTTATTCTAAAGACATTCCGCTTCGGCAGATCTATTTTAGAGAGCGGGTCACCCAGGCCGTCAACGAAGATATCCAGCTCTTCAATCACCCCCGGCCCGAGGGGACAGCCATTTTTTCCAAGCTGGAAAATCTTCTGGGGCATGAGACCACTCAAAGGGCGGTGGAAGACTACAGGAGAAAAATCGAAGCGGGGGAGAAGGTCTCCTTTAGAGAAGTGCTTTATCAGATCTCAGGGAAAAAACTCGACTGGTTTTTCGAACAGTGGCTGATGTCCAATCCGGTTCTCGACTTTGGAATCGAGAAGATCGAGAAAGAACACATCGAAGAGGGATACAAAACCACCCTTACGATCAAGAAACATGGCGAGGGGATTGAACCGCTTGAAATCTTGGTCACCCAGGAGAACGGTTCGAAAATTCCGCTGGTCTGGGAAGGGGATCAAGGGGTGCATCAAGAGGTTTTAATCACCCCCTCCCCTATTGACGTGGTGGAGCTCGATCCCCACCGCGAGTCGAGCGATCCGAACCGTCTAAACAACCGCGTTCCCCGACTCTGGAAAATTCTTCTTAATCGCTTCGGCGGCAGTTATAACATCAACACCCATGTCCTCAGTTACGAAGCGGGGCTGCTTTTTCAGCCGGTCTATGATAATAAGAATCGGATCGGTTTCGGTTTCTCCCATTCGGATGTCGGAAGCGGAACCCAACTCGATTTCAGCCATATCTTTAAGAACAGCCATACCATCAGCGTCGGACTCTCCTATCAAGGTCCCCAGACACCCAAAGACAAACCGAAGGAAGACCCGGCGGGTGTCGCTCACCTCGGCTACTCGCTGAGTTATCCCAATAACACCCTTTTGGTCAGTTCGATTCAACGGCTAACCGGACGATATCCCAGATTCAGCATCGGTTTTGGATACGATCAGCGGTTCACGGGGGGGAAATATGAACATCTCTTCACCGCCGTGGTCGATATGCACCGGACGTTCTCCTTTGCGAATTATCATGAGATCGGCACCCATGCGATGATTGGACAATCTTTTGGGAACCTTTTCCAAAACAGCCGATTTTTCCTGGGAGGCGATCAGGGAATGCGCGGTTTTACCCCGCTGCGATACGAAGGAGACAATATCGTTCTCCTCTCTGCGGAGTATCGCTTTCCCCTATTTTATGAGAGCGACATCAACCTGATTGGGATGGCGCACACCCATACCCTGCTGGGAGCGCTTTTCGCTGATCTCGGAACGGTCACCGATTCCAGAAACGTCTTTCAACCGTCCGACTATAAAAAAGATATCGGGATGGGGATTCGATGGTATATCGATGCGCTCGGCTTTTATCCAACAATTGTCCGGCTGGATGTCGCCATTCCGGTCGGCCCCGTCATTGAATCCGAGAAGAAGATCCATTATTACGTTGCAGGAGGGTTTCCGTTCTAAGTCGTCGGTAGAAATCTTCGAGAGGATTTGGAAACGGGGAATCTAAGCCAAGAAGATTCGATCGCGGCCCATCACCTTCGCCTTGTACATCGCCTGGTCGGCCAGGCGAATCAGGTCGGTCTTGTTTTTAGCATGCTCGGGAAATCCGGCAATCCCGAAGCTGGCCGAGAGGTGGATCGACAGTCCTGCTTTTTTGAGAAATTCATGCGAGCGGATGGCATTCCGCACCCGGTGGGCGATTCGGGAACAGGTCTCGACGTTCGTTTCCGGCAGGACGACGACGAATTCGTCTCCTCCATACCGCGCGATGATATCGACCTCCCGGAGGCTCTTCCGCAGAAGCTGAGCGACCTCCACCAGCACTTGGCTTCCCATCAAGTGGCCATGGTGATCGTTCACCATTTTGAAATGGTCCATGTCGAGAAAGATCAGCGAAATGGAAGAGCCGTATCGCTGCCCCCGCTTAATCTCGATATCCAATGTCTGATCAAGAAACCGGAAGTTGTAGAGCTGCGTCAGGTCGTCCGTGATCGCCAGGTCGGACATCCGCTGATAGAGTGACGATCGCTCGATCGCCAGCGCCGCCTGATCGACCAACTTGAGCAAAAGGTGAAGGTCGGTTTCATCGAATGGCTTCCGATCCGAGCGGTTTACCATCTGGATCACCCCGATGACCTTTCTTTTGCTGACGATTGGAACGGCGAGAACCGATTTCACCCGGGTATGAGGATAAAACTCACTCCGCTGAAACATCGCCTCCTTTGTAAAATCGGCGATCAGCAGGGGGCTCTCTTGCTGAGCGACCCATCCCATCGGTCCTTCACCGAGTTTATAGCGAGCGCTTTTGAGTGATTTCGGGTTGATCCCTTTTGCCAGCTCGAAATAGAGCTCATTACGCACCCCATCGCTTAAGAGGAGCGACCAGGCATCACAGCGAACCATTTTCTGTGCCGTTCCCATGATGACGCGAAGCACCTTATTCAGCTCAAGGGTCGAGGTAAGGGCCTTGCCGACGTTGATGAAGTAGGTCAACTCCCGTGTTTTTTGACGGAGCTCTCGTTTAAGGCGGGTGTTCTCTTCGGTCAGAAGACGATTTTGAGCTTCAGGGGTTGGGCGGAGCGAGCCGCGCGGGGAAGGCGGTTTTTTATCGCTCCTTTTCTTTACATCTATTTTCCGTGGCACTTCTTATATTTCTTTCCGCTTCCGCAGCTGCAGAGATCATTCCTTCCGATCTTTTTTCCGGACCGTTGGGTGGTTTGGGCCGTCTCCGGCTCTCCCCGGTTGAGCTGCATTTCCTGGGGTTGAGGGAAGACGGGGGCGACCGGCATCCTTTCTTCCCGCATCACCTGCACGCGGAAGAGATGCTCGACGGTATCCCGCTTGATTCGACCGATCATTTCCGAGAACATCTCGAACCCTTCGCGTTTGTATTCGCTGAGCGGGTCCTTCTGTCCGTATCCGCGAAGACCGATTCCCTCTTTTAGAGAATCCATCGCGAGGAGATGGTCTTTCCAATGGGTATCGATCATCCGTAGGAAGATCTGCCGCTCGAGGTGGCGGAGCAGTTCGGCGCTGATTTCCGCTTCCTTCTTCCGGTAGGTTTCATGAACCTGTTTGAGGATCTCCTCTTTCAGAGCCTCTCTTCCGATGTTAGGGAAGCCAAACGTTTCCTTAGAGAGGGAGAGGGAGAACCGATGAGAGAGCGCCTCCAGCAGGCCGTCCGCGTCCCATTCTTCCGGATGGATCTCTTCCGAGCAGTAGGTCTCCAAAATGTCATCGACCTGCTCTACAATCATCTCCTGTGTGTCTTCTTGAATATTCCCCCCCGAGAAAACCTCGTGGCGGCGATTGTAGATGACGGTCCGCTGCTTGTTCATGACGTCGTCATATTCAATCAGCTGTTTTCGAATATCGAAGTTGTGCGCCTCGACCCGCTTCTGCGCGTTTTCGATCGCCCGGGTCACCATCCGATGCTCGATCGGCACCCCCTCTTCCATCCCGAGGCGGCCCATCAGATTTGAGATCCGCTCCGAGCCGAAGATCCGAAGAAGATCGTCTTCAAGGGAGAGATAAAAGCGAGAAGAGCCGGGGTCGCCCTGTCGGCCAGACCGGCCGCGCAGCTGGTTGTCGACACGCCGGGATTCATGCCGCTCGGTTCCAATGATATGCAGGCCCCCGACGGCAATCACCTCCTGCTTTTCGCTCTCGCACGTCGACTTGATCTTTTCCTTTGCGGCGCCGAGGGCATCCGGCTCCGCGTCGGGATGTTGCAAGCGGTATTGCTTGAAGAGAAATTCGGGATTCCCGCCCAACAGGATATCGGTGCCGCGGCCCGCCATGTTGGTGGCAATGGTGACCGCCCCTTTGCGCCCTGCCTGGGCGACGATCTCCGCCTCTTTCTCATGATATTTTGCATTGAGAACGGCATGCGGAATCCCCTTCCGCTTCAGGAAGGTCGCCAGATGCTCCGACTTCTCAATCGAGATCGTTCCGACCAGAACGGGATGGCCCGTTTTATTTAACTCAATGATCTCTTCGACGATCGCGTCAAACTTTTCCTTTTCGGTTCGATAAATGACATCGGAGAGGTCTTTCCGGACCATGGGACGATTCGGCGGAATGACCAAGACCTCTAGGTTGTAAATTTTAGAAAACTCCGCCGCTTCGGTATCGGCAGTCCCGGTCATTCCCCCCAACTTCTTGTAAAGACGAAAATAGTTCTGAAAAGTGATGGTGGCGAGGGTCTGGTTTTCATTGGCGATCTTGACCCCCTCTTTCGCCTCCACCGCCTGATGGAGGCCGTCGCTCCAACGCCGCCCCGGCATCAGCCGGCCGGTGAATTCATCGACGATGATCACCTCACCGTCATTGACTACATAATCGACATCTCTCTTAAAGAGGGTATGCGCCTTGAGCGCCTGAAGAACATGATGAACCAAAGAGATATTCGTGATGTCATAGAGGTTGTCTACCCCAAGCAGCTGTTCAACCTTGGCGTTTCCCTCTTCGGTTAGGGTCGCCGTCTTCGTTTTCTCTTCAATGGTGTAATCTTTTTCATGCTTCAGCGCAGGGATGATTTGGTTGATCCGGTAGTAGAGCTCGGTTGATTCCTCGGAAGGACCTGAAATAATCAGCGGCGTTCTTGCTTCATCGATTAAAATGCTATCGACCTCATCGACAATCGCAAAATTCAACTCGCGCTGGACAAAGCTTTGGGGATCGAACTTCATATTGTCGCGAAGATAGTCAAATCCAAATTCATTGTTGGTTCCGTAGGTGACATCGGATCCATAAGCGCTCTGCCGTTCTTGATCGGTTGAATCGTGCTGAATGATCCCGACCGACAATCCGAGGAATCGATAGATCTCGCCCATCCATTGGGAGTCTCTTTTTGCCAAATAGTCGTTCACTGTGACGACATGAACCCCCCGTCCGGTGAGCGCATTGAGATAAACCGGAAGGGTGGCGACCAACGTTTTCCCTTCTCCGGTCTTCATCTCGGCGATTTTACCCTCATGCAGGGTGATTCCTCCCAAGATTTGGACGTCGAAATGGCGCATACCCAGGACCCGTTTGGAGGCTTCCCGAACCACGGCGAAGGCCTCCGGCAAAATGGTATTGAGCCGCGCTAATAATTCCTCATCCGAAGGTGAGCCTTCCGCGAGAAAACTCCGAAAACCGACGGTCTTCTCCCGCAAGCCTTCATCCGAAAGAGGGATGATCGACGGCTCAAGCGCATTGACTTTTGCAACGATCGGCCACATCCGCTTGAGTTCCCGATCATTCCTGCTGCCGATCACTTTTCTTATTAGTTCTAACATTCTGATCCCTAATTCCAGATAAACGGTTTGAAAATGCTCTGATTATAACATAGAACGGTTGCAGTTACTACGCGTTCAAAAAAAAACCCCGACAAGTCGTTCTTGTCGGGGTCGGGAATTCTTTATTCTATTCTTTGCTAACGTTGGCCGCTTGAGGACCCTTCTCGCCTTGGATAATCTCAAACTCAACCGTCTGTCCCTCAGCTAAAGTCTTGAACCCCTCCCCCTTGATTGCCGAGAAGTGGACGAATACATCTCCCCCCTCTTCCCGTTCAATAAACCCATACCCCTTTTTCTCGTTAAACCACTTCACTTTCCCTTTCACCGCCATCTGACCTCGAACCCTCCTCCTGCCCATCTTAACCAGCCTGTCCGGCCTAAATCAGGATGGGGTGTTGATAATTCAGAGAGAGACCCGCGCAGTCCCTCCCCCCTTTCAAAGAGAAGGAGACCTCCCTTCTCCTGAATCTCCTTAATTCAAGATATATCTCATCGGATTGACGGGCACTTCATTCACGTAAACTTCATAATGGAGGTGGGGTCCGGTGGAGAGGCCGGTGCTTCCAACATAAGCGATGACATCTCCCCGCTTCACTTTCTGTCCAACTTTAACTGCGGCCTTCGCGAGATGGCCGTAATAGGTTGCAAGTCCATATCCATGATTGAGCTTGACAAGCTTCCCAAGTCCGCTGTCAAAGCCGGTGTAACTCACGATCCCAGCGGCCGGCGCAATAACAGGGGTATCTTGGCGGGAGGCAATATCAACACCATTATGCATGCTGACTCTTCCCGTAAAAGGAGAAATACGATTCCCAAAACCGGAGGTGAGCCATCCAGTGGTCGGCCAGATGGAGGGGGTGGAAGCCCATAAAGATTGGCGGCTTTGAACTGCTTCCGTTAATTCTTGAAAACTTTTTTCTTGTGCAACGGCTTTCGCTCGAAGATCGCCGAGGTCCAACTGAATCGATCCCATTAACCGGGAGGCGTCCGAATGAGCAGGGCCCACTTCTTCAGGCCCTCCCTGTCCTATAATGCCTACTTCCTTACGTGGTCCAATATCGGTGATGACGCGTAATTTTTGATCTAATTCAATTAAGCGGTTCATCTGTTTCTTCAAATCATCAATCGTCGTGAGGAAGCTCTGAATCTGAATTTTTTGCGTTTTGGCTTCTTTTCGGAGGTCTTTTAGCTCGGTCATTTGACCGAGCATGAGGACATACTGTACAAAAAACCCTGTGAGGACAAGCGTCAACACGGACGAGAATCCCATCAGGTATTTGCAGGTCTTTTTGCTCAACGAAAAACGATATGGCTCTGCGGTGGGACTTGGAAGAATTACAATCGTATAGGAGTCGTTATCGTTTCCCATTACGTCTCTCCTAAAAATTTGGCCGGGATGGTATCACAGCATTTTCCCTTTTGTCAAGTTTGAGATACCAAACGACCATAGGATTCACTGGGATGATTCCCGATTTCAATATAGGCAATCGGCCTCTGCTTCTGTTGCCCCTAATTTATCAACTTTTTATCTCTTGTCAAGGACAAAAATGCATTAATCCTATTAAGGATCAAACGGCATCCCTGGCCATACTTTTGCACAATCCCATTCCACTATTCAGAAATTTAGAAAAAATTGAAAATAAATAGAGAACATTAAGAAACTCCATGACGGCGTCTCGAGAAGTGAAGAAGGAGTTAGGTTGACTCGGTATTCTCTCGGATCCACTTCAAATATTCAGGAGAGCCGTCAACAATGGGGAGGGCAATGATTTCGGGAACGGAATAAGAATGTTGTCGTTTCACTTCCTCTATGAGCTGTGCGAGACACCCCCTCTTACTCTTTAGGATCATGAGCGATTCCTGCTCACGGTTTATTTTTCCTTCCCAAGAAAATATCGATGAGATTGAAGGAACAATATTGGCACAGGCGGCCAGCCGCCTCTCGACAAGAGCACGTCCGATCTTCTCTCCTTCTTCTTTAGAAGAAGTCGTTACCAGCACCATTATTTCATCCATCTCACCCAGAGTGATGACTTAAAAGGAAATCGGCTAAAAACCATATTTTTATTCCCGGCCCGAAACGGCCGACAACTCTTGTTTCGAAACACTCTCACCTTCTCCTTTATAGACGGTCGGCGTCAGAAAAATCAAGAGTTCATTTTGAATATCGGTTTTCGTTTCTTTTTTAAATAACCAACCCAAGATCGGAATTTTGGAGAGCCACGGGACCCCTTTCTCCCCTTGGGATTCATTTCGGGTGTAGATTCCGCCGATGACCACCGTCTCCTTATCTCCTACCAACAGATCGGTCTCTGCCGTCCGGGTAGTCAGAGGAGGGATGTTCTGGATCTGTCGATTGAAATCGGGATCCTTTTTGTCTGTTTTTACATGAATGAGGATTTGATTATCGGGCGTGATATGCGGCGTTACGGTGAGTTCCAATTTCGCATTGATCACGGTCACCCCTGTAGTGGCACTTGCGCCGGCGCTGGTCGTGCCTGGAGAGGATGCGGTCGACAGAATCGATGTGGTCGGAATGAGTATTTCGGTTCCGTTCGAAATCTTTGCCTCCTTATTATTCAGTGTTAAAATGCGAGGATTTGAGAGAATTTTCCCTTTTCCTGTATCCTCCATCGCCGACAGTTGGAGATCAAGCTGAAGGGTCGATCCGATATTGCCGAAGGTAAAACCGAGCGCACCGCCCGATCCGACACCGACTGCTGCTGGAAGGTTTACGGCCAGACTATTTCCCGAAAGACCGGTTCCCCCCGTCAGGATACCCGGGGTCCCTCCGCTTCCGACTGGATTTCCAGTGGCCCCTGTCACTCGCATAGAACCCGAGGCCCCGGCGTCATAAGCCTTACCCCCCCACTGGACACCCAACTCCCTCGTAAAATTGGAATTCACCTCAACGATTCGCGCTTCAATCATGACCTGCGGGGTCTTTCCATCCAATTGTCTTACAATTTCCATGATCTTGGCCATGTTCCAGGTATAATCTCGAACCACGAGGGCATTCGTTCTGGTATCAACCGTCAAGCTTCCTTTTTTGGTCAAGAGTCCTTTGACGCTGTCTTGGGTTTCTTTGGCATTGGCAAAATGGATGGGGATAATCCGCGTCGCAAGATCGGCCTCTCCTTCACCGAAAGGAGACTTCATTACCCGGATGATATCTCCCTCACGGAAAGAGGTGAGATTGTTAATTTTCAAAATCGCCTCCAAAGCTTCTTCGAATGTTACATCCCGGAAGCTGAGGGTCAACTTTCCATCGACGTCATCACTGATGATAATATTCAGATGATTCTCCTGGCCGAGGGCACGAAGAACATCTTTCAGTTCGGCATTTCGAAACTCCAATGAAAAGGAGGAAGCATTTCTTTTTACTGAGATCGCCGACCGGCCGGCCTCTTCCTTAGACCCTAGGTCTGAGGCGCCAAAGGAGGGCGCTTCTCCGCAGACGAGATAGATGAGGATTATGAGTGCAATTGATTTCAATCGAATATCTAAATGTAACCTCATTGAAGCCTCCGCAGAGCAAACCTAATTATTTTGATACAAAATTCTCGACCTTCAGTTCAATTACCTTGGACCCTGACTTTAGGAAAATCCGATCTGGAAGAATTTCATCAACGATCATTCCCTCCACATGATCGCCTTTACGGACGATCCGATGATTAATGATCGCTGTCCCTTCCCCTTCGCGATAGATCACCGCGCTGAGAGACAGCGCTTTTCCATCGTCGCTTTCCGTATTATTTATCGGCGCGATTGAAGCCGGCTTCACCGGAAGGATAAACGGATCCCGTCCCCACTCAATGGTGCCTCGTCTTTCCTCCAAGAAATTACGGTTAAGATCAATCAGCGACATCTCACCTTCGGCGGCATAGATTAACTGGACTAAGTAGATCATGAAAAAAGGGGCCAAAAAGAAAGTGAGAAGACTCTTTTTCATATCCCCCTCTTTTTATAAATATAAAGCGTCATCTCGGCAGCCACTTCCGGACTCGTCTCTGTTCTTGATTCGATCTTGAGCCGTGTAATGGCAATCGGACGCGGAAGCCCTTCCAATGCCGCGATATAATCTCCTAAGCTAAAAAATCGGGAGCGCGTTTTCATTTGAATCGGTAACACTTCAATCCCTTCCTTGGTCTCTGGCAAACTCGGTTTGAGCTCGATGACCTGCACCTCTCGCATCCGAGCCTTTCGGCCAATCTCATCCAGGATAGAAGAGAGAGAAGCCTCCACCAGTTCGGGCCGTGGCTTTGAAGGAGGGTTTGCTTTTTCCGCTTCGGCTCTCTGAAGCAGGATGGGAAGAGCAGATGAGAGGGCCGAGATTTCCTGCTGGAGCGTCTTTTTCTGACTGTCGAGCTTTCGGCGTTCTACGACTCGAGGCTGAAGAACAAAAATGATCAGCATGCACAGGGCTACCATGACGGTCGTCACGAAGAGGATCCGCTCTCTTCGGGATAGTTTTGACCATTGAAGCTGGCTCAGTACGCTCATTCTTTCTCCAGATGCTTCCCGTAAGTTATATTCCTAAATTTGGCATGAATTGAAAAATCAACCCGTCGCTCGGCCGGATTCTGCCTTGAAAAGTCGAGTAGCACATCCTGAAACAAGGGGGAGCCTTCCATTGAGGAGATCAGGTCGGTGACCTTTTGATAGGACAAGGTAAATCCATCGACACGGACCCCTTCGGCAGCATTGTTCTCAAATTGAGTAACCCAGACCCCCTCCGGCACAATCCGGCTGACTTCGACCAAGACCCTGGACCAGACGATGTTCTCTTTTAAAAGTGACTCCAACCCTCTACTTTTTTTTAGGGTTGTTTCCTCCAGAATGTTATCAATAGGAGTGAGTGAAGAAGTGAGTGAGGAGATTTTCTGCTGAAGTTGCTCACGTTGTTGTAGAATGGCATCCACTTCCCTTTTCAGAGATATCTGCTTCTTCTCATCGTCAACATAGAAGGCGATCAATAGAAGAATCGAAAGAGACATCGACGCGACAATCCACCCCCTGCGGCGAGAAGATTTCGATTGAACCCTTCCTTCAAGAAGATTCGGTTGGAATAGATTGATATGCTCTTTCATTAAACCTCTCTGGCCGAGTGAAATGCTGGTTAATCAAGCGTGGGAACGAAGCGCTAAGCCGATTCCGCTTGAGAACCTTGGCGCGATTGCCCGTATAGCGCCGGCCGATTCAGATTTGTCGATCTCCGCAAAAGGGTCGTCAATTTCCATATCGGCCTCGAAATAACTTCCGAAGTAATCGGAAAACCCAGGCAGAAGCACCCCCCCTCCCATCAGGACCATTTTTTTGAAGACCCCTTCTCGGAACTGAGCACGGTAATAGTCGATCGACCGTTGAATCTCCACGATGAAACGATCAATTTCGCTTTTGATGATGGTTTGGGCCGCTTCTTCCGCACCGAATCCTTTTTCCCGCTTTAATTTTTCCGCTTCTTCATTAGAGAGACTCAGTTCCTGCTCCAGCCGACGAGTCACTTGTGCTCCTCCCATTTCAATCCTCCGCGTAAACCGGAGAACCCCGTCTTTGAGGACGGTAATATCGGTCTTTACAGCGCCGATATCGATATAGATGAAATTGCCGGCCAGTTCATTCCCATAATTAAGTCGAACCGTATTTAATAAAGAGAGCGGGTTGACGTCGATCGCCACAACCTCCAAACCCAATCGCTGCATCAAATCCAATTGCCCCCTCAGTAGACTCTTCTCGGTAATGACAAGAACTAAATCATACCGCTTCGTCTCTCGTTCTTTCCGCCCTCCGGCGATGATATAATCAAGGATCATCTCCTCCATCGGGAATGAGATTAATTTTTTTGCCTCCCACTTCACCGCTTCCGCGAGCTCTTCTTTCGGCATCTCGGGAAGGGTCAAATATCGGATTAAAGGAGCCGGACCAGAAAAATTGACGATTGCCTTTGGTCGCTTCTTCTCTTTGATCAACTCTTCGAGAGCCGCCGCGATGCTCTCCTGGCGGAAATCCTGCTCAGGAGGTAACTCCTTGATCCCGATGTCAAGTAATTTCACCTTCCGGCGCGTTCGGCAAAGCCGGACCACCTTCACCGAGCTCGCCCCGATGTCAACTCCCCAAAACGGCTTATGAAACGGTAACCACTCCCAGCTCAAGCGACCTCTCCTTCTTCTAAGCCTCCAACACTCCGTTGGAAGCAGCTCCTTTTCCATTCGTCCCATTTATCGAGGCGAGTTCTTTCATTGCCATTTCATAGGCCACTTTATGCTTGAACCCCAACATTAAATATTTCCAGATGAACTTGATCTTAGTTAAATCTTCCCGACTATATTCTCGTGTCTCCAGATCACCCATTGGAATCCGCTGTGGTGTGACATATCCCTTCTGCTCCAGATAGTAGAGCTTGTGTCGCGGGATATTGATCTGTTGCAGAATTTCCGATGTTTTCATTTACCGTTATACTTAAGTGAGTAATAAATCTATTTCTCTAAAGATGGACGATTCAAAAATTGCTCACCACGTTTCAATTGAAGATAATCCTATTTAAAGGCTGTCAGGTTATCCCTCATCGAAAATCTTCGCGGTATGTTTTGATGTCGGACTCATTTAACGAATCGGAATTAAACGGATTCACCGTAATCGGTATCACATCCGTATCCGCTCTATCATTTGCATCCGTGATAATCGATGTAAAAGAGCTAACCCCAGTCGTCGCCGGGGTGCCGGTAAAGACCAATCTAAAATCTCCGGCTCCTCCTATCATCAACCGCTCGGCCACGGAAGGTGCCGTAAAGACCACCGGGTTTGTGCCCGACGCGGTCCAAGTCTCGATAAGATTCCCCGCGCTATTTTCGATGAGAGAGTAGGCATCTCCTCCATACGACCAGCCGGCCGGATAGGAAATCGAGACACTTTTAACCGCGGCACACCCCTGATTGACGAAAGTCCAGCTCACCGCCTGATTCGTGCTCGATGCATTTGTATCGGTCGGATCGACCGTGATGGTATAGCCGCCGAAAACTGAAGATACAGAAGGAGTTGGGGAGTTTGGCGTGGTTACTGTGGCGCCGCCCTTCGTCCCAGTGGCAAAGCCGGAGAAGATAACGGAGTCCCCTAGATTTCCTCCGGAAGGACGATAAGTCCAGCTAAAGACAAACGTTCCTCCCGCAGAGGCAACCGGCCCACTCGGCGCAGCCGGTGTCGGCCCAGAAACTAGCGTAGCTGGCGCTCCCGGCAATGTCAGCGTCGGCGTGACATTGGTAATATTATTTGTTGGTGGTGGCCCCGAGAAGGTATTTGTCAGCGCCATGGTCACCGTAATATCTTGTCCAAGATAGGCACAGGTTGGACTGACCGCCAGGTTCGCAAAAAAGCGGCTCACCCCAAATGTAATCGAAGAAACCGGCGAAGACGTCGCATTGCCACTGCTATTTTTGGCATAAGCGCTGAAAGTGACTGTTCCACTCGTCGACGTCCCTCCCAATGTACCCGTATAAGTAAATGTAATTGTTCCCGAGGCTCCCGCTGTCAGATTCAGTGGATTTGGATTATATTGGGTCGAGTTGAGGCTCGCACCTGCTTGTGTGGTGCCTGTCACAGTCGGCGGATTCTGGAAGGTAACAATGCTGGACTGTGTCACAGTCGACCGATTTGTAACAGTCATAATCAGTCTGAATTGAACGCCGTCTCGGGTCGCCGTAATTGGATTGCCGAGCGTATCGGTGATCTGAAAGGAGGCCAGTAGCGACTTTATTTTCCACGATCCCGGCGTATAGATTGTGCTACTACTACTATTTGATCCGGACCAGCGCCAGCGCCCCGAGCCCGAGTCGGAATAGGTAGCCTTCACATTGCTAAGTGTCTCCGTTACATCCTGACTGGTGGACCGTACGGCCAGGAGGAGGGTAAAATTCAATGTGGCATTCGGTGCAATCCCATTTGACGAGTTGCTGGCCTGAAACGTTACCGAAGAGGCGCTAAACGAGGTGCGGGACCAGTTGGCCGGTGCCGCGGTACCGGACGAAAAAGTACTCCCCGGCGACGGCAATTGAAATCGAACCTGGCTGATAACCTTACTCGATGAGGTATTTTTAATCTGGAAAACGAATGTGGCAGTGTTCCCCATAGCCACATCGCTTCCCAAAGACGGGCTGATCTGGGTAATCGTGAAGCCGGTCGTGCTACCCCCCCCGCCGCCTCCGCCAAATTGGGCCCAAACCAGCGTGGAAGAAATAATCAGAAGAGAGACAATCGCAAATGTGAGAACGATATGTCCCGCTTTACCTGAAGACGAATGTGAAGGCTTCCAAAATCCACCCCTCTTCATCTTTCTCTCCGTCATCTCTCCACCATTTTGAGCACTACCCGGGCCGCGCTCCCTGATACAAGGCTGACCGACCCGGTGGAAACCAATTCCGACTGGAAATCAGGCGCAAAGCCATCAATTAGCATCGGTGTGACCGGCACGCCCGATGCGTGCGCAGTGGAAGTAGTTCCATTCTGACAGCGGGAGATACCGGTGAGGGTGAGGGTTCCACCGGATGTGCTCGACCCGGTGTAGGAGACCTCCTCTTCCTGGATATCGATCGTTCCGGCACTGAGAAACTTTGGATGGGCCGCCAGCGAGAGGGTCGATAACGGGTTACAGTCATTCGAAAGGGCTGTCGTCAGGGTTGTCACTGGATAGACCCGGTTGCCCCGGTCATGGTCGCCCGCCGCCCCGCCGGTCCCTCCGATAGAGACATTACGCGTGATTCCTGTAAATGTATTGCCGCTGATTCCGGTATACTGAATAAACTCACCCGTCGTAATGCTGTCATCAACCTGCAAGTATCCGGTGCTTGGGAAACGGCTAGCGGTGTAGACCTGGATGGGTGTGGTAGACGTACCGGTCGGAATTCGCGTCCGGAGCATGGTCGCCGGCAAGTTAATACTGACATTGAATGTGCCTGCCCCCAGATTCATGGCAGGAATTAAGACTGGATCGACCGTACTGCGATACCAGTCGAGGTTCTTCATCATCTCCAATTGGCCGTACTCTCCCCCCCCTTCTGCAATGAAAAAGGCTTGATCTGACCTCACTTCATTCGCAGCGGTGAATCCCTGCGTGCCGATTAGAGAAACGGCGGTGATCCCGAGGAAACCGAAAATGACAATCAAAAAAATCGCGGCGACGAGTACAATCCCTTTCTCCGTCTTTAAGAGGGCCCCACTCATACGAAGTTCCTCGGGTGAACACGAACTTGATATAGCTGCGATTCACCCTGTTTAGTCACTGTTAGACTGATACCCATACTCCAGACTGCCGCCGCCGTCGTTGCAGCAGTCACCCCGTCTGTCTGATAATACGAAAAGGACAAGGCTATCGCGTCGCCCGCCGCTAAGATCGTCCCATTCCGAGTGATCGTGTTTCCAGACTTTGCGAAGGTAACGGTAGTCCCAGTAACATCGACGAAGCTGAGCGTCGCGGCGCTGCAGCATCCGGGGAGATCGGTGACCGTCCTGGATCGAGCCATCCGGATCTCGCGCACCATTCGCTCTACAGCAAGACGTCCTTGATTCGAGATGTCGGCGCGCGCTCCTTGTGCAGTGAATGCATTCAGTCCCCGAGAAAAAAACATGGAACCCATCCCTCCGACAATACCAATCAAAGTGATCGCCAAGACGAACTCAATCAGCGTAAAACCTCGCTGATCAGCCGGCTGTAAACTAGATCTGCTCCATTCGACCTGCTTGAGTTGCTGTTTATCTTGGCTCCTTCCCCGGCTCTGTCGATTCAACACAATCGAATCCATTTCTAAGAGTTTGTTAAAAGCGTCACGCCCTTAATACTTCCGATGGAGGCATTCGTAATCGTCACCTCGACCCGTTTATAATCGGTAGCGGTTCCACAGGCAGCGGTATTGTTCAGACTGGCCGCCGAGACGTAGCAGACGGTCCGGCTGCAAGTATACCCGGCCGGCATCGCCCCGCTGCAGGTGCCCGTCGCAACGGCGGAAAAGCCGCTCGTCCGTTTTTGCGCAATCACCTGTTCGAGTTCCGCCTGTGCCAAGAAAATTCCTCTCTGAGCTGTAGCCGGCTGCGGACTTCCCTGAATACTGATGGTCAGGGGGACCAGCACACCTGCAGCGAGACCGAGGATAATAATAAAGAGAATGACCTCAATGAGTGTGAAACCCCGCTCCGACATCAGACGCCATTCAATCAATGTTGCTTTCCCATTCATCGATGCTATCCAACGTTTCCTGTTACCGGCAGCACCGTTACCGACTGGGTGACTCCGCCTCCCGTAATGCTTACCGACCTGGATGCCGTCAATGCCGTTGTCGATGCCCCGCCGGCCGATTCGAAGGGAACGCCGAGACTATTAAATTCCACATACGACCCGGCAAAACCGATGCTGGAGATTGTAATGCCGGCATAATTGCCTGTGTTCAAGGTAATCGAGAGGGTTCCAGCGCTGTCGGCGGGGTCGGTCGCAACCTCCCCCGCCTCTCCCCAGGTGCCATTCCCGTTGGCATCATTGACCACGGCGTAGCCGCTCGCAGGCGCCGGCGCGGCATTGAAATAGACCCGATACCGCTGGTTGCTAATCATCGCCAGTTGCTGTGCATAGGCGACGTCCGATCTGAGCTTGCGGGCGGAAGCGGCCGCCCTCGTTCCGGTCATGTTCCCCGCACGGGTCATTGCCGTGGCAGCAAGGATCATAACCAGAACGATGACGATCACCACCTCTACCAGCGTGAAACCCGCTTCTCCCTCTGGCCTAGCCATGATCATTTTCCTATGCTATCAGTACCTTTCCTTCTCCGATACTTTCTTAACTTCCTAGCTCCGCTTGCAGCCGATCAGACTAACAACCTCCAGTGGTCGTAGTAACCGCTCCTGTTGCCGGATCATAGGAAACCTGGCAGGTTGCACTCCCGCCGTTCGTTGGTTGGTACGTCGTCGGGGATCCGAATGCCGCAGTAAATCCGGAGGTATCATTCAGGGCCGCTCCAATGCCGGCAGCTGCTCCAGTCGGAACACCCGCCGCAGCACCGGCAATTCCAACGGCCACGGTTGAACCATCCGCCATGGTGACAGGGGTAGTATTGGTTCCGACCACCATATACTGCGTCTTCACCACGGCCACCGCAGAGCGGAGCCCGCCCGCAAACCCGTTGATACTGGCAATCCGGGCATTCTTTGCCACATCGATGAATTTCGGAACCGCAAAGGCCGCCAGAATACCAAGGACAACGATCACCAGGACCAACTCAACCAACGTGAAACCTTTTTCATTCTTTATCGTTCTCATGAACCCTCTCCTCCCTTTATTGTGAATGAAGTGCCATTCATTGCTTTGCCTTTTTGCCGACCCAATTTCATCATCGGGGTCTCGATGAGATCCTCCCCACCGGGAGCATCTACTATCTCGTAATTGTCATTCCCTGATTATCTTTATTTCCCCCCTTTGGCCACCTCGATCAGGCTCCACCAGGGTAGAAAGATCGCCAATGCCAGGAGAAGGACCGCGCCGCTGATGATTACCAGAAGCAGCGGCTCTAGGCTACCCGAGAGATTTTTGATCGCATAATTGACATCCCGATCGTAATACTCCGAGACCTTGATCATCATCTCTTCCATCTTGCCGGTTTCCTCTCCAATCGCCACCATCTGTATGACGATTGGAGGAAAGGCCTTGCTGACCCGCATCGGCTGGACAATCCCCCGCCCCTGCTGGGCTGAATCTCGGACGCTAGTGATAACCCTCGCGATCACGACATTGCCAACTGTCTCCGAAACAATCTCCAGCGTCTGAAGAATAGGGAGGCCTGCCCGGTGGAGCGTCCCGAAGACACGGGCAAAACGGGAGAGGGCTGTTTTCTTAAAGATCGGCCCGAAGATCGGCATTTTCAGCTTTAGACCATCCCACCAAAACCTTCCAGGCGCGGTATTGATATACTTCCTAAAGCCGAAGACCGCCGCCGCGATCAGAGCCAATAGGAAGAAACCATATTGTTGAACCACCTTATTAATCCCAAGCAACAGTCGGGTTGGCCAGGGCAATTCCACTTTGAAACTGGAATAAAGACCGGTGAATTTCGGAACAACGAACGTCATCAACACCCCGAAGGCGACGGCTAAGGTTATGATGACGATTTTTGGATAGCGCGTTGCGGTTTTAATCTGGGCGCGCGTCTCGGCTTCATGCTCAGCTAAGATCGCCAGCCGGTTAAGGATCTCATCCAGAACTCCCCCTGTCTCACCCGCCTTTACCATTCCGATATAGAGGGAGCTGAAAATCTTCGGATGCTTCGCAAAAGCATCGGATAAGGCGCTTCCCCCCTCTACATCTCGGCGCACTTGATTGATGATCTCTCTCAGTTTCGGATTCTCGGTCTGCTCTGCCAGGGCACTAAAGCTCGCAGTAAATGGAATACCGGCACCCACTAATGTGGCCAACTGTCTGGAGAAAATAATCAAATCCTGCTGGGTAACCTTCTCGAATCTTGAAAAAAGCCCCGAACTGATACCACCCGCTTTTTCTTCTTCGATTAAGACGGGTATATAGCCGAGTCCATCGAGGTGGCCTGCGACGGCTTCTTTGCCGTTCGACTCAAAGATCCCGTCCAGAAGCGCACCATATTTATCTCTTGCCTTGTACCGATAAATCGGCATTTTTCCAAAACCCCTCAATATTCCGCTCCTTAATTTTGCAAGCTTTATGCCTATACGGTATTATATAAGAGAATAGAGAAAAGCCCAGCAAAGTCATCTGGTTATAGCAGAACCATTGGACTAAACATACCTCAGAAAAATATTCTTGTGTAGAAGATCACCTTATATCGGGCCATTTTTCGTCAGGAAAGACTCTTGGAGAGTATGAGTAATCGAGGAACATTGGAGATATACTAGGCTGGAATTCTCAGGTAAGTTCACCGTCAACTTCCTGCGTGACGCGGAGGACCTCTTCGATTGTAGTGATCCCTTGGATTGCTTTTAAAAGCCCTTCATTCCGAAGTGATTTCAATTTCATTCCAGCATGGCGGCGGATCTCGCTTGACGAAGCGCGGCTGACGATTAGCTGTCTGATTGCCTCGTCGGCCACCAGCAATTCATGAATACCGATGCGGCCCGAATAACCGGTCCCCCGGCACTCCAGGCACCCTTCTCCCCTGATGAATGTGATTGGACCGTTCTCTTTAATGAGATCGGCCAAACCGAGGTCGGCCATGAGGGCAGGGGTGGCGGGGTAAGCGCTCTTGCACTGTTTGCAGACCTTGCGGATCAACCGCTGAGCGACGACGCCAAGAAGCGAGGATGCAACCAAGAACGGCTCGACACCCATGTCAATGAGCCGGGCGATGGCACCGGAGGCGTCGTTGGTATGAAGTGTCGACAAAACCAGGTGTCCTGTAAGCGCCGCTTGAATGGCGATGATCGCCGTCTCTCGGTCGCGGATCTCACCGACCATGATAATGTCTGGATCTTGTCTTAAAATGGATCGAAGCCCATTTGCAAAAGTAACCCCGATTTTGTTGTTGACCTGCATTTGATTCACTAGTTTGATCTGATACTCCACCGGATCTTCAATCGTCACGATATTTTTCTCCACCGAGCTCAGCTGCTTTAAGGCCGAATAAATGGTGGTCGTCTTACCGCTTCCGGTTGGGCCGGTGACCAGTACCAGACCGTATGGTCGGTGGATCAGCTTCTCGAATGTCTGAAGGATTTCGGGTGAAAAACCAAGATCAAGGAGGGAAAGATCCAGATTGGACTTGTCGAGCAACCGCATAACGATCTTCTCGCCGAAGAGCGTCGGGAGGGTCGATAGACGGAGATCAATGTCATGATCTCCCACCTTTATTTGAAATCGCCCGTCTTGGGGAATCCGCTTCTCCGCAATATCAACATCAGCCATGATCTTGATGCGGGAAGCAATACCCAGTTGCAAGTTTCGAGGGGCCGTCATCACCTCCCGCAGCAGGCCGTCCCGCCGGAACCGGATCCGGAGTGCATCCGCATCCGGCTCGATATGGATATCGCTTGCCCCTTCTTTTACTGCCTGCATAATCATGGTGTTGACGAATTTGACAACCGGCGTATCTTCGGCCAGCTTGGAGAGTTCCAAAACAGTCTCTCCGTCCTCTACGCCAAACCCCTGGCGATCGGCTTCGCGGACGGCTTCCTCCATAGAGGAAGTTCCCGAATAGTTCCGCTCAATCGCCTTCATCACCTCCGATTCTTTACTCATCACCGGCTCGATTTCGCAACCGGTAATCCGCTTCACATCATCGATTGCGAAGACATTCAGTGGATCGGACATGGCAAGGACGAGGACCGATCCCTTCTTATGCAAAGGAACCACTTGATGACGCCGGGCAATCATCTCGGGCACCAGCTGAATCACCCCGGGTTCGATGATGATCCCGGCCAGACCGACATACTGAATTCCCATCTGCCTTCCGAGGACTTTGATGATGTCATCCTCGGTGACCAAGCCGAGCGTCTTTAAGACCATGCCGATTCTGCCGCCGTGCGCTTTCTGCTCGGCGAGCGCCCGCTTGAGCTGCTCCGATGAGAGAAGGCCCTCGGCGATCAACATCTCTCCGAGCATCTTTCGTTTTTGTTGGGGTTGCGGCATAATCCCTATCCAGGATGGAACCAGACGTCGAGCCAACTATAACAGCCATCGATGATTTGTCAAGAAAATGGAGGAATAAGGCGGCCAAATTGATTTTTCAGCGGGGCTATGTTAGATTCCGGAATGCCCGAGCATCGGGCCGGTTGAAAGGTCTGCGATGGGAAAATTTTTTTATTATCTTGGAAGATTGATTCAGGCGACCGGACTTCTATTAATCTTAAATGTCCTAATCGTCTCTGCCCTCCAAAACGGCAGCATGGGGTTTCTTTTTAAGTTTACCTTGCTGGGTATGGGGATCTTTATGGTCGGATGGTTTATACAGCAGTACGCCTGAACGGAATCCATTTTTGGAGAAAGGCCCACTTCACCTCCCTCCAAAAGTCGCAATAAGTCCGCTTGCCCCGTAAGACGTCCAGATAGAGTTCCATCGCGGCCGGATGGCGCCGCGTCATTTCTAAAAAGAGAGCGGGAAAGGTGTAAACCCACTTCGCCAAAAAACCGGCCACCCTAAAATCAGGATAAAAGGCCTCCCGAAATTCTTCATCATACGATTCGGTTTTTTTACTCCCCGTGAAGGATGCACTGATTGCTTTGGCAGCCATCTGTCCACTCCGGATCGCATAAAAAATGCCCTCTCCAAAGAGGGGATCGACCAGCCCCGCGGCATCTCCAACCAGGAGAACCCTTCCTCTTACCAGCGAAGGAACCGGCTGCTGATGAATGGGGATCGTGCAGCCTTTAGGGAAAGTCTGCTGTGCCTCCGAAAGGAGTGCTTGCCTTTCAATAAAATCAAGGTAGAGGCGATGCGGTCTCTGAACCTTCCCCCGGAAATCGGCAACGCCCACGGCCGCACCCGACTCTTTTGGAAAAACCCAGCCATATCCCCTGGGGACGGTTAAATCAATCCAGACCGTCTCTTCTTTGGTTCGGAGAGGAATTTCCGCTTCCAGGGAGAAGGCACGGCGTTGGATCCAAGCGGGATAGACTTTCTGGGCCACACGGCTCCCTGCACCGTCGGCGGCGACTAAAAATGAAGCGGTCTCCCGGCCTGCGCGGCTTTGCACCTCGACTCCTTCGGGGGTCTCGCGCCAATCCTCCATCGGACAGCTCTCCCGGATTTCCGCCCCCGCCTCTCTCGCCTTGTCGACCAGGTAAGCATCAAACCGGGAACGCGCCACCAAGTAGGCAACAGGGGTAGCCGATGAAAAGACAGCTTCTTTTTTCTTGAAGCGGAAGGAGAGGTGGAGAATGTTTCGCTCAATGACCTCTTTTACATCTTCATCGAGATAGCGGAGAAGTCGTGCGGAGAGTCCTCCGCCGCATGATTTGTGCCGCGGATGTTTTGCTTTCTCCAATACCAAGACTGACCGTCCCGACCGTGCCAAGGCAGCTGCAGCCGCGGAACCGGCCGGACCGGAACCAACGATGATGATATCGTAATGTTGCAAAGCGTTTTCTCCAGAAATCGCCTCGGAAAGAGGAGCGATTACTCATCTTTCAACTGCTGAATCTTGACCCGCAGCTGAAACGCCGCGCCGTCACGGATCACCCGCATAGCAACCGTCTTACCGACCGGAGTTTCCGCAACAAGGGTCGGCAGATCATGCATCTGGCTCACTTTTTTCCCGTCGTATTCGGTAATGACATCTCCCCGCAAGACGCCGGCCTGCTCGGCAGGACTCTGCTTCATCACTTCCGAGACCAAGGCGCCCTGATCATCTTTTAATCTAAAAGCTTTCGCAAGGTCGGTTGTCAGCTGCTGAATCATCACTCCCAGCCAGCCACGGGTAACCGCTCCTTCACTCTGCAGGGCGGGCAGAATTTTTCGGACCATATTGATCGGAATGGCAAAGCCGATCCCCTGTGTCGAAGCATTCAAGGCCGTGTTGATCCCGATCACCTCTCCCCGGATATTGAAGAGGGGGCCGCCAGAATTTCCGATATTGATTGCTGCGTCGGTCTGAATAAAGCTGTCATAGGGGCCGGTACCGAGCGCGCGGCCGACTCCGCTCACCACCCCGACTGTGACCATCTCTTCGATACCGAATGGATTTCCGAGGGCGACCACCCACTCTCCGATTTCCATCTGATCGGAATTGCCCAGGGTCACCGAAAAGAAAGGAGCGTTCCCCTCAATCTGAAGCAGCGCCACATCGATCTTTGGATCTTTTCCGATAATTCGCACCGGGAATTCGCGCTGATCGGCGGTGCGGATCAGGATCCCTTCGGCCAAATGGTTCGAAGGAGCAATGACGTGATAATTGGTGAGAATGAGACCTGAGGAATCGATGAGAAAACCGGTTCCGAGGCTTCCCTCTCGAACCTCGGGCTTCAATCGGTTGCCGGGAAGAGAGAAGAAGTCTTTGAGCGGCCCCCCCCCTTCTTTCGCAAAACGAGACGATCGGATGCTGACGATCGCCGCCCGCTCGGTTTTAACCAGCTCCGCAAAGGTATAGTTCCGCGGAGACTCCTCTGCATAAACTGAAAAGGCCAAGAAAGAAGAAAGGGAGAGAAACATGAGAAAAAGACAGCGCCACATGTACCGACCCTTCCAGAGAAAAAGAGGAGCGTTTACTGTCCGATCGACCAGCCGATGCCGATCTGGGAGAAAAATGAGGTTAAGCGGGTCAAGGAGTTCGTGAAGATAAGGAAGCCGACGGCCACCAGAAAGACCCCGCTGGTTGCGGAGATCCACCGCATATACCGGGCTGTTTTCTTAAAATAAGCGAGAAAAGATTGAACACCGAGGGAAGAGAGAAACAACGGAAGACCGAGTCCGAATGAATAGGCCGTCAGTAAGAGAATCCCGGTCGCAACCGAGCCGGAGGCGCTCGCATAGAGAAGAATCGATCCAAGGATCGGACCGACGCAGGGGGTCCAGCCGGCGCCGAAAGCCATTCCGACTAAGAAAGAACCGAGATAGCCGGCCGGTTTGCTTTGGAAGTGAAACCGGGCATCCCGCATCAGAAGGGCCGGTTTGATCAGCCCCATAATATAAAGTCCGAAGAAAATAATCAGCAGACCGCCGATCTGTCGAATGGCCGACTGATAGATCAGGAAAAACCGTCCGATGAGTGTCGCGGAAGCGCCGAGAAGGATGAAGATAAAAGAAAACCCCCCGATGAACATCAAGGAATTCTTGATCGCCACTTCCCGTGCCCGCGATTTCCCTTCCGAAGCGGTCAGCTCCTCCAGGGAAAGCCCTGTGATGTAGGAAATGTAGGAGGGAATCACCGGCAACACACAAGGGGAGACAAACGAGAGGAGCCCCGCCGAAAAGGCAATAAAGAGTGAGATATTCTCCGCTCCCTGCATTTTTATACCCTTAACAGTGGATCTTCATAAGAACTAACTCTTCACCTGAATAAGCTTTTCGATCACGCTCCGGCTCTCTTTACTGTTCCAATCTTTCGCGCCGAGGAACCGATCCGCCACAACCCCCTTCCGGTCGATGAGGATGCTGGTCGGAACAACACGGACCTGAAATCGATCATTGATCTCAAACTCATTGTCCATTAATACCGGAAATGTAAAACCGAAATCTTCCACAAAGAGCCGGACCGGCGGCTCACCCATTGTGTCGATCGACACGGCCAAAATTTCAAAATCATTCCGGGGGTAGCTTCGATAGAGCGCCTCCATCGACGGCATCTCCATCTTGCACGGACCGCACCAAGTCGCCCAGAAGTTAATCAGAACGACCTTGCCCCGGTACTGCGAGAGCGAGGCCGATCCTCCACGGAGATTCTTCGTCATAAAATCGGGGGCGAGCAGTCCGACATCGACACCGGTTTCCAGCGCGAGGGGACGCTTCCCCTCTCCGCCCTCCTTCCTCGAACAGGCAATCGATAAGGAGAGAAAGAGGAAGACCGCCAGCGCTCTCTTGATCGGACCGATCATTCGTATGTAATGTCCTTATTCCGGGCCTGAAGAGGGCGTTCCCTTTTTGCCTCGTCCCCTCTATTATATCGAATCAAAGGGCACCGCTCCGCCGAACAGGCATCCCACTAGAATAAAGGTGCCCGGCCTGAGCGGAGGCTCTGCAATGCCTGTTTAACGAAATCGGCGCTCTCCGTTCCGGGAGGAATATATTTATATGCCTCGGTCCATACTTCATCCGCCTCTTGGTACCGCTCCAAGTGAACCAACACCACCCCCTTTGCCCAGAGGATCGATGCATCTTGTGGAACATTGATCAATGCTTTATCGAGATGGCTCAATGCTTCTTGATAGACCTCGCGATTGTTCGGATCGGCCGTCCGGATCAAAACCTCGGCAAGCCCATAATGGGCGGCATGGCTTCGCTCATCCAATTCAACCGCTTTGCGCCATGCTTTTTCCGCATCCGGCCACCGCTCAAGCGCCATATAGGATCGACCTGCCATCAATTGGCCCTGGAGATCGTTTGGGTTTTTCTTTAGACGCTCTTCCAGCCGCGCCACCATTTCAACCGGATTGACCGGAGGCATGCCGGCTGCCGCTTCTCCAGCGGCAGCCACCTGTTGGCGCTCCAATTTCCACTGAACGAGCTGATGCATGCCGACCGCCCCTGCAACCACCGCCACACCCAGGACACCGATCCAGAGGGGCCCCGGGCCACCCGAAACCGGTTTAGACTTCTTTAATTTGGGTGGGACCAGACCAATCCCCGATAAAGCATCGAGACGATCGAGCACCTGAGCCAGCCGGTGTTCATGCCCGAGCTTGAGACGGCCATACTCGGCCGCGGCCATTTTTGATCGGGCGAAATCAATTTCTAAATCCGAGAGGGTATGCATAAGGCTCTCCTTCTCGATCTGGAGATCGACCCGTTCTTCATCCAAAGCCGCTTCGTCACCGACGATTAATGCCGCTCGCGATCGGCGCCATAGCGGATAAAGCAGAACCAAGGTCACCGCCATCAACATCAACCCGGCGGAAAAAGGAAACATAACCGACTCCTTTAGTAATTCAAGTTATTTGTCAGATTCGAAAGAGCGAAGCGCCTGCTCGACACGCTTTCTGCTGCGCTCATCGAGGGGGGAGAGATCCTCCGGCGGAGGAGGAGCAGTTTGCGCCACCCACTTCCGCAAGGTCCGGAACAAGAAGGTGCCACCGAGGATCAACAGCAGAAACGGCCCGCCCCAGAGGAGCCAGTTCATGCCGACAAACGTCCTCGGCTGCAGCAGAATGAAATCGCCGTAACGGCTGACAAAATAAGCGCGGATCTCATCGGGCGATTGCCCCTGGACCAGCCGCTCCCGGATGATGTCTCGCATCTGAATGGCCAGCTCCGCATTCGACTCCCAGACCGACTCGGACTGGCAGACGGCACAGCGAAGGGTTTTCGCCACCTCTTTTACACGAACTTGGAGTTGATCATCCGTAAGCGTTTGGGCCGTTGAAAACGAGGAGAAAAGAATAAGGAGAACGGGAATGAGAATCCAATACTTTATCATGATGCGGTTGCCGTTCCATTTAATAAAGGCTCGACCATTTGCTCAATCAGGAAGGTATAGTTATCACCCATAATCGGCCCGATCAGTTTGTGCCGGATTACTCCGTTCTGATCGATCACGAAGGTCTCCGGGACGCCGTAGACGCCATAATCGATTGAGATCCTCCCCTTCGCATCCCGGATATGATTAAAATTATTGCCATGCTCCTGAAGATATTGGCGCGCCAGGTCTTCCTTGTCTTGATAATTGACGCCGAGCATCACAAAGTTTGGGTTCTGCGCAAAATGCTTTTGGACGGCAAGGAGATTTTGGTGCTCGAGCTTACACTCCTGGCACCAGGAGGCCCAAAAATTGAGAACCACCACCTTCCCGCGAAATTGAGAGAGCGAGACCTCCTTCGGCTGATAGAGATCGGGCGCCGTGATCTCCGGCGCGGCGGTCCCGACCAGAACCGGCGGAATGTAAGATGGATTTCCCCAGAGCCCTTTATAAAAAAGGACAATCAAACCGAAAATGACAGCGAGCAGTACAACCTGCCAACTCCGAATGCCAACCGAGGGAGATTTGGTTTCAGCCATTTCCTTCATACCTCTTTTCTCCCCGGCCAGACGGCGTTGAGAAAGGCCTGCCATCGATTCGACCGATGAAGCACCTCCTCCCGGGCTGGCCGCGGCAGAGAAACCGGCGCTTCAGAAAGAGCGGGCTCCGGGTGGAGTGCTGATAACTTCATCCGCGAGCCTCGGAGGATATTTAAGATCACACCGATCCCCATGATCCCCCCCCCATACCAGACCCACAGCACCAACGGATTATGCAGGGCGCGTACCCGTGCCCAACTGCCGTCGGGTGCCACTTCAGGAATCGTCAGAAAAATATGTCCCGTGTAGATTTGGTGAATGGCGGTCTCAGTGGTCGGCGTCTGTGAGACAGTGTAAAAACGCTTTTGAGGACGAAGCTGAGTGAGAAGGGTCTCTCCCTTATAGACATTAAAGAGGGCCTCTTGGCCTTCCCAGTTTACCCCCTCTGCGCCGTAAAGCCGAATCAATTTGATTCGGTAGGCGCCGAGCCCCGTCTCTTCCCCGGGCTTCATGATCAATACTTTTTCAGTTTGATAGATGGTAGAGAAGATAATTCCGACGATCATCACCAGCACACCAATATGCGTGAGAATCCCCGCAAGCCGCCTCGGATTCTTTTTATAAGCGGTTAAAAATCCTTGAAGCGAACTGACCTGCTCCCGCTTCGCCCAGAAAACGGAGAGCTTGGCAAAATCGAGAAAGATCACGGCGGCGACGAAGCAGACCACGGTTAACCCGGCCAAAGCATAACTGTGCCGAATGCCGGCGATCAAAAAAAAGGCCAGACCTCCTAAGGCAATCAACCCCGGTATTAAGAAGAGCCCCTTCAAGCTCTGAATCGATGCCTTCCGCCACGGGATATAAGGCCCAATCCCCATCAGAAAGACGAGACCGAGCGCCACCGGCATGAAAACGGTGTTGTAATAAGGAGGCCCCACTGAGACCTTTTTGAATTGCAGCGCTTCCGTCAGCAGAGGATAGAGGGTCCCGATGAAGACGGTGACCATGGCGACCAGGAAGAAAAGATTGTTGAAGAGGAAAATCGCCTCCCGGGAGATCACCGAATCCATCTCAATCTGACTCTTCAGCTTGGCAGATCGAAAGATCAGCGTTCCAAAAGAAAGGAGCAACATGAAGGAAAGAAATCCGAGGATGAAAACACCCCGGCCTGGGTCGGCGGCAAAGGAATGGACCGAGGAAAGAATGCCGCTTCGGACCAGGAACGTTCCGATGAGAGAGAGGGAGAAGGCCAGGATGATGAGAAAGAGATTCCAAACCTTGAACATCTTCCTTGTTTCCTGCACCATCACCGAATGAAGAAAGGCGGTGGCGACGAGCCAAGGCATGAAGGCGGCATTTTCGACCGGATCCCATCCCCAATAGCCGCCCCAGCCGAGCTCATAATAAGCCCAGTAGCCCCCCATCAGAATTCCAATCGTCAAGCAGAGCCACGCCATCAGCGTCCACCGCTGCGTCGCCTTAATCCATTCTTCTCCCAAGCGCCCTGAAAAAAGAGCGGCCATTGCAAATGAAAATGGGATCGACAGCCCCACATAGCCGAGGTAGAGGAAGGGGGGGTGCATCACCATCGCAGGATCTTGTAGAAGGGGATTGAGATCCCTTCCATCCAGCGGAATCGGGAAGATCCTCTCGAAAGGGTTGGAGAGAAAGAGGATGAGGAGCAGAAATCCGCTCATCACCGTCGACTGCATGGCGATCAAATAAGGCATCACCGCCGGCTGTGTTTTCCAGTGAATTCGAGCTGCCAGCATGCAGAAGAACGACAGAATCCAGGACCAAAGAAGGAGGGAGCCCTCATGCCCCCCCCAAAGACCCGCCACCTTATAAAAGATCGGAAGCTTGCTGTTGGAAGTGGCATAGACATACTTTACAGAATAGTCCTGGGTCAAATAGGAGTATTCCATCGCCAACATCCCGATCGAGATGAGGACGAAATTCAGCGTGACCGCCTGACGGCCCACTTCGACCCAAACCGCCTCACGCCGCTTCAATCCGACGATGGGAGAGGCAATCCCGACCGCCGCAAGAATCAGCGCGGTAATGACGGCGAAATGGCCAAGCTCGATGATCATTTATCTGGACCTCCATGAGCGACCCTGCAAAAGACCCTTCGAAATAGGCTCTTCGAGGTCCCCGGCTCTTTGATGTTCGGAACTTCCACTTTAATCGACTTTCAAGGTCTTGAAGAAGTCCTTCTTCGGGAGCGCTCCACCGGCCTTCTTCATTTCGACCGGCATGTAATCTTCCGAGTGCTTCGCCATAATCATTTGGGAATGAAAGGTCCGATCGGCATCCCAGAATCCTTCGACAACGGCCCCTTGTCCTTCTTTAAAGAGATCGGGCGGCACCCCTTCAAAAGCAACCGGGATCTTCTCAGCCCCATCGGTCAGATCGAACGTCAACTGCAAGGTATTCGGGACCACTTTCAGGCTATTCTTCACCACCAGTCCGGCCACCCGAACCTTCTTGCCATAATGATCGGGAGCAAAGGTGACCACCTCGGAGGGGGTGACAAAATAGATCAGATTTTTACCGAAATTGCCGAAGACCAGGTATCCGACCCCACCGACGACGATCAGGATGCTGATGATGATCGCTGTTTTCTTACCGCCTTTCAAGTTGCTCCTCCGCCAGCTGCTCCGGCTGATAGACCTTTTCCTCTTTAATAAGAATATATAACAATGCGACTTTCCGTTCCATATTAAAAAGGAAAAGCCCCATCGGAAGCAATGAGATCAGATATGCCGCCGTCACAAACCCATAATTCGGCACGAGCGCAAGTTTTTCCGATTCGAAGGTTTGCGTGGTTGAATTCCATTTTCCGACCACCACCACGGTTTTTAAATCTCTCAGGTTCTCGGCCTCTTCTCCCTGGTATTGGACACCGATCTTCGCCCCCTCCCCAGAGAGCTGAAACCCGATCGGCTTCCCTTCGGCCTCTTTGATCACACTCCCGGCTTCCACCATTCCCAGGACCCGGACCATCTGTGTCGGCTGCTCGCGAAGAAGCCGATCCGGAGAAATCGCCGTGACGTCCCGATTGTATCGCTGAATTCCAAAGATCCCGATGGTGGCTGCAACAATCAGGACACCTCCCCACCGGATGTAAAACCATTTCATTGTCGGGTGGCCGCTCCTTCTCCTAGGCTACGGGTGGCCGCTCCTTCCTTTAGGCCATCGGTTCTCATAGATGAACTTTGCTGAGCATCCGTCCCCGTTTTGCTTCGAGCAGGTGTTGAAGATAGAGCATCTGCGTCCGGACCATCAGCATATAAGCAAACAGAAGATAAAACCCGACCGACATCAAAAGCAGCGGAATCAGCATGTCGCGTGCGATGCTGACCCCCCGGGTCGAAATAGAGAGAGGCTGGTGTAGCGTCCGCCACCATTCGACCGAAAAATGGATGATCGGCAGGTCGACAAAACCGATAATGGCAATGATGGCGGCATAGGTCGCCTCCTTCTCCTTATCTTCCAGGAACGTTCGAAGCATTAAATATCCAACCAAGATCAGGAGCATAATGGCGAAGGAGATCAACCGGGGATCCCATGTCCACCAGGTATTCCAGGTCGGCTTTGCCCAAATCGAGCCGGTAATGAGCGCCACGAGCGTAAAGAAAACGCCAATCCCGGCCGCCGCGTGGGACATATTATCGACGATCGGATCGCGCTTCCAGAGATACCAAACGCTCCCGCCGAAGAGGACGGTATAGGCGAACATGGCACTCTGTGCGGCGGGGACATGAATATACATGATTCGGACCACCTCTCCCTGGTAATAATCGGGCGACGAGGTGACCAGACCCATGTAGAGGCCGACCATGATCAGAAGCCCGGCGGCGACACCGAACCATCCTTCGTAGCGTTGAAGCCTTGCAATGAGACGACTGACAATCATCTTATTAATAATCCAGGATAAATTCAAATACCCAAAAAGAAATGGTCACAAAAATGAGGTCGAAGACGATCAGCAATTTGATCCAATCAAGATAGAGCGGAAGGGGATCGCCGTTGAATACGCCGCGCGTCGCTTCAACCGCGCCGATAAAAATCGGCACGGCCAGCGGCAAGAGGAGAATTGGAAACATCACCTCCCTTGCTCGGATCTGAACCGTCAGGGCGGAAAAAAGGGTGCCTAATGCCGAAAGTCCGATCGTCGCCGCCAGAGATATTAGCAGAATCATCGGCGTCTTTTCAAGTACATCCAGGTTGAAGAAGAGGATAAACATCGGAAAGAGGATGATTTCCACAATTAACATGAAAAGGGCATTACCGGCAAACTTTCCAAGGTAAATCGCACCCTTGGGCACCGGAAGCATCTGGAAATATTCCATGCAGTCGTTATGTACTTCGGCCAAGAAAGATTTCCCTAATCCAATAATCCCGGTGAACCCGAACGCAATCCAGATAATCCCGGGCATCAGTTCACGGCTGCTCTTTGCATCCATCGAGAAGCTGAAGCTAAAAATCAAGATCACAATCAGCGCAAAAAAGAACATGGAAGAGATGTTTTCACGGCTGCGGAGCTCGCTTAATAGATCCTTCCATGCAATCCATTGAATCACCCTAAAAAAGTGCATGTTCCGCCAGTAGTTCTTTTACGGCCAGTTCGTTCAGCCCCCCCCGGTTCAGAACACCGGCACGATGGGCCACTTCCGCCGTCTTCGCCCGGTCGTGCGCCGTCAGAAGGACCGTCATTCCCCCTTGAGCCACCTCTCGGATAAATCCATTCACCATATCGACCCCCCGTTCATCGAGTGAAGCATAGGCCTCATCTAAAAGGAGCACTTTGGGGCGGACCAACATCGCCTTGGCGATCGAGAGGCGTTTTTTCATCCCTGCAGAGAGATATCGGCTCTTTAGCGCGGCGAAGGCGCCGATGCCGACCCGGTCGAGCGCCAGTTTCATCTCCCGTTCGGTCGGATTTCCTCCACGAAGGCCGATGGCAAAACGGATATTTTCCAGAACGGTTAGATCATCATAGAGGTAGGAGCCGTGGCTGATGAGAAAGAGAGATTCGCGGACCTTTATCCGCTCGCGAGAGCCGTCGAATCCGTTAATTTCGAATCGTCCGGAGGTGGGGCGGTGGAGCGTCGCCAGGATCCTCAGGAGGGTCGTCTTCCCGGCGCCATTCGGGCCAAACAGGGCATAACATTCGCCCTCCTTCACCTCCAAAGAGATCCGATTGAGGACCTGATAGTGCTGGAAGGACTTACTTAGCTCTATTCCTCGAATCGCCGCCATTGTTGAAGTAAGTCCATCTCCCGAGCAAAACGGAACCGCTCAGGAATCTGCGCCCTCTGCCCTAAAGTGGCCGAATAGTAACATGGTTCCAGAGGAGGGTCAAGCCAGCGACCCCTTTCAAAACCGGAAGAAAAAAGAATCTCTTTTTAAGAGAGATGCCGCTATTAAAGCGGCCTGATAATCTTGTTGACGGCCCATCGGAGAAAGGGGTATCTTCCGACTAAGAAATGGGGGTCATCCGCAGCAGCCTCCGGCATGGGAATGGCCGCCGGAAGGTCCGGGTGAAGCGGTGGGGCCGTCGGACCCATTCGCCTTAGATGCGAAGGTGGAGAAGAGACGCTCGCTTTTCTGCGCGCCGCAATGCGGACAGGGGGTCTCCTCCGGTTTTGCCGAAAGGGGCTGGAGGAGTGTAAACGGCTGTTTGCACTCTCGGCAGGTATATTCATAGATCGGCACGGTGTCCTCCTCGCTTCTGTTTGGCAGCCTGGTGTGACTGCTGGCTGCTATTGATACCACATCCAATTGACCTTTTCAAGGAGAGCCCGAATCGCATTTTACGGTCTAAGCCATTGATGCGGCGGCCCGCTCTTTCACTCTTCCTCCTCCTTTTAATCGGCCTCAGTACCGGGCCCACCGAGCCGGGCACGGTCGGTGAAGAACCGACGATCGATACGAACGCCTTACGCTACCCCGTCGTTCCGATCGGAACCATCATCCCCCAGCCCTCTGAAACTTTTTCCGATGAACCGACTCCTGTCAAAATTCGTATCGTGAATCGAGGGACAAAACCGATTTATCTGCAAGGATTCCGTCAAGGGAAGGAGCAGGTCCAAATTTATCTCTACCACCGGGAAGCAAAAGGGGGCTGGAAACCCTTTTTCGACTCTCTCCCCTGCGATCTTCCCACCTGCCGCACCCTTCACGCTCCTCCCAAAGCCTGCCCGAAGCCGACCCCCTTTGTGGTAAAGCTCGGTCCGATGGGAAACGCCGATTCGATCAGAGAGGTCTCCTGGGGAGGATTTCTTTATCAACGAAGCGAGGCGACTCAGGAAGACCGAGGACATCGCTACTGTTACAAGGGATCGGTCCCCAAGGCAGGACGGATGCGGGTGGAGGTGGAATTCTCCGATTCCATCCAGAGGGGAGGAGAGAAAAACGGAATCATCGGCGCGCGGGACCATGCCGTGATCGAATTTGATCTTCCCCCTTCCCAGCCTCAGTACGATATCGTGATTAAATAAACCGGCTCAGCATCTTCGAGTGAAGAGAAAACCTAGACGGGGAGAACGGTTGGCCCCAGACAGGGTGTCTTAAGCGATTTTCCGATCGCACGGCGGCCCCGCCGGCAAGCGCCGAGAAGGGGGCATGCCTGGCATTTTGAGCGGTTTTTCTCCGGCGGGCAGGCCCCCGAGATGCCAAGGTGGCAGAGGGGAAAGTCATATCGAAGCGGGTCGACCGGATCCAAGGTTTTAAGGCTTTCGGTGATCTCCTTCGCCATCTTCCAATCGGGGCTCTTCCTTCGCGTTAGTCCGAGATAGCGCGCGATTCGGATGATGTGGGTATCCAGCGGAATAATCAGCTTGCTCGGCGGAATCGTACTCCAGAGGCCAAAATCAACCCCATCGTTCGGCCGAATCATCCATCTCAGATAAAGATTCGATCTCTTGCAAGCGCTCCCGTGTGCCGGTGAGGAGAGCAGGTGGCGGAGTCCATCTGGCAGGATGTTCTTCCCATAGATGGGGGCCAGATCAACGGCGGTCACCTTCTCAATAAACCGGGAGAGGGTGGGGCCGAGATCCTCCTCCTCTTCACGGTAGAGGGAGCGAATGAGATCGCCGACCGAGCCGAACCGCTGAACCACCCGGCTCATCAGAAAAATAAAACAGAGGAGATCCTCCGTCGCACTGAGTCGATAATAGATCCCCTCGAATCGTCGACGCTCCCGCTTCGGGTCAAAACGGGAGAGATAGGTATAAGGTCCCCCTTCCATCAGCGCCAGGATCTTCTCGACCGCCGCCTTGAAGAGGTCAACCCGGCCATACGCCATCGCCGAGGCGAGCCAGCCGACCAGTTCTATCTCTTTTGGATCGTCATAACGATGCGGAAACTCGATCGGGTCTGCTTTGATTCGATCGATCTGTGGGCGGGATTGGTAAAAAGATTCCAAGAGCGGCGCGAGCCGCTCCCGTTGCTGCCGTGTCATCAAATGAACTTATCCTTATAACAAACCGATGTCAACGCGTGCATCGTCCTCAAGAAATCCCTGCCTGCTTTTGAATCCATCGAACATAGGGGATGATTTCATCCACCTCTTGCGGAGAGACGCCGTCGAGCTTTGGCATATCGCCAAAATTCCAATGATGAGAGCGCACCCCCCGCTGAGGGGCCATTCGGAAGGCGACGTCACCATGATGGCTCGGCTCATAGATCTTCGAGAGAAAAGAAGGACCATGATCGGTTCCACGCGCCCCTTCCCCATGACAGCGCGCACAATGGGTGTTAAAGAGCGCCTCCCCTTTGGCAAACTCGGCCGGCGCTTTCGGCACCGGGCCTGCGGAGGCGCCCCCTGAAGGCGACGGCGACCCGCTGCAGCCGGCCAGAAAAAAGGTAAACAGAAGCAATGCTGTGTTCCATTTCGTCCATTTCGTCCATCTCATCAGGGATCTCTCCGTTGAAAAGTGAATCGCCGCTATCATATCGAGGGTTACCGATGGAGTCAATCGAACCACGCGAACCGAGGGAACCACGCCACCCTGCCGACTTGACTCCCCCTTTTTCCCCCGATATGATCAGATTAAGAACCGAGGAATCGACGATGCGTACAAACAGTTCCCCCCTCTCTCAAAATGCCATTACCGTCTTAGAGAGACGATACCTTAAAAAAGATCCGGAAGGGCGCCTGATTGAAACACCGGAACAGATGTTCCGCCGGGTGGCCCATAACATCGCGGAAGCCGACCGACGGTACCGATCGGCCTCGGAGGCGGCAGAGACAGCGGAAGTTTTCTACGACCTCCTCTCCTCGCTGGAATTCCTCCCCAACTCCCCCACCTTGATGAATGCGGGACGGGAGCTGCAGCAGCTCTCCGCCTGCTTTGTGATCCCGGTGGAAGATTCACTTGAATCGATCTTTGAGGCGGTCAAAGACACAGCGTTGATCCATCAGAGCGGCGGCGGAACCGGCTTTTCCTTCTCGCGGCTCCGTCCCCAGAATGATCGGGTCCTCTCGACCTCGGGAATCGCCTCCGGACCGGTCTCTTTCATGAAAGTCTTCAACATGGCGACCGAGGTGATCAAACAGGGAGGGGCCCGACGCGGCGCGAACATGGGGATTCTTCGCGTCGATCACCCGGACATCCTCGACTTCATTACCATCAAGGAAGATCCCCGCGAGATGGTCAACTTCAACCTCTCGGTGGCCGTCACCGATCGTTTCATGGACGCGCTGCAGAAGGAGGCGAGCTATCCGCTCCTCAGCCCCCGAGCCCAAACAGAGGTCCGGCGTCTTCCGGCGCGGATGGTCTTCAATCAAATAATTCAATCCGCCTGGAAGACCGGGGACCCCGGCATTATTTTTATCGACCGGATCAATCAAGCCAACCCAACCCCGGCGCTCGGCGCCTTTGAGGCGACCAATCCCTGCGGCGAGCAACCGCTCCTCTCCTATGAGTCGTGCAATCTTGGCTCGATTAATCTTGTCAAAATGCATTCGGAAAAGGGGACGATCGACGACTCGAAGCTGCGGGAGACGGTTTGGAAAGCGGTTCACTTCCTCGACAATGTGATCGATCAGAATCAATATCCCCTTCCCGAGATCGCAGAAGCGACCTATCGAACCCGAAAGATCGGACTCGGCGTCATGGGATTTGCCGACCTCTTAACCGCATTGGCAATTCCTTATGACAGCCGTGAAGCGCTCGCGCTTGCCGAAGAGATCATGTCGCTCATTCGACGCGAGGCACGCGAAGCTTCCGCAGCGCTTGCGAAAGAGCGGGGGGTCTTTCCGGCCTACGACCAGAGCATTTACGCCGGACAGGGACTCCGGCTTCGGAACGCGACCACGACGACGATCGCTCCCACCGGAACGTTGAGTGTGATCGCCGGCTGCTCCAGCGGGATCGAGCCGCTGTATGCCCTCTCCTACCATCGTCGGGTTCTGGGAGGCGTTCGCCTGCCCGAATTAAATGCTCGTTTTGTGGAGGCAGCCCGCCAGGGGAACTTTTACTCGGAAGCGCTGATTGCGCGGATCGCCGCGACCGGATCGGTCAAAGGGCTGCCCGAAGTTCCCCAGAAGATTCAACGGATCTTCGTGACCGCCCATGATCTCTCCCCCGAATTCCACATTCGAATTCAGGCGGCCTTTCAAAAACATACCGACAATGCCGTCTCCAAGACGGTCAACTTCCCACGAGAAGCGACCCCTCAAGACGTCGAGAAGGTGTTTCTTCTTGCCTATCGGGAGGGCTGCAAAGGGGTCACCATCTACCGGGATATGAGCCGTGAAGAGCAGGTCCTCGCCTGCGCACAGAGCGATTACTGCTGATTCTTCATGCTCATTCAAACGACGCCTTCTCTTCATCGCTGATCGCGTTTTACGCTGACAGCCCATTCGACTCCTCTCTATCCCTTTGAAGCCGCTTGACAAGCGGAAGGCATTTCTTTAATCTTCGTCCATCACATCAGGGGGAAGTGTCATCGAGTTACGGGTTTGTCTGCTAGGAAGTGGAAGCGGGGGGAACACCACCTACATTGGGACCCCTTCCCACGGCAAGGAAGAAGGACAAGGGGTCTTGATCGACGCAGGCCTCTCCGCCTCTGAGATTGTCTCTCGGCTTCGCGCCATTCAGGTCGATCCCCGTCAGATTAAAGCGGTGCTGGTCACGCATGAACATCAAGACCATGTCTTTGGTACCGATGTTCTTGCCTTGCGGTATGGCATCCCCATTTATGCAAACGAGGCAACCCGGCGGGCGGCAAAACCGCTGAAAAAGCTCCCGGTGCCGGTTCATCTCTTTGAGACCGACAGTCCCTTCCGGGTCGATCGTTTTTATATCCATCCTTTTCCCATTTCACATGATGCTGCCGATCCGGTCGGGTACACCGTCCAGACCGATTGGCACAAGGTCGGCATGGTCACCGACCTGGGTTGCCTCACCCCCTCGTTGGAGGCGCTGAAAGAGTGCGATGTCCTGATCTTGGAATCAAATCATGACATCGATCTGTTGCTCAACGGCCCCTATCCGGAACACCTCAAAAAGAGGGTTTCCGGAAATCAAGGCCACCTCTCCAATGATGAAGCCGGTACCCTTCTCCAATCGCTCCTGCATCCCAAGCTGAGAACGCTCTTTCTCGCGCATATAAGTCAGAAGAACAACCTTCCCCACCTCGCCTACCAGACGGCGGAGACAGTCTTAAAGGAGACGGACGGGGCGGTCCAACTTCATCTCGGCTGGCAAGACTTTATCAGCCCCGTCGCAACACTGACCTAAGCGGCAAAACTCCTTCTTGGAATAATCACCCCGATTGCTCGACTGGCCTGCACCCCCCCAAAAGAGAGGGCATTTCTTGACAGACCCAGGATCCTATGATACGGTTTGCTCGTTTCACCGGCCCGGCAGAACCCGCTCCTCATCCATAACATTCGCCCATCGTGAGCTGAAATGCCCCGAAGAGTGCTCCTCATCGATGACAATCTAGCCGTTCAAAAACTGGTCGAGTTGACCCTTCGAAAAGAGGGTTACGAAATCACGTCGATCGACAACGGCCTCTCCGCCCTCGATCTTGCCTTTAAAAATCAACCCGACCTGATCCTGGCAGATTACAATCTCGAAGGAATGAATATTTTTACTTTTGTGCAAAAGATCCGGCAAAGAGGAAGCCTATCCGACACCCCGATCATTCTTCTGATCAACTCGACCGAAAGCTATGATCCGGCGCAACTCCAATCGGCCGGCATCCAGGCTTTTTTGAAGAAACCGATCGACTCGAGAGAGCTGGCGAAGGAGGTCAAGCGGCACACAGGGACCGCCGAAACGGTCATGATGCAGCCGGCGTCGGTCCAACTGAGAGAGGAAAAAAGTCTCTCCGAACATTTCTCTAATCCGGGCGGCGAGGCGGTCAAGATCGAGGAACTCCTCGGCTGGTCCAGCCCAGGAAGTTTGACCGACGAATTGAAAGACAGAGGCTCTTTTGAACAAGCTTTGGAACCGGCCACCCCTTCGATAGAAAATTTAGAGCCGCCCTCCGATGAAATGGGTGAAGAAACCCAGATGTTCATCGACCCCGCGGCGTTGCAACCTCCGCCCGCGCCGGTGGAGCAGCAGATCTCTCCCCTTGAAACAGACACCTCTCTGGAGGAGACCCGATATTTCCAGGAGCCGCCCCCCATGCCGCCAGAAGAGCCTGATCTTCTTGAACAGTCTTTGCCGGAGATTCTTTCTACGGCCCCGCTGGAATCAATGCAAGAGGCCTCGGATTCTCTGGAGACTGAAATAAAGGAGCCGGCTGTTCCGGCCCTCTCGGATGTCAACTCGGCAGAACCGGCACCCCCTTCCCCGCCCCCCCCCACCTTTCTGACTGAATCCGCTCCCATGCCCCCGGTTGGTCAACCACAGGTTGATCGCCAACAGATCGATGCGTTACTGCAAAAAAATATTGTGGAAACGGTCGAGAAGGTGGTCTGGGAGGTTCTTCCTGGGTTGTTACAATCGGCACTTACGAAGGCAGAATTGAAGCAGATCATCGAGAAGGTCGCATGGGAGGTGATCCCTCCCCTGGCGGAGACTGAAATTAAAGAAGAAATCAAGCGCCTCCAAGAAGAATAGACCCTTTCCAATCCCGCTGTACTCCCCTCATTCATTAGCGAAAACGGCCTCTCTCCCCTTATTTCATTACTAAGTTCCCGTCTGGTTTTTGTTGACGCTCCCGCCATTCTTTGTTATACTGTTTTGCTAATTGCTTTTTACCCAAAGGGACCCGCAAATGGCAACGGAGAGGAACAATCGGATGAAGGCCACGAAGAAAAAAGAGAAGGCAACAAACCCCTATGAAGAAATCAAAAAAGACTTAGAAAAACAGAGGGAATCATTGTTGGCCGAAGCGGGCGTGATCTTGGGATCGGGGCTGAACCAGGTGAATGAGACACTGACCGATCTGGGGGACCAAGCCTCTGCGGAAGCGGACCAAAACTTTCTCTTGAGACTCCGCGAGCGCGAGCAAAAACTACTAAAAAAGATCGATGAAGCCATTGATCGTATCAATGAAGGGACGTTTGGAATCTGCGAATCCTGCGGCGGCCAAATCTCCATAAAGCGTCTAAAAGCCCGTCCTGTCACCACACTCTGCATCGATTGCAAAACCAAGCAAGAGGCGGAAGAAAAAATCAGGCAGTAAAACGATACCGTTTCTCCTGAAGAGATCTGACCCGACCCATTTATTTTGCACCCCATCCCCCTTCCGGAATCCCTTATGAAGGGAATCGGAGGTTGCCTTCTTGTCTTCCTTGGGCTTTTCGGGCTCTTTTTATCCATCGCGATGAGCTTCACTTACTATCTGCTTCCATTCGCCTTTTTCTTTTTCATCGGGTCGCTTATTTTGATTTCTTACGCGCTGGGGCCGTCCGGTGAAAAGGACAAACCGAGCGACCTCACCTATAATAAAGAAGTACGTCAGAAAAAAAGTGAAGAGGGAAAATGATTGAGGTCGGCTTGTGGATACAAACGGATCAAGGAGAATCTCTCTTAATCAAAAAAGATCCGAACGGATATCCCGACGTGGTGTCTCTTTCCCCCTCTCTCACGCTGACAGATTCCCAATCGAAGAAAGAGGCGATAAAAGCGCTGTATGAAAAACTAACAGGGAAGAGCTATGCCCACGCACATGCGACCACACGGCAGGTATTATGGGATTTTTTAGAGGTCGCGATTCAACACCTTCCATGACCGACCTTTTCCAGAAGAAGCCTTCCTATAAGGCGCTTTCTTTGCTGAAGTATCTCGGCACAAAAAGATCTCCTGTCCCCCTCTCCATTCTCATCTTTCTTATGATTCTTCTCAATGGATGCGCTTCAAAACAGACCATCGTCGACAATCGAGCCCACCTATTCAGATCGAAAGAGATCGGCGTCGAGATCACTTTTTCCCCTCAATGGCATCTCTCCAATGCCGCCAATAGCTTGTTTGTCGCTGAATTAAAACCGACCGGAACACCGATCGTTCGACTCACCGCCACCGACGAGAAAAATATCCCTTCTCTAGAAGACTATCTCAAACTGGAGCCTTCCATCCCCCTCTCTCAGCGCGTTCAGAAGCTCTCTCAAAACAAAATCTCCTACCTGCAAGCCCTCTCCTCCCGGAAAATTAAAGTAAATGGGGAAACATGGGGAGAATCGGTCTGGCTCGGTCAGCGGGAGGGGATCACAAAAATTTTCCACACCTATACCGCTTCAGCTCGGCTGAATCTCGTCCAGCTCCATTTTGAATTTCCCTCGACTTTTTATGAGAATCAGAAAGAGATCATCGCCGCGGTGCTCGACGGGGTCTCTTTTCTACCCCTGCCGGAGCCGTCAGACGAGGAATATGTCCGCGCCTACCGTTCAATAGGAGAGATCTATAAAGGGCGAGGACAGTGGAGTGATGCGATTGAGGCCTTCCAGAATGCTCTCTCCAAAAACCCGCAAGAGCCGGAGTTGCACATTCTTCTGGGAGAGAGCCATTTGAAAAATGATGCGATCGACCCAGCGCTTCAATCTTTTCTGAAAGCAACGCAATTGAGCTCTCAAAATGCCCGAGCCTATGAAGGATTGGCGGATGTCTACTTTAAGCAGGGAAGCACCGATCAGGGGATCGCTGCGATTAAACGGGCCGTCGGACTGGCCCCTCAGAATCCGGGGCTTTATCTCAAGCTGGGGGAAGCTTACCTGAAGCAGGGAAGAACACAGGAGGCGATTAATACCTATCAGAAATTGCTTCGTCGGAAATTTGACACTGCCGATGCCCATCTCGGCTTGGCAAAGGCCTATCTCAACGTCGATCTATACGAACAGGCAATCCTTGAATTGGAGCAGACGGTCAAGCTTCGCCCGCAACAGGTCGAACCGCATTGTCTCCTGGAAAAGGCCTATACTCATCTTGAGTCGACCGCCGACGCCGAGCGCGAAAAACAGCTCTGCAAACAAGGGACCTCAGAGACCCCGTAGAGGCCGCTCCGCCGCCGTCCGATTACCTTTTTCCACCCTGGCCTGTTTGGCTCTGCTGATATTCCCGCTCCGCCTCCGGCAGCCATGCTGTGATCTGTTGAACCCGCTTCTCATCGGTCGGGTGCGTGGAGAGAAATTCCGGCGCCTTGGCCTTATCGAGTTTGGCCATTCTTTCCCAAAAATGAACCGCCTCTTGCGGATCATAACCCGCCTTGGACATTAAGATTAAACCGATATGATCCGCCTCTGATTCCTGCTTTCGACTAAATGGGAGGATGACCCCGACTTGTGCCGCCGCCCCGTAGGCGCTATTGACCGCCTGGATCATTCCCGGATCTTGGTTCTTCACGGCCAGCCCCACATCGAGCGCGGCAAGCCCCAGCTGTGCCAGCAGACCGGTCGTCATCCGCTCGCCACCGTGACGCGCCAGCGCGTGCGAGACCTCATGCGCCATGACCGTCGCCAGTCCCGCCTCATTCTGAGTCACCGGGAGAATCCCGGTATAAACAGCAACCTTCCCACCGGGAAGACAGAACGCATTCACCGTCTTATCGTCGTCAATTAAATTAAATTCCCATTTGTAGTCGGGCTTGTTTGCGACCGCCGCAATCCGCTCCCCGACCCGCCGGACCAACGCCACTTTTTCAGGATCGTTCGAGAGCTTCGCTTTGGAGAGGACTTCTTGATAGGAGGTCAATCCCAACTGGATCTCTTGGGATTCGGGGATCAGGATCAACTGCTCCCGGCCGGTCACCGGAGTGCTTCGGCATGCCGCAAAAATCGAGAGAACCATCAGTACGAGCGCGATCTGAGTGCGAATCGTCCTTGCACGCTTCATAGAATGACCTCTGCTTAAGTGAGGGAGTCTTTGCTGAAAATCACTGTCTATTTATAGTAGCATAAGCGAAAGAAGCGAATCAAAGCGCGCCTCGAATCGCCTTGCCAAGAGGGAATGGATCGGCTATCTTAAAGTGTGAAATTCTATTCATAAAAGGTCTATCCATGAATAAGATTAAAAAAAGTATCGTTTCAGCGTTGGTGCTCTTGCTTTCTTTGACCTCTTTCGTCACGGCCGTCGAGATCTATCGCTGGCTGGATGAGACCGGCACGCCTCACTTTACCGATGATCCCGCAAAAGTCCCCCCTGCCTTTCGAAAGAATGCAACGGTGGAAGAGTTAAAAGCGATGCCGTCCGTCAAACCGATCGTCCCGCTCGAATCAACCGATGTTTCACCCCCGACCGATCGAGAGGGACATAATGAGGAGTGGTGGCAAGCGGAAATCGGGAAATGGCGGACCAAGAAGGAAGAGGCCGCGCACAAGTTGGCCGAGGCGGAGGCACGGCTGGCGCAGGTTCAATATGGGAATGAGGGGATCTCCTCCAGAATGGCCGAGACGGGAGATCTATTGAAAGAGATTGAAATGCAAAAAGAGGCGATCCGTAAGGCGGAGGAGATGATCAGAACTGTCCTTCCGGAAGAGGCGAGAAAAGCGGACGCCCCGCCGGGATGGCTCCGGGAGTGACGGTCCGTAAATGAAGATTAAATTAAGAAAAAGAAATTGGTAGGCGATGCTGGGATTGAACCAGCGGCCTCTTCCGTGTGAAGGAAGCGCTCTACCACTGAGCTAATCGCCCGAATGAGGAATGTTCCTTTTTAACAAATAAACCGTCCGGCTGTCAACCTGCGAATCTCCTGTCATCATCCCGCCACCCTGTCCTACACGCTTCCATCATTCACAATGGCTCAAACCTCAGGGCGGATGCGAAGGATGGGCCCGCTTCTTTCGCCCTCCATGATCCGAGGGTTTTTTCCAAAGAAAATAGAGGGGAAGCAGGGTCAAGGGGAAATAGCTGATTCCCATCCCGATCCAGGCGCCGATCTGCGCATAGGCCAGGGAAGCGGAAAGATATCGAACCAACCAAGGCGAGGCGAGATCGAGAAAGGTGCTCCCGAACGCCAGCCCGATCGTCCCGAACTTTAGCGCTTTGGAAAGCGGGACCCCCGCGAACAGATGGGCTAACACCAAAAGAACGATCCCCTCGATATAGGCATGGAAATGGGTCACTTCGAGCAGCTCGGGAAATTCTTTTGGGAACGCCATCTCCCCCTTTCCCTCGGTCGCGGGGCCTTCTCCCCCTTGATAGTGCTGAACGATCTTTGAATAGGTGGGGCCGATCCGGGTAATCGAAATGAGGACAAAGCTGAGATGGCCCGTCAGCGCAAAGACGATGAAGAGAGTATAGATCCAACGGATCTCGAGCGACGACTTCGACAGCCAGCTTTCTTGTCTCGTAAAATTTTTCACCCGATCTCCATCGCGCGTTAGCCTTCTTTTTTCTGTCTCTTGTAAGCCACCTCAAAAATAGCCAAGGCTTTCTTCACGGCATAACTTGCGGCACGAGAAGAAAGGGTCGCGCCGCTGATCGCTTCGATATCATCCCCCAGTCGAAGGGGATTGGTGACCTTCTTCTTTAGAAACTGAGCCATGAAACGGGAATGGCGAATTTCCGAGCCGCGCGACTCTCGATAGACAAGGACCTCCACCCCTTTGATCTCACCGGTCGGATCGATGCCGATTAAAAACGTAATCGGCCGCTCCTTTCCAACCACTTCCAACACCGTGGCGTAGCCGACCGTCTCCGTCCCCTTTCGGCCCACGCGGAAACGGTAATCATCTTCTCGGAAGGCCCGCCCCGCCCACTGCTGCGCCTGCGCCAGCTGCTCTGCGGAGAGGTCGATATGATCGGTGTCGAAACGCTCCGCTTCCGGCATCATTTTGCGAAGCGCTTCTTCTTCGGTCAGATAAACGACGGTCGCTTCGCCCAGGCTCGGAAGAAAGAGACCCGCCAGCAGCAGCGACGCCAATGCCAAGAAACGCCGTCGGCTCAACGATGGGACGGTAGACCGTCGGCCCCATCCCGAGGTTGGATGCCTTGAAATGAGGCCTTCTTCCTCTTCCCGGAGAATCAGCCCCTCCACCCCGGGGCGGCGCGCCAGCAGGGCGTTTCCTTCCCCCTCTCCCAGCACAAACGCCGCGGTGGAGAGGGCATCGGCCTCCATGGCGCTTGGGGCGATCACACTGACGCTCGCCACTGCAGCCGCCGGGTATCCGGATCGAGGGTCGATGAGATGACTGAAGCGCTTTCCACCGAAGATAAAATACTTTTCATAGTCGCCCGAGGTTGAGATCGCTTGGTCGGAAAGGAGGACCGTTTCCATCTTCTCTTCCTCATTCCGGGGGTGGCGGATGTCGATCTCCCATCCCGCCTTGCCGGGAGGCGTTCCGAGCGCATAAATCGTGCTCCCGCAGCTGATCATCGCGCGAGAGATTCCCGCTCGGCGGAGGATTTCGGCGGCCCGGTCGATCGCATATCCTTTCCCGATCCCGCCGAGATTGATCTCAACCCCCTCTTTCAAGAAGGCAACGCGTCCGGAGGAGAGCTGAATCGACCGGTAGTCGACCCGGTCGAGCAGGGAGAGAACCTCCTCATTCGAGGGCGGAGAGAGCCGGGCTGGTCCCGGTCCAAACCCCCACAACCGGATGAGCGGCGCAGCGGTCGGATCAAACGCCCCGCCGCTCTGCTCGGCATACTCGATCGACCGCGCAAGAACGCTGAAGAGCTCCGGATCGATCGACCGCGCACCTGTTTTACCGAAGGCATTCAAGCAGGTCAAGTCGCTTTGAGGACGGTAGACACTCAACAGCCGTTCGATCCGAGCGACTTCCGTGAAGGCCAACGTCACCGCCTCGGCGCACCGCGCCCGCTCCCCATAGGCGGTCACCTCGAAGAAGGAGCCCATCAGATACCGCAGTCTGCGATAACACACTTCCATGAAGAAATCATCCAATAACGCAGGAAGGGCGACCGGATGGTCGCCCTTCCGACAAATCTTAAAGCTGAATCCGGAAAATCAATTGACGGGTCATCAATACATGAAGGCGAGGGCCATATTAAACCGGCTCGCGTCGGCCCCCGTCTCATCCTTCCATATCTCCCGATCGGCTTTGAGCGCCACATCCGGATGAGGGTAGAAGGCCAGGCCATAGGTCGTTACCTTTCGATTGGTCGCCGGATTTCCCACAAATCCGGAGGGGACTTTCGCCTGCGTATCGAATGCTTCATACCGGACAAAGGGAACAAGATCCCATTCGGTTTTGATCAGCGTCGCCAAATGATAAGCCCCTTCGACATACCAACCGACCTGCGCCGACCCGACCGTCTCTCCGACCAAGGCACTGACCCGGTCGGCCCCCCGGATGCGGCCTTGCGCATAGAGGCCCGTTACGTCGATCCCTTTCATCCGGTATCGAAGATCGACATCCCACAAGGTCACCTGGACCTTTCCAAGGCCCGGCGTCCCTTGACCCGCCCCTGCGCGGTAAAGCGAGGCCCCGACCATCAAGCCGGGGAGTCTGGCATATTCGACCCGTCCGACCCCGCCGAAATTGACCGCCCTATTGGTATCCTCGAAGAGGATTTGCCGGCCGCCCATGATTCCATTTTCCGAGAAGCCGCTTGCATCCAAACCTTCGACGAAATAGATCCGATAGTTAAAGCCTTGGAACGGCTGACCGAAAAGGCCGAATCCACCCGAATTCCAACTGGTCGGGATAATATACCGCTGGACGTACGGCCGCTCAACGCTATAGAAAAGGGTCGGCTCGTGGAATTCATTCAACGGTCCCACCGGCAGCAGAACACCGCCGACCCGGACGTTCACCAGATCATTAATCAGGTAATCAATATAGGCAAACTCCAACTCGAGTTCCTGCGCGGCATGCTCGTAATCGATCTCCGCGTGGAGGCTCAACCGATCGTTGTAATAGAAAGACCAGCCGAGCACGAGCCGATGGAAATCGAGGGTGGCCGGAAGATCGCCGGCCGGGAACCCGGTCCCCTCGACGACCGGATGATTGTAGTGAAGCTCTCCATAGCCGTGGAACGACATCCTCGGCTCGGACGCCGCGTCCTGTGTCTCCGGCGGAAGGGCGCCTAACTCCATTTCAGCCGAGGCCTCCCTTGCCGCGGTAAAACCGAATATCATCGCCGCCATTAAAACTGAAACGATCCAACCCCTTTTCATCGACTCCTCCAAATGTGATCGGTTGACGGCGCGGGGTTCTTTCTTGAATGACCTCTGGCCTTCGCTCTACGTGCCGGATGACGCAGGTCACCGGCGCTGAACATTCCCTCTAAAAATAATTGGCATTCATTCCATATAGATAGATCAGCGCCCGAACGCCCCAGGAAAAACAGACGCTCAGGGCAAGGCCGTGGGATGGTCCAAGGTGACATGAAGACGGTAGATCACGGGATGATCTTCCAGCATAGGCTTTTCGCTTTGAGAAAAGGGAATGAGCGCCACCCGCTTGCAGCGGCGGCACTTCAGCTCAATTCCATCCTTTTTTACCTTTGCCACCAAGCTTCCGCAAAGGCACCGTAAATCTTCCATCCCCTTCTCCCCGGCATCAATCCCGCTTCGCTCTTTTCTCAATATGATTGAAGGCGATGTCTATCGCCTGGCCCGCTTGGCGCAGTCCGAGCAAAGTCCATAAAGCTCCAGCTTGTGGCTGTAAATCGTGAAACGGTTTTCCCTCGCCACCTTCTCCTGGAGCTTTTCAATGTCGAGATTCTCAAACTCGATGATCTTCTTGCATTGGGTACAGACCAGGTGATCATGGTGGTTGACGTTGTAAATCAGCTCATAACGGGCATGCCCATCCCCGAACTGCCGCTGCTCCGCGAGCCCGCATTCGCAAAACAGATTCAGCGTCCGATAAATCGTCGCAAGACCGATCGATGCGTCTTTCTCCTTCATCATTCGGTAGAGCTCTTCGGCCGTGACGTGGCGCTGCGCCTCCATAAAAGCTTGCAGGATGGCGCTGCGCTCTTTGGTGACTTTCAAGTGGTGCTTCGCGATATGTTCCTGGAGGAGCGTCTCTTCTTTTTTAACCGTCTCTTTCACCGCCGCCTCTTTTTGAGAATGATTCTCAAACTCATTCTGCATCTTAAAGAACGGCTTCCGGCTTGTCAAGTTTTTTTTGGAAGGTTCCTTCACTATTTTAGAGGGCCTTCCCGTCTCCCGACTGGGTTGTCGAATCTTTTTTGAAGAAGACATCATCCCTCCTGAATAGAACGGTGTGTGTGACTTTCAGTTTTAAATCGACCTTCGTTTGGTCGGGATAAACCGCCAGAGAATGCTGGCTGCTGTGAAGCGTCTGTCCCGAGGGAAGGGCAACCGTATAAAGATTTTCCGATCCTTTAAATTGTCGGCCCAAAACCGTCGCGATTCCGTCCACGCTCGAAACCAGATCGACGTCATCCGGCCGGATCATCACCATCACCTCCGCACCGTCCGGGAAAGTAGACGGATTCGGAAAGGTGCCAATCGCAGTGAAAACCTTCGCCTCTCGAATGATTCCGGGGATAAAATCGGCCTGTCCGACGAAGTCGGCGATAAAAGGGGTGGACGGGATGTGATAGACCATCTCCGGCGTATCGCACTGCTCCAGATGTCCCATGTTGAGCACCGCCACCTTCTGCGCCATCGCAAAAGCCTCTTCATGATCGTGCGTCACCAGAATCGCGGTGCTCTCCGTGCGGCGCAAAATGGCGGCCACTTCCATCCGCATCTGCGCCCTCATGTCGGGATCGAGATTGCTAAAGGGCTCGTCCAGCATCAGAACGATCGGATTGGGGGCGAGCGCCCGGGCCAGGGCGACCCGCTGCTGCTGCCCGCCGGAGAGCTCATGCGGATACCGATGGCCCAATGCGCCGAGGCCAACCTGCTCGACCACCTCCTGAACCCTTTTCTTTCGAAGCTCTCGGCTCAGCTCGCCGAGACCGAACGCCACATTTCCCTCCACTGTAAGATGAGGAAAGAGCGCATAATCCTGAAAGACCATGCCGACCCCCCGCCGTTCGGGCGGAAGCACCTCGCTCGGGCGGCTCACCTCCCGTCCGCTCAAGAGAATTTTCCCTTGATCGGGAACTTCAAAACCGGCGATGAGGCGAAGCAGCGTTGTCTTTCCGCTTCCGCTCGGCCCCAACAGCGCCAAGACTTCCCCTTTCGCCACATTGAGGGAGATGTCATACACGGCCGGCATCTTCCCTCCCGGATAGGTCTTGGTCAGCTGGACCAATTCAATCACTGTCATGGAACCAGGAATCCTTTCCGCCGCATCGCCCTTCGAGTCAATCAGGAACCCTCCCCTTATTTTATTTCTCTGCTGGAATACCGGGTCAGCAACAAAATCGGAATAAAGCCGGTTAAAACCAGCACCATCGCCGGCAGCGCGGCGCGCTCCCATTCCCCTTCGGAGGTCATCTCGAAAATCCGGACCGACAGGGTGTCCCAGCCGAAAGGACGGGTCATTAAGGTGATCGGCATCTCCTTCATAACATCGACAAAAACCAATAATGCGGCCGTGATTAATCCGCCGCGAAGGATTGGAAAGTAAACTTTGCGCAGAAGTGAGAAACCGCTCAAGCCCAAACTCCTCGCCGTCTCATCGAGGCTCGGCGTGATTCGATTCATGGCGCTGTCGATTGCGCCGTGCGCCACCGCCATGAATCGAATCAGATAGGCCAGGAGCATGGCGAGCAAGCTGCCGCTGAGGACGAAGCCGATGTCGATGCCGAAGAGGACTTTGACCCAGGAGAGGATCTGCTTGTCGATCCAGATCAGAGGAATAAAAATACCGACAGCCAATACCGATCCGGGAAGGGCATAGCCGAGGGTTGCGAGGCGCACGGTCATCCGTGTGAAGAGATCATTTCGCAAACGATTTGTAGAGACCAGGACCAGCGCACAGGCGGTGGTGAGGAGCGCCGCCGCTCCACCCAGAAAAAGGGAGTGGCCGAGGAAGGTAATATACTGAAGATCGACATCCTCTGCGATCACCCCGGCCGCCCAGACCGTCAGCTGACCGACCGGAACGATGAAAGCGATCAGAAAAACGCCGAACACATAGGCGAACGCAATCCAACCCCCGATCCCGCGGAATCGGAATCGATCGGCGACATTGCTTCTGCCGGTCTGAGAAAAGCGCTGATGAAACCGCAACTGCTGCTCCACCAGCAAGACGACAAAAACGATCATGACGAGTAGCGAGGCGAGTTGGGCCGCGGCCGAGAGGGAAAAGAGCCCAAACCAGGCCTTATAAATCGCGGTGGTGAAGGTGTCGTAATTAAAAATCGAGACCGTTCCAAAATCGGCCAAGGTCTCCATGAGGACCAATGCCAACCCCCCCGCGATCCAGGGGCGCGCCATCGGCAGCGCCACCCGAAAAAAACCGCGGAGGCGGCCCTGTCCCAACGACTGCGCCACCTCGATCCCGCGCCGCCCTTGGGTGAGAAAGGCATTTCGCACCAACATATAAAGATAAGGATAGAGGGTCAGCGTCATCACGGCGATGACCCCGCCGGTCGATCGGATCCTCGGGAACCAGAGCTTCTCCACCCCGAGCCAAGCTCTCAGCGCGGTCTGAATCGGACCGGTGAAATCAAACAGCCCAATGCTGACAAAGGCAACCACATAGGGGGGGAGGGCAAGCGGGAGCATCAAAGCCCAATCAAGCCATTTCCTCCCGGGAAAATCACACGCGGCGGTCAACCAGGCCAAACTGACCCCCAGCAGCGTGGTGCCGACGGCCACGCCGGCTGTCAACCAGAGGGTGTTCGCAATCAACGTGAAGAGACTGGTCTGAACAAAATGCCGCCAAACGTCATTGGTATGAGAAAAGATTGAAAAGAGCACCACCCCGAGCGGGGTTAAGACCAGTGCGGCGAGAGAGAGCGAGGCAAGCAGCCAGCGGTCGAGAAAAGAGCGTCGAACAAATGTAACGCCTCGCTCGAACGGCCCTCTTAATACATACGGCTTCATCGCCACGGCAAGTTCCTCATGACCCTTATTTGTATCCCGCGCGGTCCATCAGCTTTACCGCCTCCCCTTGCAGCTCCCCCGCTTTGGAGACATTGATGAGGTTTTGCTTAAAAGATCCCCAGGCGGCCACCCGTGGATCGGGCGCGACCTTCGGATTGGCCGGATACTCCATATTCTGATCGGCGAAAAGGTTCTGCGCCTTTTCGGAGGAGAGCCACTCCAGCAGCTTGATCGCCGCCGCCGCGTGCTTGGCATATTGAGTGACGCCGGCGCCGGAGACATTCACATGAACCCCGCTGTTGCTCTGATTGGGCCAGAAGAGGGCGATCGGGAGCTCGGGTTTTTTCGCCATCAGCCGGCCAAAATAGTAGGTGTTCACAATGCCGACATCGCATTGCCCGGCGGCGACCGACAGCATCACCGGTGTGTCATCCGCAAAGACATCGGTGGCAAGGTTGTTCACCCACGATTTGACAATCCCTTCCGTCTTGGCCACGCCATAGTCATAGATCATCATGGCAACCAGAGATTGGTTATAGACCTTCTTCGAGGTTCGGAGGCAGAGGCGGCCTTTCCACTTCGGATCTCCGAGCGCTTCGTAGGTGGTTAGATCGGACGGTTTCACCTTTTTGGTATTGTAGACGATTGTCCGCGCACGGACGGACAGACCAAACCAGCGGTTTTCCGGATCGCGCAGGTGCGCGGGAATGTTCCCTTGAAGGACCTTCGAATCGACCGGCTTGAGGAGTCCTTCCTTCGCGGCCCGCCACAGATTGCCGGCATCGACCGTAATGAACATGTCGGCCGGCGTCTGCTCCCCTTCCGCCTTGAGGCGCTCCATCAGCGGCCCCTCCTTATCGGTCAGGGAGGTCACATGGACGCCGGTCTCCTGGGTATAGGCATCGAAGAGCGGCTTGATCAGCTGCTCGTTTCGAGCCGAATAGACAACGACCTCCTCTGCACCGGCTGACACGGCAAAACCGGTCCCGAGCATCAGGAGGAAGAGGCCGAGGAGCCCTCGAGAAAAAAGAGCGTTGATTCGAATCGATTGATTTTTGCTACAAGCTAAGAGGTCCATCGAACTCCTTGTCTAAGCCAATAATGCCTGATTCAGGCCGGATTGATTGTGGCAGGCTCAATTCATTCAGCACCGAGGGGTGGTCCGGAAGGCATAAATCCCTTAAATGTAGGGGGGAGAAAAACAGAATGTGAATGAGGCGATCCCTAAATGAGAATGATTATCAAATTCAATCTCCATTCTAAGAGGCCCCACTCGGCTTGTCAAGTATTTTTTGAAGGGAAGAAGACGGAAAAATCTCTATTTGCGAAGGAACAAATCGAGGAGGAAGATCCCGAACCAGCCGACCAGAAGGATGAACCACCCTCCGATCAAGATAAATTCGAGCGTCGTTGAAAAAGAGACCGAGAACTGCTCGGCGGCCATGGTGTAGACATCCTCCAAGACATCGAGCTTCTGGGAGATGCCTCGGCTCCAATTATCAAGGTGAAACTTTTTTGAGATCTGGCTGTAGACCCGTGCCGAGTACCAATCGCCGATCAACTTGATATTGTGATCGATCGCGTCCGATTCCAGAATCGATTGGGTTCGGATCTGGATGATTTCTTTGAGGCTGGCGCGAATCTCCTTCGAGCGGAAGAGGGTCCGCTGCGTCTGCTTCAGCAGGACGATGGTCTGTTTCAGACGGTCATCCAACTGATCGTCGAGGATACGCGACTTTAAGAGTTGGACATTGGCAATCTCGAACAGCTCGATGTTGCTCTCGAAATCACCGTTCGGGTCGAACATGAAGGCGCCGTCCCAATCGACCAGGGTTAAATCATCTTTGGCATACTTGAGCCCCCCTTGCAGCGTGTTCTGAATCTCCGCCTCGTCGAGCTGAATCCGCTCATTTTTTAAGATGTGCGCAATCCGCTCGCCGTGGAGCGTCAGGTAGAGCTCGGGATCGCCTTGGTAACTCGAGACGCAATAAATATTGTACTCCTCATCGAAATGGGGGAGACACTCATATCGCACCAGGTATTTCCGGCACTCCTGCAGGATCTCTTTTTTCAGGGGGGAGAGGTGTTCCGAGAGAAGATTCTCGAGCTGAACGGTCGCCTCGACGATCACGATGTCGGGAAGATAGGCCTTCACCAGGAAGGTCACGTCGCGTCCGAGGAAGTTCGACTTCTCCAGCTTGATTATTTTTTGCTTCGGAATGACATCGGGATAAGCGGGGGAATGTTTTAATGTTTTGCTCTCGAAGACCGAGGTGCTCTCCAGGTTGAGATCGGTTTGGCCGACCACAAAGACCACCAATTTCCCTTGGAGCGACGCATCTTTTTCCATGCCAAATTCCATAGTAAAAAGAATATACCTCAGGGACAATCTAGTCAACGGTGCTTGCTAAAATTGGAGGCGTATGTTAATTTTGTCGGACATTACAACATCTTGAGCAAGGTGATGGAAAAGGTTTATCAACACAAAGAGTTAGAGGCGCGATGGCAGACCTATTGGCGCGAGCGGCAGACCTTTCGGGTTGTCGAAGAGAGCAGCCGTCCGAAATTCTACTGCCTGGAGATGTTCCCGTATCCCTCGGGCCGGATTCATATGGGACATGTCCGGGTCTATGCGATCGGCGATGTGATTGCCCGTTTTAAGCGGATGCGCGGTTATAACGTTCTCCATCCGATGGGGTGGGACGCCTTCGGCCTCCCGGCGGAAAACGCCGCCATTCAGAAAAAGGTCCACCCCGCCGATTGGACCGCCCAGAATATCGCTTACATGCGAAGTCAGCTCCAGAAAATGGGGCTCTCCTATGATTGGGATCGCGAAGTCACCACCTGTCAGCCTGACTATTACCGCTGGAATCAGTGGTTCTTCATCAAAATGTTCGAGCGCGGATTGGCCTACCGAAAAATGGCCTCGGTGAATTGGTGTCCTTCTTGCGCCACCGTCCTCGCGAATGAACAGGTCATCGAAGGGCATTGCTGGCGCTGCGATACGGAGGTGATTCAAAAAAACCTGGAGCAATGGTTCTTCCGGATTACCGCCTATGCCGAAGAGCTTCTCGCCGAGTCCGAGCATCTCACCGGATGGCCGGAACGTGTTCTGGTGATGCAGAAGAACTGGATCGGAAAGAGTCGCGGCGTCGAGGTCGTTTTTCCTCTCTCAGATCGGCCGGAACGGCTGACCATCTTTACGACCCGTCCCGACACCCTCTTTGGGGTTACCTTCATGAGCATTGCGCCGGAGCACCCGCTCCTTCCCGCGCTCATCGCCGGCCGGCCGGAAGAGGCTGCGGTCCAAGCCTTCGTGGAGAGGATAAAAGGACAGGACAAGACCGTCCGGACCGCGCTCACCCAGGAGAAAGAAGGGGTCTTCACCGGCACCTATGCCGTTCACCCGATCTCAGGTGATCGGGTTCCGATCTGGGTCGCCAATTTCGTCTTAATGGAATACGGCACCGGTATCATCATGGCGGTCCCGGCGCACGATCAGCGCGATTTTGAGTTCGCCCAAAAGTATCAGCTGCCGATTCGCATCGTCATTCAAAACCCGTCGGGAAGCTTGTCGCTGCCGCTGACCGCCGCTTATACCGAGGAGGCCGGCACCCTGGTCGACTCCGGCCCGTTCACCGGCCTCCCCCCCACCGCCGCCCAAGAAGCGATTGCACGGTTTGTCGAGCAGAAAGGGATCGGGAAAGAAAAGGTCCATTACCGTCTTCGCGACTGGGGGATCTCGCGGCAGCGCTATTGGGGAACGCCGATTCCGATTCTCTACTGCGAGCGCTGCGGCGTGGTCCCAGTTCCAGAATCCGATCTCCCGGTGATGCTGCCGAAGGATGTTCCGTTTACCGGAAAAGGGGGATCGCCGCTGCTGGAAAGCCCTTCTTTTCTCAATGCAGTCTGCCCGAAATGCGGCGGAACGGCCCGCCGGGAGACCGACACGATGGACACCTTCGTCGACTCCTCGTGGTACTTTCTCCGCTATACCTCGCCCCATGAGACATCGGCCCCGCTTCGCTCGGATCAGGCGGAGCGCTGGATGCCGGTCGATCAATACATCGGCGGGATCGAGCATGCCGTCCTCCATCTCCTCTATTCTCGCTTCTTCACCAAGATCGTCCGCGACCTCGGCTTGATCAAAATCGGCGAGCCGTTCGCCAATCTTCTCACGCAGGGGATGGTGATCAAAGATGGCGCGAAGATGTCGAAATCGAAGGGGAACATTGTCGATCCCGATCGCCTGATCGAAACCTATGGGGCCGACACCGCCCGCCTCTTCTCCCTGTTTGCAGCCCCGCCCGAGAAAGATTTGGAATGGAGCGACGAAGGGGTGCAGGGGGCTTCCCGTTTTCTGCAGCGGGTTTGGCGGTTGGTCCAAGAGTTTGCCGAATCACACCGGTCGGCGGGGAACGCCCCCGGGACGACCGACTTCTCCCATGCCTCGCCCCGGGTCAAACAGATCCGGCGGATGACCCATCGGACGATCCAGAAGGTCACCGACGATATTGAAAAGGGATTCCAATTCAACACCGCCGTCGCGGCGTTGATGGAGTTCTACAACGCCCTCTCGCGTGATTCATCGGCCGGTCCGCCTACGGACGAGGAGAAGCGCGCCCATCGGGCGGCCTTCGCAGAAGCGCTCGATCAATTGGTTCTACTCCTCTCCCCCTTTGCGCCGCACAGTGCGGAATCGCTCTGGGAAGCGCTCGGCCATTCTCCGTCCATTTTAGAGAAGCCGTGGCCCTCGTATGATCCCGCTTGGACGGAGGAGGAAACGACGGAGGTCGTCGTTCAAATCAACGGCAAGGTCCGCAACCGCTTTTTTGCGCCGTCCGGCACCGCCGACGAAGCGCTGAAAACACAGGCGCTCTCCGATCCGAAGACGCAAGCCTGGATCCAAGAACATCCGATCCGAAAAATCATCGTGGTCAAGGGAAAATTGGTGAACATCGTCTTATGAGAGGGGCGATTCTTCTTCTGATCATCGGCCTCTTTGGATGCGGATATTCCGCCGCAAACCATCCAACGGTCGACCCGGGCCGCGAGATCTCCATTCCTATTTTTGAAAATGGAACCTTCGAGCCGCTGTTGGAGCAACGGGTGACGGAGAGCTTTAAAGAGACCTTCCTGAGACGAGGCTGGAAGGTGACCGGGAAGCGGGATCAGCCGGTGATGCGCTTGAGTGGACGGGTTTTTGTCTTTGAGCGAATCCCGATTTCATTGGCCCTCAACGCCCAGGCGCAGGAATACCGTATTCGAATCGGCTTCGAATATACCCTCCTCCTCCCCAACAGCGATCCACCCAAACAGAAAGAAATTGCAGAGGCGACCGCCGAGTACATCGCGCGGCCCGATCCACTGACCGACCGGGCCGCGGAGGATCGCGCGATTCGAGAAGCGGCAAAACGCTTGGCCGAACGGGTCGCCGATCGGCTCATTGTGAAAGCGCCTCCTCCAATCCCTTCCACCCCAGAAAAACCGGCAGGCGGATGACCTATCTCGAGGCGTTAAAACATCTGGAGCAAGGGCGCTTCTCCCCCCTCTACTTTCTCATCGGCGAGGAGCCTTTTTTTACCCAGCAGATCCTGAACCGATTCCGCGAGAAGGCGCTCGACGAGACCGCCCGGGATTTCAATTACGATCAATTTCAAGGGGAGGAAGTCAATCCGGAAGAGGTCGTCATGGCGGCGAAAACCTTTCCGGTGATGAGTCCTCGCCGGTTCATCCTGATCCGGAATGCCGATTTGATTAAGGACGATCGGGAGACCCTCCTCGATTATATTGAGCAGCCCTGCGAGACGACCCTGTTGCTCTTCGTTGCGGCGAAGCCCGACCTACGAAAAAAACTTTTCGCCACCCTGAAAAAAAAGGCGACCGTTATTCAGTGCACCCCGCTCTCCGACTCGGCGGTGCCGGGCTGGATCGCGCAAGAGGCAAAAAAGAAGAGGATTCATCTCTCGGAAGAGGCGGTCTGGTACCTGAAAGAGCATTTGGGTAAAGACCTTTTTTTGATCGACCGGGAACTCGATAAGCTTGCGCTTCATCTCTCGGACAACCAGGAAGTGTCGCTGGAGGCGGTTCAACAGCTCATCGCAGGAGGCCGAAGCCATTCGGTCTTCGAACTGCTCCGGGCGCTGGGAGAAAAAGACCAAAAGGGGGCCTTTTCTCTCCTCTCCGCCCTTTTGGGGGAGGGGGAGGCGCCGCTGATGATCCTGGCGATGTTAACCCGGCAGTGGCGTCTGATGGCGGTGGCGAAAGAGTCGGTCGATGCAGGAGCGTCGGAATCGGCGACGGCGAAGAAGGTCCCGATGCCGCCGAGCCTCTTTCCCCTCTTCCTAAAACAGGTCCGGCGTTGGAAGCGGAGCGAGATCCGAAGGGCATTCGATCTCTCCCTGGCGGCAGACACCCAATTAAAGGGTGGGAAACAGTCGGCCTCGCTCGTCCTTGAGATGTTGATTCTAGACCTCTGTCCCCCCACGCCCGCATTGCAACGGAAGGGCTACACCCTCCCCTTCTTAGATGCGTAATCGGATGCAACGCAGCCACAGATCACGGACGGATCGGTAGGGTGCGAGACCTCGTGATATGGAGGATCGGGTAAGGTCGTCTTCTACAGCAGATCAGATATAATGTTATGCGGAAGGAGCGCCTGCCGACAAAAACTTATTGACCCTTGCCGCAAGGCGAGAAATCTTTCGCGAGGCGCGCTTTGCAGGGATGACCCCTTTCGATGCGGCACCATCGATAGAGGATGCTGCTTCTTTAAGGGCCGCTTTGACGCGATCCGAATTCTTTTCGGAAAGGGCCGTCTGAACCTTTTTGATGGCCGTTCGGACGGAGGAGAGAACACCTCGGTTTCGCTGTTTTCTCTTCTGGGCCTGTCGCTCTCTCTTTAGTGCAGATGGATGGTTTGCCACAATCAGATCTCCTTAAAATCATAAAGTAAACTTGGTTTTTAACATAGGCTGTGATGGAAAGTCAAGGAAAAAGCCTGGCCGCTCAGGTGCAAGTTGAAAAAGGGGTGGCCGGCGCCGCGGGGATCGTGGCGCTCGGAACCTTCATCAGCCGGATCCTGGGATTCATTCGGGACATGGTCCTTGCGAATCTTTTCGGCGCCACGATTGCGGCCGATGCCTTTTATGTCGCCTTTCGCATTCCGAACATGCTCCGAGAACTCTTCGCGGAGGGTTCAATGTCGGCGGCCTTCATTCCGGTTTTTACAGAATACCTTTCAAAAAAATCACGAGTCGAAGCGAAAGAGCTGGTCGCCGCCGCCTATTCCACCCTTCTTCTCCTCCTCTGCACCGTCGTGGCGCTCGGGATTGTCTTCTCTCCGAACATTGTTCAATCGATTGCGCCGGGGTTTGCCCGAGACCCCTCTCAGTTTTATCTAACCATTACATTGACACGGATCATGTTCCCTTTCCTCCTCTTTATTTCTTTGGCGGCCCTCGCGATGGGAATTTTGAACAGCACCCGTCACTTCGCCCCGCCGGCGCTCGCTTCGGGCATTTTTAATGTGGTCAGCATCTTTTTTGTTTTCGGTTTTACACCGCTGCTTCGCGAACCGGTGTATGGCGCGGCGATTGGCGTCGCCCTCGGCGGCCTCGCGCAATTTTTGATTCAGGCGCCGGCGCTGTATCAAGAAGGGTTCTCACTCTCCCTCCGCAAGCCGACCTGGCCGCTTCACCCGGGCGTGGCCCAGATGGGTCGGCTCCTTCTGCCGACGACCCTCGGCCTTTCGATCACACAGATCAATGTGTTGGTCAACACGCTGCTTGCCTCCTATTTGGCAGCAGGAAGCGTCAGTTATCTTTACTATGGCATGCGGCTCATTCACTTCCCCCTCGGCATCTTTGCCGTCGCGCTCTCGACTGCGCTCCTCCCGACCTTATCAGCCCAGGCCGCTCAGAACGATATGGAAGGGTTGCGCCGGACCTTCTCCTTCGGTCTCCGACTGGTCTTCTTTATTACTTTTCCTGCCATGGTCGGATTGATTCTCTTCCGGGTCCCGATCGTTCACCTTCTCTTTGAACATGGGGAATTCGGCCGACAGGCGACCCTCGGGACCGCCAGCGCGGTCTTGTTCTATTCAATTGGACTCTGGGCATTTGCCGGAATTCGGATTGTCGTCCCCGTCTTCTACTCACTGCAAGATACGAAGACGCCGGTCAAGATCGGGGTTGTTGCAGTCATCGTCAATGTCGCCCTTAATTTGGCTCTGATGGTTCCGCTTGCGCATGGCGGATTGGCATTGGCGACTTCTTTGGCGGCGATACTGAATTTTACCCTCTTATTAATCATCCTCAGAAAACGGATCGGACGCATTGATGGCAGAAGGATTCTTCAATCCCATATGAAGGTCATCCTCGCGTCGCTCTCCGTTCTACCGATTTCTCTCCTGGTTAATTATCAGTCGATTTGGCTCTCAAAAGGAAACGGGCCCCTTAAGGTGGCGATATTAAGCGCTGCCATTGTTACAAGTGCCTTCTGCTACTTTGCTATACAAGCAATGCTAAAGAGTGAGGAGTACTACTTCATATATACCTTGCTAAAAACCCGCCTTTCTAAAAGAAATCAAAAAGCCTCTTAATCCTTTTGTACATCTCTGACTAAGTTTGTCCATATATAGTACTAAAGATGTAGCCTTCATGTAGAATTTATTCATTCAAGCATATAGCATGGCTTTAATAATTGTCTTGACACAAATCATGCTAGCTGCTATAAATTTTATATAGAGGTGTTTTGTGGAAGACTTTAAAGACATTATTGCAGGTCTCGAACAGAGAATTCACGTCTACAAGTCAAAGCTCCAGGAGCTTCAGAAAAAACGTGAAAAAATTGAGGATGAAATAAAGACGATTAAAAAGTATCTTGAACTTGCAGAAACCCTCTACCGTGTTGAGGTGGAAAAAGCAAGATACCTCCCCTCGAATTCCCTGACCACGGATGCCGAAAAAGAAAAAAGCGGCAAGTCCGCTGAGTCGCATGACCACTCAAAAGAAATTCTCCTAGAAAAAACAAAGTATGCCGGTCTTTCGGTCCCACAGGCCGCTTTTTTACTTTTGAAAGAAACAGGCAAACCGCTGCACGCAAAAGAAATCTACCAAAGATTAACGGAAGGGGGTGTGCGCATTCGGGGAAAAACACCCGTGACCTCCGTTGCCATCTCTCTTTCAAGGGATAAAAGGTTTAAGAAAATCGCACCGAATACTTTTACGCTTGTTGAGGAGACAGGGCCGGAAACCCTGTTAGATAAAAACCCTACCAAAGAGGGTCATGAAAGGGGGTGAGAGAGAATTGCCGACAAAAAAGAAGACCGCCACAAAGAAAAAAGCGACCAAAAAGAAATAGCATTGCAAGATAGAAGTGGGGGGGCCCCCCGGGGCCCCTCTTTTATTTTGCCCGATTGGATTAAATGGCAGGAGAAAGAGGAGAGTAGGCCGGCTGATAAGCAGATCCGGTATAGGATTCGACCGGAGAAATCGCGTCGATCACTTTCCATGTTTTTTTGTTTTTCAGGATTTCTCTCATCAGCTTTGCATGAAGCAGATGTCCCGAGCAACTCGCTTTGATTCGACCCAGAATCGGCATTCCCAACAATGAGAAATCGCCAATTAAATCAAGAATTTTATGCCGGACGAATTCATCCGGAAACCGGAGACCCTGCTCGTTGAGAATTTGATCCTCCCCGATCACGATCGCATTCTCCAACGAACCGCCCCGCGCCAACCCTTGAGATTGAAGCATCTGTACATCTTTTAAAAATCCGAATGTTCTCGCAGGAGCGATCAGATTGACAAAGGCTTCTTGATCGTGCCGATAAAGATATGCTTGATTCGAGATTAAGGGATGATCGAATTGAATCTCGTAAGAGATCTCAAAAGAGGAAGAAGGATAAACAGCAATCGTTTTCCCCTTCTCGGAGATACTCACCGGCTCGACCAATTGAATCACTTTTTTTGCCTGACGCTGCTCAACAATTCCGGCTTCAGATAAAAGTGCGGCAAACGGAGCGGCACTCCCATCTAAAATGGGAACCTCTGCGCCATCTAATTCAATGAACAGATTATCAACTCCGAATGCAGATACCGCCGACAGGAGGTGCTCAACCGTTTGAACAACCGCCCTTTCCACCCCGAGAGTGGTCGATAAGTGTGTGGAGATCACGTGAGAAGCATCGGCGGGAATCATGATTCCACCCAGGTCTGTCCTGAGAAAAACGATGCCGCTTCCCTCGGGGGCGGGGAGGAGCTTCAGATGGATCATCTCTCCGGAATGAAGGCCTATTCCGTAGCAAGCGACTTCTCTCCGGATGGTCTGTTGCTTTATCACTGATGGCATCTTCACGCATCTCCAATGGGACTATACAGCGGCGGCTGAATAACGGCGCTGCAGTTATATTTAGCAACTTACATGCCTATTGATGCGAAAATCCAAAAAAAAATTAATTAGCCTTATCAATAATCTATGGTTAAGATGCCTTCTCGCTCGATAGCAACCAGACACCGGGTTGTTGTAAAAATGATACGATTCAGCTGAATCTGTTGTCTTTAAGCAACGAGACTTCTACTTTTAAGGGAGTCAATCGTAGCGATAGAGCGAGTCCCTTCCAGATCGACATCACCGAACAAAAAGGTTAAGATAATGAAAATGCGGATTCTCTATGCCCTTCTATGATTGATCAGGCTGAAAAAAACATCAATATCGTAATGGCCACGGCAGAGGCATCCCCTTACGCAAAAACAGGGGGATTGGGGGAGGTGGTCTCCGCCGTTTCAAAAGCCTTGGTCGGACAGGGCGTCTCCGTGTCCGTTTTTCTTCCCCTTTATGGCCACATCGACCGTGACCATTTCGCTTTAAAATCGACCGGTCGATCGATCACGGTTCCCCTGTCCGATCGGCGAGAATCGGGAGAAATCTTTTACAGCAACCGGGCAGGTGTTCATTATTATTTCATTCGACATGATCCATTTTTCGACCGATCTAATCTCTATGGAACGAATGAGGGAGATTACCCCGACAATGCGGCACGCTTTGTTTTCTTTTCTAAGGCGGTGCTTGAATCGATCCGGATCCTCGGGCTTGAGCCCGACATCCTCCATACCCATGACTGGCATACCGGCCTCCTCCCCCTCTTTTTAAAAAGAGAGGGAGCAACCGACCCTTCTTTCCGGAACATTGCCAGCCTCTTTACCATCCATAACCTCGGCTACCAGGGAATCTTTTGGCATTATGACTGGCATCTCCTCAACCTTCCCTGGGACTATTTCACCTCCGAGGCCTTAGAGTTTTATGGAAAAATTAATTTTATGAAAGCCGGGCTCGTTTTTGCCGATGCCCTTTCAACTGTTAGTCCGCGATATGCAAAAGAGATCCAGACGGCCGAGTACGGCTGTCAGTTGGAAGGGATCTTAAGAAAGAGAAGAAAAGATTTATATGGTATCCTCAATGGGATCGATACCGCAGAGTGGGATCCCTCGCGAGATTCTTATATTGCAGCCACCTACAACAGCAAATCGCTCGAGGGAAAGGAAGTGTGCAAAGCGGCCCTTCAGAAAGAGACCGGTTTGCCGATCAGGAGGGAGATCCCCCTTCTCGCGATGATCACCCGTCTGAGCGAGCAGAAAGGGATCGATTTGATCGACGCGGCCTTTGAACAGATCATCGGGGCCGGCGTTCAATTGGTCGTCTTAGGAAGCGGCGACAAAGGATACGAAACACGGCTTCAATCGTTGGCCCAGGAATATCCTCAACAGGCGGTGGTTAAGATCGCCTATGACCACACCCTGGCCCATCGAATCGAGGCCGGTGCCGATCTCTTTTTAATGCCGTCTAAATACGAGCCGTGTGGCTTGAACCAGATGATGAGCCTCCGCTATGGCACCGTTCCGGTCGTTCGCGCCACCGGAGGCCTCGATGACACCGTCACCCCATTTAATCCGAAGACATTAAAAGGAAATGGGTTTAAATTTAATTCCTATACACCGACCGCGTTTTTTAGACAGATTCAGCAGGGGTTAACACTTTTCAGAGAAAAAAAGAGGTGGCAGTCGTTGATTCGAAACGGAATGGAGGGAAATTATTCCTGGGATAACTCCGCCGAAAAATATATCCGGCTCTATCAATCGCTTCTCAAAAAGAAAAGAGGGGGGAGATGAAAATCGGTGTTTTAACCGGAGGCGGCGACGCCCCGGGGCTGAATGCGGTGATTCGCGCGATCGTCAAAACGTCCAAGGTCAAATACAACTGCGACGTCATCGGTATCGAGGAAGGGTTTGAGGGGCTTCTTTCGCCGGTTAAAGTCAGGCCGATGACCCCCTGGACCATCCGCGGGATTCTTCCGACCGGCGGGACGATTCTAGGGACAACCAGCACCATCAACCCGATGCAGATGACCAGAACCGTTGACGGAAAACAGGAGCAGTTTGACCTCTCGGGTGAGCTGAAAACAAACATCGAGGCGCTCGAGCTCTCGGGATTGATCGTCATCGGCGGAGACGGAACCCTCAAGATCGCCGATCACCTTTACAAGATGGGAATTCCAACAATTGGGATTCCGAAAACGATCGATAACGACATCCCCGACACCGATTTGACTTTCGGGTTCCATACCGCCGTCAACACCGCCACGGAAGCGCTCGATAAGCTTCATACCACGGCGGAGAGCCATCATCGAGTCATTGTCGTCGAGGTGATGGGACGATATGTCGGATGGATCGCGCTGGAAGCCGGCCTGGCCGGAGGAGCCGATGTCATCCTGATCCCTGAAATTCCTTTTCAACTTGATTTAATCTGCAAGAAAATTCTGTCTCGTTATGAACAAGGAAGCCGCTTCTCGATTGTGGTGGTGGCGGAAGGGGCCAAGCCGGTCGGCGGCGAGATGTCGATCCTCAAACGTTCTGAGACCGGCTATGCGCTTCGCCTCGGTGGCGTCGGAGACAAGGTTGGGGAAGAGATCAGCCGCTGCACCAAGATGGACGTCCGGGTGACCGTTCTCGGTCATATCCAGCGGGGCGGATCACCCACCCCCGATGATCGCATTTTAGCGACCCGCTTTGGAGTGGCCGCAATCGACCTGTTCGCCCAGGGCCGATTTGGAGAAATGGTCTGTTTAAAGGGGACCGAGATCTGCTCCGTTTCCCTGTCGGAGGCCACCCAGGGCCTGAAGTTCGTTCCTGCCGACGGCGAGATGGTCCGGACTGCAGAATCGCTTGGGATCTCATTCGGCCGATGAATATCCCTTCCATCCCGTCTCGCTCTCTGCGACACCAACAGGAAGTCTTGATGGTCTCCACCCTCTCCCAGCAATGGTATTGCGAGAAGAAGGTCGATCTCGCCTTGCAATTTCCAGGGGTAGAACCTCCCTCGCCGGCAATGGAGATCGGGACCGAAGGACATGCAGCGCTGGAAAAAGGGGCAACACCGATAACCCGGGAAGAGATCGAGGCGTCCCTCCAACGGGACGAGCGGCTCACCCTTTTTGAATTCCCGATGGAGGGAAGGTGGGACGAGATTCCGATTTGGGGTCGGCCCGACCTGGTTCAATTCGAAGGACGGTCGGTCCGTCTGTTAATGGAATTTAAATTCTCCCGCCGCTCGGATCTCTTCCCTTCGCAACAGACGCAAGCCAACCTTTATGGTTGGCTTCTCCAACAGAATCACTTTGCGATCGACGCCCTCCTCTGCGCGGTCGCGATCTTTCCCCCGGAACGCGCGATCACGAAGACCTTGCCACCCGATCTCATTGAAAGACTTCTGGAGGGGACGGAGCGGCTCCGGGCAAAGACGTCACGGCTGGGGATGTCGCTCCTTCGCCAAGAAGGAGAATTCACCCTCCATCTCTTTCCCTTTCGTCCGAAACTTGCCGAACGGAACTTGAAATGGGCCGTCGACTACTGGCAGGGGAAAAGGGCGCCCGAATCAAACGCCTCCGTCAACAAATGCCGCATCTGCCGATTCAACGCTGAAGCACTTTGCGATCGGGCGTTATCTCCCTTCACTGCTTAACGGCTTCGATAAAAACAACCGCCCCTCAGACATAATCCTTATGGTTTTATCACAACCTTGATGCAGCCATCTTCTTTATCGTTAAAAATCCGATAGCCCTCCGGTGCGTCATCCAACGACATCCGGTGTGTAATGATAAAGGTCGTATCGATCTCCCCCTTTTTAATCCGGTCGAACAGTATTCGCCCTTCAGGGAATTTCTTGTTAAGAAAAACCGAAGTCGGAGTGATGTTGCACGAGCAGGTGAATCGGAGAGACCGAACGCTGAATTTTAAAATCAGATCATTTTAAAAGAACCTACAAGTGACATGATTAGACAAAGTTCTGAGGGTCGATGTTCACCTCCAACCGGACCCCCTTTCGCTCCATTCCCTTCCAGCGATTCAAGCTCTCCTTGAGGATGGCCGCGATCTTCCTCTGCTCTTTTCCTTTAAGCAAAATTTGATATCGGTATTCTCCGCGCAGGCGCGCCAGCGGCGCCGGCGCCGGGCCGAGGAGGGACACTTCTCGTTCCGCATCTCCTTTCTTCGGAGGGGGAAGAACCTGTGAAATGAGATCGCCGAGAGCGGCCGCTCGATCGGCCACGCGCGCCTCCTCAACATGGCTGAGAAGGAGCAGGGTCAAGCGGTAAAAAGGGGGATAACCCATCTCTTTTCGGAAAGCGATCTCCCGCTCATAAAATCCGGAATAGTCATGTGCCGCCGCGGCCGCGATGGCATCGTGCTGCGGCTGGAACGTTTGGATCATCACCTCCCCGGGCCGCTCGCCCCGGCCGGCCCGGCCCGACACCTGGGCCAAGAGTTGAAAGGTCCGTTCCGCCGCGCGAAAGTCGGGAAAGTGGAGCGAGAGGTCGGCGCAGAGGACGCCGACCAGCGTCACCTGTGGAAAATCATGTCCCTTCGCAATCATCTGCGTGCCGACCAGAAGGTCGATCTCCCGCTGCGCCATCGCCGCCAGGATTTTGTGATGTGCTTCTTTTTTCTGGGTGGTGTCGCGGTCCAACCGAGCGATCCGGGCCGCAGGGAAGAGCTTTCGAAGTTCTTCTTCAACCTGCTCGGTTCCGATTCCAAGGTGGATCAAACGAACCCCTTGGCATTCGGGACACTCCGCCGGCGGAACCATTTGAAATCCGCAGTAGTGGCAGACCAGACGGGTCGTCTTCTTATGATAAGTCAACGAGACGCTGCAGCGGATACAATAGGGGAGATATCCGCAATCGCCGCAGAGAAGGGCGGGAGAAAAACCGCGCCGATTGATAAAGATCATCGCCTGTTCCCGGTTGTCGAGCCGCTTCCCGATCTCCGAGATCAGCGGCCGGGTAAGAAATGGCCGGACCCACTCCTCTTTCTTTCTCAGATCGATGATCTTGACCGTCGGCAACGGGCGGGCGTCGATCCGTCCCGGCAGATGGAGATACCGATACTTTCCGGTCTGACTGTTATGAAACGATTCGAAGGAGGGGGTCGCCGATCCCAACACAACCACCGCATTCGACTGCTTCGCCCGAACCAGCGCCATGTCCCGTGCATGGTAGTGAACCCCGTCTTCTTGTTTATAAGAGGCATCGTGCTCTTCATCGACGATAATGATTCCGACCTCTTCAAAGGGAGCGAAGATCGCCGACCGAACGCCGATTGCGATCTGTGCTTTTCCCTCCCGGACCCGGCTCCATTCGTCATAGCGCTCCCCCGGCGAAAGACCGCTGTGGAAGAGGGCAACCGCCTCCCCAAACCGGCTGTGAAATCGGGCGACCAGCTGCGCGGTCAACCCGATTTCCGGAACGAGGAGGATGGCGCCGCGCCCCAACGAGACCGCCTTTTCAATCGCGCGAAGGTAGACCTCTGTTTTTCCACTCCCGGTGATGCCGTGCAGGAGGAAGGGAGCAAACTTTTTTTCCTCCAGCGTCGAGACGATTTGATCGACCGCCCCCTGCTGTGCCGCATTGAGGAGGAGTTCCCCCTTCACCGGAAAGCCGGCGCCTTTGCGTGGAATTCGGGAGACAGCCTCTTGAGATTCTCCAATCAGCCCTTTCTCCAAAAGTCGCTTCAAAGGCGCGCGAAGCGACGCTTCAAAGGCAGCGACCGGGAGCGATCCTCCCGCCGCCCGAAGGATCTCGATGACCTGGGCCTGCTGCGGTGCTCTGCGCTGAAGAGAGTCCATCACAGAGGCAGTCTCGTCGGCCGCTTCAAGCAGGGAGACAGACCGCCGAAATTTCTTTCGGACGGCGGGAGGCATCACCTCCCATCGCTCGGTGATCCATCCTTTTTTCTTTAAGAGGGAGAGCGATCGCGGCAGGGAGGGTGCGGCGAACCGTTTGCGAAGGTCCGGCTCACTTTGGGACCCTGTTTCGTCAAGGAAGGAGAGAATCTCCTCCTGGAGCGAAGCCCGCTTTTCTCGATCAGCCTGTTTTCCTTCTTCCGTCAAATCAAAATGCCGGCAGACCACGGCATGGATTCCTTGTGGAAAAGCCCCTTTGATGACCGCTCCCATCGGGGCCAGATAATAATCGGTAATCCAGAGGAGCAGATCGAAGAGCCGGCGCGGGATCGACGCTTCGCCGTCTAAGACGGCGAGGACCTCTTTGGTCTCTGCTACATCGGGTTGATCGACCCGTCGGACAAAGAACGCCAGACGTTGGCTGCGGCCGAACGGAACCAAAAGGCGCGCTCCCGGTTCCAGCCGCTGCGGCTCCATCGTCGCCGGGAGGCGGTAATGAAACATACCGTCTGTCTCGGGAAGTGCGACTTCAATGAAATGAGGAGAGGGCATCGACCACAATGAGCAGGGTGTCATATCCGCCCTTCCTTCGACGATCTTCTATCGAAGAAAGGGCCTTTCTCGGGGAACGTTATTTTAACAACGTCAACCTTGCAAAACAAGAACAAAGCGCGTGAAAAACGACGCAATTCTCGTTGATCTTTTTACGACAACGCGTTACAATGGACGGCATATTTTATTATTTGGAGGTTCAGATGATTTTGAAAGGGCTTGCCACACTCTTCCTTGTGACGCTCTTCGCGTCCCCTTTACCGCTCCTCTCCCTTGCCCGCGCTGCGGACGACGAGATTGCCAACGTCAATGGCGCGTCGATCACCACGGAGGAATTTCAGAAACGGATGCAGCGATTGACCAGTGAGGGACAAGGGAATTTCGACTCTCCTGAGGGTAAAGAGGAGTTACTCGACATTTTGATCTCGCGCGAGGTCTTAAGCCAGGAAGGAAAACGGCTCGGTGTAGATAAAAAGAAAGAGGTAAAGGACCGGATCGACGAGCTGACCAAAGAAGTGATGATCAGTGAAGTGGTCAATCAGCTTGCCGCCGAAAAACTGACCGATGCCGAGATGAAGAAGTACTATAACAAGAATAAGGGTGAATTCAAGGAAGTACACGCAAGCCACATCTTGGTAAAAACGGAAGATGAAGCAAAAGAGGTAAAAAAGAAACTGGATCAGGGGGCCGACTTCGGCGCCTTGGCGAAGGAAAAGTCAACCGATCCGGGAAGCGCCCCCCGCGGCGGCGATCTCGGCTTTTTCACCAAAGATAAGATGGTCAAGCCGTTCGCCGATGCCGCCTTTGCCTTAAAGCCTAATGAGATAAGCAAGCCGGTTCAAAGCCCTTTCGGCTTTCACGTTATTAAAGTCACCGAGGCCCGGGAGCCGAAGAGTTTCGAAGAGCTCACCCCCGCCCAAGTCCAGGGACTCCGCGGTACGATGATCAACAATGAAATCGATCAACTCAAAGAAAAAGCAAAAATCAAGGTCAATAAAGATCGGCTTCAGAAAATCTCAACACCGGCCGCTCCTCCCATGGGGGGCCCCGGGGAACATTCCGGGGAGCATTCGATGTCCGCTCCTCCAGCGCAGAAATAACTTAAAAGGGTGAACATGCGAAAACTCTTTGGAACCGATGGGGTGCGTGGGATCGCCAATATCGAACCGATGACGGGGGAGATGGCGATGAAGCTCGGCCGGGCCGCCGCCCATATCTTCAAAAATAAGGCGGGACGCCACCGCATTGTGATCGGCAAAGATACCCGACTCTCCGGGTATATGCTGGAATCTGCCCTCATCTCGGGCATCTGCTCGATGGGGGTCGATGTGCTTGTGGTCGGGCCGCTCCCCACCCCCGCCGTCGCGTTTCTTGCCCGCAGTCTTCGCGTCGATGCCGGGGTGATGCTCTCCGCTTCGCATAACCCTTTTGAAGACAATGGAATTAAATTCTTTTCCCGTGAAGGGCTGAAGCTCCCCGACGAGATGGAACATCAGATCGAGAGCTTAATCTTCTCTGGAGAAATCGACAATATTCGGCCGACGGCGACCGAAATCGGAAAGGCCTTTCGCATTGAAGACGTCGAGGGACGATATATCGAGTTCGTGAAGAACTCCCTTCCGAAAGGGCTCGATTTTCAAGGGTTGAAAATCGTGGTCGACTGTGCAAACGGCGCCGCTTATAAGGTCACACCCATGGTCCTCAGAGAACTCGGGGCCGAAGTGATCGTTCTCAACGATACCCCCAACGGCACCAACATCAACCTCAACTGCGGCGCCCTTTATCCACAAGAGCTCCAGAAGAAGGTGATCGAGACGCGCGCCGACGTCGGGGTTGCCCACGACGGCGATGCCGATCGCGCTGTGCTGGTCGATGAGCGGGGGAATGTGGTCGACGGGGATGCACTCCTGGTTGCCTTTGCATTGGCCCTCCATGAGGAAAAAGGACTGAAGGGCGAGACGCTGGTAACGACCCTGATGAGCAATATGGGGGTGGAACTGGCCCTCAGGGCGAGAGGGATTCAGGTGGTTCGCACCCCGGTGGGCGACCGGTATGTTTTGGAACGAATGCTCAAGGACGGATACAACTTAGGGGGTGAGCAGTCGGGACATGTCATTTTTCTCGATTACAATACGACGGGGGACGGCCTCATCTCCGCGTTGCAACTTCTCTCCTTGATGAAACGGACCGGCAAGAAAGTTTCCGAATTAGCCGCTTGTATGACCGCACTTCCGCAGATCTTGAAGAACATCAAGGTTCAAAAAAAACCGGAGATCTCCGAAATTCCTGAATTCGAGAAAGCAATCGCCCATTGTGAAGAGAAGCTGAAAAACAAGGGGAGGATTCTCATTCGATATTCGGGCACGGAACCGTTGATACGGATTATGATTGAAGGGGAAGATCAGGCAACGATCACCGCAATGGCCGATCAGTTAGGCGAAATCGTTCAAAGGAAAATCGGTATCTCGAAGTGAGGACGTCACTGAGATGAAGCGATGGGGATTAACGGTCATTCCGCTCCTCACAGCCCTCTTTGCAGGGCTCTCTATACTCCACGCCTCCCCTTTGGATGACGTCGTTCGATCGCGGCACAACCTGGCCCTTCCCTCTCTTCCTCCTTCAAAGACATGCGCCATTTGCCACATCGACCCCCTCCCTGGATTCGCCGTCGTTCCGAAAGAAAATCCGGCCGAGTCGTCGCCCGCTCCCGCGGGAAAAACACCCCCTCCGCCCTTGTGGAACCGGGGGGCGGCGCTCCCTTACCACCTTGCGGCCAATCTTCCAGCGAAGCATCATCCTTATAACCAGCCGACCGGCTCTTCCTTGACCTGTCTTGCCTGCCATGATGGGGCCCTGGCAAAAGACATGCATGGTATCAATGTCGATCAGCCTCGCGTCGGGGCCTCGGCCTTCATCTCCAACGACGGGGGTCTCTCACGGCGAGAAGTCTCCCCCCTCAGCCGCGTCGATCATCCGATCTCGATCCCATATCCGAGAAAACCGAGCGGCCAATTTGTCCCCGAAAATCCGACCGTCACCTATGCTCGCTACTGGACGCTTCCGGATCTACGCCCGGAGGGGTATATTCTCCCCGAAACAGGATCTTCTTCGTACCTGGATCTCCCGAAAGAAAAAGTCTCCTCTCCGGAGCTTTTGTCAACACTCGTCCGGACGACGTCCGGCAAGGTGGAATGCGACAGCTGCCACAACCCTCACAACGAGAGCATCCGCCCCTTTTTGAGGGCCCCTTCCCCGTCCCTTTGCTTGGTCTGTCACGACCGGTAAGACCTCTTTATCGCCATAACTCATAAAACGATACTCCTCAGAGGAATACCAGGAGAGGCCGCTTTTTGCCCCCTTTTTCTTTCATCTTTTCTATAATCCTTCCCTTTTCTTGACAGGTTACCGATTTTTGTTATGGTTGTTGTAAGAGGAAAGGAGAGGCGATGAAACGTTTTTTTTATCGTGGAATCCTGTGGGGGTGGGTGCTTTTCTCCTCCATCCAACCTGTTTGGGGAAATGAAAGTCCGGAGGTCGAGGCGCTTTTCCAGGAATCACTCCGAAGTGATAATTACGAACGAAATAAAACGAATCTTGAGAAGATTATTAATCTCGCGCCTGATTCCGCTTACGGTCATTTTTCCAAAGGGTGGTTCTGGGCACAAGAAGAAAACTATCAGATGGCCGTCGAGGAATATCAAACAGCCCTTCAAGCACGCCCCTCTTTTGGAGAAGCGAGAAATAATCTTGCATCGGCCTATTTTCATCTTGGGAAATGGATGGAGTCGATTAAAGAATATGAAGAGGTCCTTCGGCAGCATCCAGATTGGAGCGAAACCTTCCTCAACTTGGGATCGGCCTATTACATGTCGGGCCGGCCTTTCGCCTCGATCCAGGCGTGGGAAAAGGCGCTTAGACTGAATCCCAATTTACCCATCGTCCACTACTATCTGGGACTCATTTTCGATCGGCTGGACAGGAAAACGGAGGCCCGTTTTCACTACCATCAATTCCTGGCGACGGCTAAAAATGAAGAGGAGTTTTCAGAATATATCGAACAGGCCTCGCAGCGCCAGTCCGATCTTTGGATCGAGCTGGGCCACGACCACACCTAACCGATTTGGTCCAGATATTGGAGATATGAGACCAGGCGAGGATAGGAAGCGCGATTGATCTCCGAAAAAGAAACTCCAAACGCATTGAAATTTCCATCCCGGCGCGTCCAGGTCACTTTCCCAAGTAGCTTCTCGGAAACGGCTTCCCCCGAGCGTTGAGGGAAGGAGATCTCCATGGTAATTGATTTTCCTGCCTCAACCAAATCCCGAGTATAACCGCCCAACCCTCCCCAGCCGACATTGGCGCGCAGCACTTCAATGCGCTCCCCTCCCTCCTGGGTCAGCACCACCTGGAAATTAAAACCATTCCGTCTTGCTTTGCGCTTCTCTTGCATTTTGTCAGCCTAAACAAACCCACCCGCTTTGTCAAGGACAAGGATCGATTCTCTCTCGGAAATTTCGCCTCGACGCGCTTCTATGTATCCCAATTCGGGGCGCAGTGAGCAATATCACATTCATTGACTTTTCATTTTCAACCTGTATAGAATGTTTTCCTATCTTCTCCAGTTTTTACAGATGATCATTTTTTCTAGGTCTGCATTCAAGCATCCATAGGCTGCCTTTTCGCCTTTTTTCAGCCCTCCGGATTTTATTAACATTAAAAAACGTGACTCTCTCTGCAAAAGGGATCGCCTTTTCTTCACCATAGCCAGGTACGTTCATCAGTCGAGCGACCGGAGCGGCCGAATCTCCTCATTTGTTCGGAGAGATGCCGCCTTCATTCCACGTGAGGGGCCGATGGATCATACAACCAGAACGGAAGGGCAAAAAAGGAGACTCGGCGATTTTCTCATTGAGACCGGCCATCTTACTCCAGACCATCTGAAGCAAGCGCTGGACGAGCAGAAAAAGATGAAGAAGCGACTCGGAGAGGTGCTCATCGATCTTCAGATGATCTCCGAAACCCAAATCGCTCGATCTCTCGCCGTCCAGTTGGGTTTGCGTTATACCGAGTTGGCGATGATACCGATCGACCCCGGCCTTCTCCTGCTCATCCCTAAAGCACTCGCCAAGCGACATTTGGCCATTCCCCTCGAGATCCAAAACAAAAAATTAACAGTGGCGATGTCAGACCCGCTTGACTATGAGTCGATTAACGACCTCCGATTCCACTCCGGGATGGCAATCGATCCGATCATTGCAACGCGAAGGGCCATCCTGGAGACCATCGAGCAGAACTATCATCTCGATTCCTCCGTGGAAAAGATCGTGGAGGCCTCGGCAAAAGAGTTCAACGCTGCCGCGATTCAGATCATTCCTCAGCTCGACGATGGCGCCCTGCTGCAATCCGAAGCACGCTCCCTGGAAGAGAGAAGCCGCCTCGCTCCGATCATCCAATTGGCCAACCTGATCCTGAATAAAGCAATTAAGCTGCGTGCAAGCGACATCCATATTGAGCCGGAGCAGAAAGACTTTCGAATCCGCTATCGAATCGACGGCCTGATGAGGGAAGATATGCGTCTCCCGAAGGGGTATCATACCCCTTTGGTTTCTCGAATCAAGATTTTGGCCAAGCTGAATATCGCCGAGCGGCGTCTGCCTCAAGACGGGGCGGTCCGGGTCATGGCCGAAAACCATGAGATTGACCTACGCGTTTCAACCCTGCCGACCCACCATGGGGAGAAGGTTGTTCTCCGCATTCTCGATCAATCGAAAATGATGATCCAGCTTGACCAAATCGGCCTTCCCGAAAAAGGGCTCTCTGCCATCCATCAGATGACCAAGAGAAAAAAAGGAATCATCTTGGTCACCGGTCCCACGGGGAGCGGAAAGACAACCACCCTCTATGCAATGATTAATGAACTGCGATCGGAAACAACCAACCTGACGACCGTTGAAGATCCGGTGGAATACACCATCGAGGGGGTCAACCAGATTCAGATCAATCCTGAAATTGGTCTTACCTTTGCGAATTGCCTTCGATCAATCCTTCGGCAAGATCCGAATGTAATTCTGGTCGGGGAGATCCGGGATTTAGAGACGGCAGAGATCGCCTTTCGCGCCGCCATGACGGGTCACTTGGTTCTCTCCACCGTTCATACGAATGATGCGGTCTCAACCATCACGCGGCTTGTCGATATCGGCATCCCCCGCTATCTTGTCTCGTCGGCGCTGACCGGGGTCATTGCGCAGCGACTGGTTCGGAAACTCTGTCTGAAATGCCGTGTGGAGACCACTTCCGCCCCCGCGGGCCGGTCCGACCCCTTAGAAACAAATAAAATGGCCGTCCTTGTACCCGCAGCCGAAGGGTCTTTGTTTCAAGAGCGCGGCTGCAGCCAATGCCACTATGCCGGCTTCTCAGGCCGGATCGGGCTTTTCGAAGTTCTCGACCTTTCTCCGAAATTGCGAGAGCGGATCTCCGCCGGGGCAACCGATCAGGAGATCCGGTCGACGGCAACCGCACTCGGGATGACCTCCATGGAAGAGGATGGTCATCAAAAAATCCGGCAGGGGACCACGACGCTCGGAGAGGTCATGCGGGCCGTCGAGATGGAGGAGTCGTTCAAAAGTCTTTGTCCCGAATGCGGCCGGTCGCTTCACCTCGATTTCTTAATCTGTCCTCATTGCGGCTGCACCTCTCCCTATGTCTGCGGGTCGTGTGGAAAACTTCTCCATCCGGAGTGGTCGGTCTGTCCCTACTGCCGAAGTCGCCGGACATCTGTACCTGACGGATTGCTGGGTCAGTCCCTTTGAGCAAAACGTTCGAATTTAATACACCATAGTGGGATAATTAACCTTTAGAGAGAATGCAACGCCATATCCGTTTTAGGCCTAAACACCGCTCTTTGTCTCTACAAACAGGCATTAGACTACATGTTCCTCCCCCTTGCGAAGAGGGCAATGTCGGGTTAAGATAATTCTATCCAATGACGCAGCAAAGATGGAGATTTTATGGAACGGACAGCGGAGACATTCAAGGGAAAATTGTTAATCTCGATGCCGATACTGAGCGATCCCAATTTTCGGCAGTCGGTGGTGCTCATTTGCGAGCACAATACGGAAGGGGCCTTGGGACTGATTCTAAACCGTCCGACGGAGGTCGGGGTCTCCGCCCTCATCGAAGACTTTCCCAAGCTCACCGGCTCCGACTGCGTCTATGCCGGGGGCCCTGTGGCCAAGAATGGCATGTTAATTCTCTGTCGAAGCGAAGGGCTCTTTGAAGGCCATACCATTCTCAAAGATGTCTTCCTCGCAAAAGATCTGGAGGAGCTCAAAACACCGGGTGTTTTGGGCCCGAACGGCGAAATACGCTGCTACCTTGGATATGCCGGATGGGCGGCCGGCCAGCTGGAAGGAGAGTTGGAAATAGGCGCTTGGCGGCCGCTTCCGGCCGATTCCAATTTGATCTTTGATGCAGAGCCCACTTTGCTTTGGCCTCAGATGATGCGCCGCCTTGGCACAGAGTGGGCTTTTTATGCCACCCTGCCTCTAGATCCGAGCATGAACTAACGCTTCTTTATCTCACAACGCTGCACGCTTCCATTCGCCCTCCCCTATGGGACGGCCTCTGTCCCCGACTCCACACCGATGCAACAAAAATGTGCACAATCTTATTAAATTTTGGAAAAAATCCATGACCGGTCTCGCTTCTTTACTAAAGGAGAGACGGTCTGGGATTTGCTCTTCAAAGCGGGAGTGAATTGAACCGCCGAACCATCTCTATTGGAGGGCACGATGAACAAACGTCCCCAGATTTTAATTGTAGAAGACCAGCTCGGTCCGAGAAAATCGCTCGAAATGATTCTCTCCCCTTTCTTCGATGTCCTCACCGTCGACCTGGGGGAAAAGGCGCTGGCGCTGCTTCAAGAGAAAGAGATCGACGTGGTGACAGTCGACCTTCGGCTCCCAGATCTACATGGGATCGACGTCCTGCGCCAAATCAAACGACTCCATGGGGATGTAGAGGTCATCATCATCACCGGGTATGGCGACTTTAAAACCGCGGTCGATGCGCTCCATTTGGGAGCTTCCTCCTATCTGATGAAGCCTTTTAATATGGGGGATGTCCTCTCGGCGGTCAACCAAGCCACCGGCAGAAAGCGGCAAATCGACCAGCTGAAGACCTTTCTCACGAAGATTGGCGAGGTGGTCGGAATCGATCAGGAGCTCACCCAAGGAATTAAGATGCTTGAAACGGATGGCTCCCTTCTTGAAAAAGCAAAAAAAATGTTTGAGCAAACCGAACAGGATGTCGAGGAGGAACGCCGGGTCAATCATTTTGAATTTATCCGGGCCCTCATCGACACCGTCGAGAGAAAAGACCCCTATGCGCATGGGCATTCCAGCCGCGTGAACTACTATTCTTACCTGATCGCTCAACGTCTCCGGCTGACCGATTTGGAAAAAGAGGAGCTTCAGATTGGCGCTTACCTGCATGATATCGGAAAGCTTGGGATCGATCTCAAAATCACAGGGAAAAAAGGAGAATACAATGAGGGAGAAATGGAGGCGATGAAAAAACATCCGGAGATCGGTATCAGTCTGGTCGCCCCGCTGAATCTCTCCCCGAACATCCTTGCATTGATCCGGCATCACCACGAGTATTACATCGGGAAGGGATACCCCGATGGGATCGGGGGAGAGGATATCCCTCTCCTGGCACGCATCATCGCCGTGGCGGATGCATTCGATTCAATGGTGTCCGATTATCCTTATGAATACCGAAAGGTCCTCACCTTAGAAGAAGGGGTCGCGGAACTGAAGCACTGCTCCGGAATTCAATTCGATCCAAAAGTGGTGGATGCCCTCATCCAGACGATTGAAGCGGAGCACGATCGCGTTCTCTTAAAATCGGCCCTCCTTGCCGACCTCTAATCTTATGGGAAAGTGCGGCGATCGACGCGAAGCCCACTGGGAAGAACCGCGCGAATACGGTGATTTCCGGAATCGGCGATGGTCAGTCCCCCCGCAGAATCGATCGCGATTCCCGTTGGAAAATCGAAGCGGGCCAACCCTCCGGCGCCGTCGATAAATCCCGGCTGACCATCTCCTGCCAAAGTCGTCACCCTTCCCTGCGGAAGGAGAATTTTCCGGATTCGATGATTCTTGCTGTCTGCAACGATCAGATTCCCTTCCGGATCGACCGCCACAGCGGTCGGCCATGAAAATTCAGCCTCTTCTCGGAGTCCCTCCTTATAGCCCGGCTGACCCGAGCCGGCAACCGTGGTCACCACCCCCTGCCGGTCGACTCGCCGGATCGTATGAGAGCCTGAATCGGCCACATAGAGATTCTCGACGTCATCGAACGCCAGCGCCGTCGGGTGGTTGAATTTTGCGAAGTAAGAGAGGCTGTCGTAATGTCCGGCCTCCCCCGTCCCCGCGACAATCATGACCATTCCCGCCGCCACCCGTTTAAGCCGATGCGCTCCCCGATCGGCCACATAAAGGCTTCCATCCGGCGCCACGGCGATTCCGGTCGGATAGACGAACTCCGATTCCAACGCCGGTCCTTCTTTGTTCCCCTGTTTTCCACTCCCTGCCACCGTGGAGACAATCCCATTCGGCGTGATCTTCCGGATTCGGAAATTATCGGCATCGGCGACATAGAGATTGTCGTCGGAGTCGATGGCGATCGCATTCGGTCCATGGAAGCGCGCCTCTTCTCCTCCCCCATCGGAGAAACCGGCGATCCCCTGGCCGGCAAACGTCGTCACCCAGCCGAAGCGGTCAATTTTCCGAATAGCATGATTGTCATAATCGGCGATGAAGCGCTCCCCCTTTCGATTGACCGCAACCCCGGTCGGCCAATCGAATCGCGCGACCATCGCCGGCCCGTTTTGAAGACCGCGCTGGCCCGATCCTGCAACGATCGACACAATCTTTTCAATAGCGCCTTGAAATACCCTTCGATCCGGTGTCGATGCAGAAAGGATCCGATCCGGAGAAGCGGGCAAGGAACACGCCATCAAAAGAAGGGACAAAAGTAGAATCAGAAAATTCAGCCGTCTCACGGTCTCCTCTGCGGTGAAGCAGATCGGTCGGGGAGATGCGCCGACCCCGCCGATCCGCTGAAAACACATTCTACGGGAAGGAGACGAAGCGGCGCAAGCGAAACCGCGCGCCGCGGACACGAATCGACGACGGACACCTCTAGTCGGAAGTGTTCGGTGTTGATTTCGGATTGGATTGGGGGGAGGAGAGGCTTCCGATCATCTCGGTGAGAAATTGGCTCGGCCGATTTTTCACCGCTCTGCCAAAACGGTTCCGCTCTTTGGCCCAGAGGAGATAGAGCCGCTCCTTGGCGCGGGTGATCGCCACATACATCAGGCGGCGCTCCTCCTCCAGCTCTTCTTGCGAAGAGAGGGCCGGGCGAAGGGGAAAAAGTCCTTGTTCCAAGCCGCAGAGAAAAACGGTCGGCCACTCCAGCCCCTTCGCGGCATGAATCGTCAGGAGCTTTACGGAGTCTTCCTCATCGCGCAGCTCGTCTTGGACCGACCGGGTAAATTGCCACCGTAAGAAAGCCGCCAGAGAGTGATCCTCCGGGTTCTCCTCTTGCCACCGGCCGATCTTTTGAAAGAGCTTCTGAAGGGAGGCTTCTTTGAGAGGGAATCCCTCCTTCCGATAACGCTCGGTGAACTCAAACCGACGGTCGAGCTCTTGGGCCAATTCGAGGGCGGTTGGATAATCCCCCCGCGACAGCTTCTCTTGCAGATCGAGAAGGTGCTCTTTGAACCAGGAAGAGGGAAGAATCTCAAAGAGCGGGCGCTCCGTCCGGGCCGCTTCCAGATTCAACTCGGAGAGAACCTCCGGCGCATACTCCGCCGAGGGCAATACTTTCCTCAAATGATAGTCATCTCCGGGATTGTGGAGAACGATCATTAAACCCAGAAGATGGCGGACCTCCTCTTTCTCCCAGAACGAAGAGGTCACAATCTGATAAGGAATCTTGCGCAGCTGCAGCGCGCGTGCCAGGGGAACCGCCTGGGCATGGGTCCGATAAAGGATCGCCATGTCGGCCGGCCGAGACCCTCCCTTTTCACAATCGCGACGGATGACCGAGGCAACCGCTTCGGCCTCCTTTTCCGGCGTGTCGGCTTGAAGCAGCGACACCGACAGGGATCCGGCCCAGTCGGTCCTCAATCGCTTCGACAGCTGATGGCGATTGTGGGAGATGAGACGGTTCGCCGCCTCGACAATCGGCAGCGTCGAGCGATAATTCTGCTCAAGCCGGATCACCTCCACATTGGGAAAGGTCTTCGGGAAAGAAAGAATATGGTCGATCTTCGCCCCGCGAAAACGGTAGATGCTCTGGTAGTCATCCCCGGCCAGGAAGAGATGCGCCGGCTGAAGCAGATCGATCATCTCCCACTGGTCGGGATCGGTGTCTTGAACCTCATCCACCAGGAGATGGGTGAAGCGCGCGCGGTAAGCCTCCCGGACCGCCTCTTTCTCACGGAGGAGGAAGTTGGCCGATTGAAGAAGTCCCCGATAGTCAAACGCATTCCCCTCCTTGAGTCGGCGGTGGTACTCGCGCAGAATCGGATGGTCGGCCGGGAACCGGCCTTCCTGGATCTTGCGGATCACATCGGTCGGATCAAAACGCATTCCCTGCTCATCAAGGATCCCCCGGATGAGTTCGACCTGATCCGCCTGATCGTAAATCGTGAAGTTCCGTCTATATCCGAGCAGCTCTCCCCAACGCTCCAGCAGGGAGGCGGCAAACGCATGGAAGGTGAGGAGATTCAATTTCCGCTGCTCGCCGATCTCCGACTCGATTCTCCGGCGCATCTCTCCGGCGGCGTGACGGGTAAAGGTGAGGGCAAGGATATTCCAAGGAGAGATCCCTTCCCTCAGCAAACGGACCAAGCGGAGGCTTAAGACCGCCGTTTTCCCGCTGCCGGCCCCTGCGTTCACGAGAATGACCGGCGCGCGGCTTTCGACCGCCTGGCGCTGCGCTTCGTTCAGAGTTTCAATTAATCGTGTTTGGCGTATTTCGCCCATATCCTGCATGTCCTCTCATTAAGCGGATGTCTTGGCCGAATCGACCATTGAAACAACCTTCACCCCCAGGCGCGCCGCATCTCCTGGAGGGATCCCCTCAACCCCTGCGGCGATGAAGTGATCGAGGTGTCCTTCATCGACGAAGGTCGAGAGCGCCTCGATAAATCGGCGCCGATGGGGAAGATCGACGCTTTCAAGATTATCGACCAGGAGCAGCCGGCAGCGCGGCTCGCGAAGCAGAATCAGCCCCGTCATCAAAGCGGCCGAGAAAAGAACCCGCTCACCGGTGGAGAGCGCCTCAAAGGGGATGAACCGCTCTTCCTGCTTCCACCCCATCTCGAAGACCTCATTCCCCCGCGCGTCTTGAAAGCGAAAGACAATCTCCTTTTCGGGATCGATCGTCTGCAACAGATCATTGACGATCTTGGTCATCGGGCGGAGCTGCTCCTTCATCATCTCCCCCTGGAGCCCCTTGGGGCCGAGCGCCGTAATTAACTGCTTGAGGGCTTCGATGTGAGCGTCGGCCTTTTTCAGATCGACCTGGTTCTGCTGATAAGCAATCCAGAGGGAGCGCTGCTCTTCCTGTTCGGCCAATTGCCGCTTCAGCCCTTCCAGGTGCCGCTCCAGCCCCTCTTTCTGTAAGAGGAGATCGTCGGGGTCGGCATAGCCGCTGTCGCCCGCTTCCTCCACCTCCAGCCGTGCCAGGATCTCCTCCAGCCGTTTCCCCTCGTCCTCTTGACGCAGCAAGCGCTGAAGCATCTCTTCCCAAGCGCCGATCTCTGCCTGCGCCGCCCGCGCTTCCTCGGCCAGGGTTTGGCATTTCGCTTGGAGCCGCCCGAGCGTCTCCTGAAGCAGCCGGAAGCGCTCCCACCGCGCCGACTGGGCCGCTTCACCCTCCGCCAGGGAGCTCTCCTGTTCAAAAAGACGGTGGCGGCCCTGTGTAATGACCGGCGCGAAGTCGACCGGACAGTCGACCCCTTCGACGACCGGGCAGCGTCCCCGGATCGCCTCGGCGCGGGAGAGATCCCGTTCCGCTATCTCAAAAGAGAGCTTCGATTCGCTCAATCGTTTCTCTTCCCTTTCGATCTCCGAGAGGAGCGCCTGCGCTTCCCGCTCGGCCTGTCGGATCTCCGATTCAAGCGAGGCGCGATCGAAGGAGCGCTCCCGCAACTCGGATAACCGCGTTTGCATCTGCTCGGCGGAGACGACACCGGAGCGCCAGTTCTCCAGTTGAGTCCGGTAGGCTTCGATCTCCCGGCCCCGCGCCTCGGCCGCCTTCCGGCGCTCATGGTCTTTGGCCAGCTCTTCACGAATGTTAACGATTCGCTCCGTTAGCTCCTCGATCTCCCGCTGCGTCGTCCGTGTCGTATCCGAGGGAATCAGCACCCCTTGATTGCGCGCCTGGAGCATCCGGCGGGCAGCCGAAACTCCCTCTCTTTTTCGGAGAAGCCAGAGAGAGTACTCTTTTTTTAAATGGATCAATATTCGATCGAAGTTCGTCTGTAAATCGTCTCGGTCCGACCAGAAAGAGAGCGCTTTGTCGATCCAAGCATGAAGGGTCAGAGAGCTGACCGGCGCGCGGACGATTTGGACCACTTGGCTCTTCAGTCGTGCTTTATCCCATCCCAGCCCTTTTGCCGGAGAGAGCTCAAAGAGGGTCGACCGCTTCTTGGCATCGGAGAGGGAGAGAAATGTGCTCAAATCGAACGAAACGGTAAAATCGCCGATCTCCTCGACGATTCGCCGATGCGCTTCGGCCATATTGCGCTCGCCTTTATGGGGCGAGACCCGAACCGACGTTGAGATCCCTTCGGAATTTAGCTTGAAGGTCCGGTGGAGAATAAACTTTCCCTCGGTCTCGATCTCCACCGACATTTCCTTTCCGGAGGCAAGCTGAACCACCGAAGCCGGAGTTTTCCCCAGCCGCGGCTCATAGCCTAAAATGCCGACGGTGACCGCTTGGAGCAGCGCGCTCTTGCCGGTGCCGTTCGGCCCGATCAAAAGCATCTTCGGGGCAAGCGCCCACTCGGAGCGCTTGCCCTTGAAGTTATGAAGACGAACCCGTGCGAGCTTCGGCATTAGTCCTCCTTCGGAGATTTCTTTTGATTTGAAGCGGCAGACGGGTCTACCGAACGGGGAGAGTTGGATTCGTCATCGGCAGGAATCGCACCATACTCGTCTCCCTCGAGCGATCCTTCCAGACTCACCTCCTCGAATCGCGCCTCTTCAATGGCCTGCTCGACTTCGACCTCTCTTGGATCAACCTGGCCCTTTCCGATCTTCTCGCCGATGTCGGCAAACTTCTTGTAATCGAAATCATGCTTGAAGCCGTAGACGGTAATTTTGGCGATTCCGTTATGGACTTCGACCGTCTTTGCCGCAATGGCCGGATGCTTTAAGAGCGCGTTCCGGGTGCAGATCGATTGAGCATGGCGGTCGCCGAACTTCTGGCGGCTGACATGCTGGCTGAAGACCTCCTGAATCTCGCCGTGCGAGAGATCGACCCACAACCCGACCGGATCTTCAATTTCGAAGAAAACCAGCGACCGTCCCGGACGCTCCGGACTCAGTGCGGTCGGCGGCTTTTCCTTCATCCCATAGCTGCCGCAGACCGGGTAGCGCCGGACTTTCACCTGCAGGTCCTGCAAAAAATAGGTATAGACGTTGAAGAAGAGGGTATAATCGACCCCGACCATATTCCCGATCGGATTGGGACCGAAGATGATCTTCCGGACGTAAACCGACTGGATCGCCCGGGTCTTCGGATGCCGCTCGATATAAGGGTTCGAGACTTCCTTGCCATCCACCACCACCGAAGGGGGGGTCATAATATTCAAACCGGGGAGCTGGTTCAATTTGTCCGATCCCGCCGAGGTGATCATCCAGTGCTCGCCGATCCTCTGAATTTCCTTGTTTCGCTCGGAAAGGGAAACGGGCATCTTACACGCCCGCATGATGCCGGAGGCGTCTCGGCGAATGAAGACCTCGCCATCTCCCAACAGCGCGACGTTTTGATTCCGAAGCGCCTGGTTTTCTTTTTGAAGTGTTTCGACCGATTCTTTTTTTGCGACGTTCACGTTCATCTTCTCTCCTTCTCTCCCACAACGTTCAAACGCGTTCATCGTGGGATGCCATGACCTTGTTAATCCTCGCTCGGCAGATTTTAGGGATGGATCGGCCAAGCGCCTCGCCCAAAAGGGCCTATTAAGCGCACGGGTCAGCGCCGGGATGGTGGTGAAGTGTGAAGCAATTCAGGAGTGGTTTATTCCGAAAAACCCAGGTATAACAGAGGAAACAGATTGAGCAAAAAACGAAAAAAAGAACATCATTTAACCGTTCTAAAACCATCACTCCATGCTTGTCGGACAGCTCTTATTTATAACATATGCCCTACTCATTGTCAACAGCTTATCAACAGCTTTATAAACATACCAATTCGTCATTATATGAACACTGTTTCATTGACAAGTAGAATCTAAAAAATATATAATTATTAGATACTTACGAAATATATTTCGATCTGTTTTATTTTGAACCTGGAGCAGCCTTTTCAAAGGAGTTAAGCCTCATGAGAATGACCATATTATTAGGGTACATATATTAATGAAATTTTACCAGGTTATCGCCACTGGCTTCGGAGTCGGGTATTTTCCCTTTCTGCCGGGAACGGCGGGAAGCCTTCTCGGCCTCTTTCTCTTTCTCCCGCTTCGCTCACTCTCTCCATTCTTCTTTGGTCTCTTCTTTGTCTTTCTCTTCGGATTGGGGACTTATGCGGCCGGTGCTTGCGAGCGCTCTCTTCAAAAAAAAGACGCCGGTGAAATCGTCATCGACGAGATTGCCGCAATGATGATCGTTCTCTTCCTTCTCCCCGCCTCGCTCGGTTGGTGGATCGCCGGCTTCATCACCTTCCGAATCTTTGATATCGCAAAGCCGCCGCCGATCCCTCTTTTTGAGAAACTGCCGGGGGGATGGGGAATTATGGCAGACGATGTCGCCGCGGCAGGTTATGCCGTTCTCTCTCTCCGACTGATCGAAATGATATTAAAGAGCCTCGGGGTGGGAGGATGACCGAGATCAGCGCCACCCTCCTCCGATGGGGCACCCCTCGAATCTTTGACTCAACCGTGGGGGCGCCGTTCGGCGCACTTCAGCGGACACTTTATCGCTCGGGGGTAGAAAAGATTGAAGAGACCTACGTCGAAGAGGAGGCGGCGTTGGAAGGAGCGCTGCGCACCGCAGCGGCGCGGAGTGCTGTTGTCTGCGTCGCCGCAACAGATGCGGATGGCGCCGGATGGGCCGCCCGTCTCGATGTGCTGAGGGGACTCATGGCGAAGGTCAGTCGGAAACGGCTGACCCTTTCCGCGAAAACGGACACCCTCCTTCCCGGCGGGACAGAAACGGTCGTCGATCCCGAAGGAGCCATTCCCCTCTTCCTTCTCCCCTTCTCCTTGCCCCACTCCTCCCGGCCGACCCTCTTGATTATCACCCCCGGAGGAGAGGCGGTCCTGGAACACCTCCGCCAGGAGATCGAGAAACAGATTCAGAAGGTCTTCGGTCCCCAGGCCGCGAGTCGATGGGTCGGGATCTGTGGGGTGGCACCGGGCGATGTCCTTCAGTGGGTCGGGGAGAACCTGGCAAAAACGGCGGTCGAGGTAAAATCCTTTCCGGCCATTGCCGGCGTGGACCTTCTCTTCCGATCACGAGACCCACTCTTGCTCAACACGGCGATGGCCGCATTGGAGGCGCGGTGGGGTCCGTCCTGCTATAGCTGGGAAGGGGAGACGCTGGAAGAGGTCGTCGGCAGGCTCCTTTTGGAAAAGCAAAAGTGGCTGGCGATCGCTGAATCGTGCACCGGAGGCCGGATCGCCGCTCGGATCACCCGCATCCCCGGCAGCTCCCGCTACTTCGATTCGGCCTCCATCACCTATAGCAATCGCTCGAAAGAGACACTGCTCGGCGTACCCTCTCCCCTTCTTCAAGAAAAAGGGGCGGTCAGCGCCGAAGTCGCGCATGCCATGGCCGAAGGAATCCGGCAACGCCAAGGGGTCGATCTCGGCCTCTCGGTTACGGGAATCGCCGGCCCGGGCGGAGGTACCGAGCAGAAGCCGGTCGGCTTGGTCTATATTGCCCTGTCGGATGGAAGACAGACCACGGTGGATCGATTCCTTTTCAGAGGAGACCGAGAGACGATCCAGGCCGAGGCGGCCCAGCGGGCGCTCGACCGGCTGCGGAGACACCTGATCGGCACCGGGGATCATTAAAATGCGGATGCCGAGCAGAAAAATGCGAAGAACATCCTGATCATTTACTTCCCCATTTTTGAGTCCTCCGCCAACGCTCCGAATTCTCGATTCAAAATCGGACACCTTTCAAAAAAAGTCAAAAAATGGTATAAGAGGAGATCTGATTTTCAGGATCTGAATGATGGGAATTCGTCTTTTTGTCGCCTTACCGATCTCGGAAGAGATCCGCAAGCAGTGCGTATCGCTTCAAGAGATCGGCCGCCAAAAGGCCTCCTCCATCCGATGGGTCGCCCCGGAGCAGATTCATCTAACCCTCTTTTTCTTGGGTTGGACCGATCCGGCGATGCAACCGAAAATCGAGACGGAAATTCGTGAGACCGCCGCGCGCTCCGTCTCCTTTTTAGTTCAGATCAGCGGGTTAGGTCTCTTTCCAAAACCGGCCGCACCGAAGGTCTTTTGGGTCGGCGTCTCAAACGAGTCTCCGCTGTTGTCGCTTCAGCAAGTGTTGTCGGAGCGAATGGCTTCTCTCGGCTTTCCGGTGGAGACCCGTCCCTATCGACCCCATCTCACCCTCGGTCGGGTAAAAGGATCGGTCCCCGACGGATTTATCCGCTGGGTCGCCGAAGAGAGTCGGCTTCAGATTGGAGAGTGTGACATGGAAAGCCTTTTGCTGATGGAGAGTCGGATGAGACCGGAAGGGTCCATTTATACCCCGCTGTTCACCGCCGGCCTGGGAACGTCATAGCACCAGTTATTATTTACTTAAGGAGAAAACATGGCAGAGCGAGAATTGAAAGAAAGAGAGAACCACCGAGAAAAAGCCCTTGAACTGGCAATGTCGCAGATCGAAAAGCAGTTCGGCAAGGGAGCGATCATGAAGCTTGGGGCGGACGGGGTCGCCGCAAACGTCGCCATCATCCCCAGCGGCTCGTTGGGACTCGATATCGCACTCGGCGTCGGCGGAATTCCACGGGGCCGCGTCGTCGAAATCTTCGGCCCGGAGTCGTCCGGAAAAACCACCCTCTGTCTGCATGCGATTGCAGAAGCGCAGAAGAGTGGCGGGGCGGCCGCATTTATCGACGCCGAACATGCTCTCGACATCCACTACGCCGCAAAGCTGGGGGTCAAAATCGACGACCTCCTCGTCTCCCAGCCCGACACCGGCGAGCAGGGGCTGGAAATTGCCGAGACCTTGGTCCGCAGCGGTGCATTGGATATCGTCGTCATTGACTCGGTCGCCGCGCTCGTCCCGCGGGCCGAGATTGAAGGGGAGATGGGCGACTCGCACATGGGGCTCCAGGCCCGGCTGATGTCCCAGGCGCTTCGGAAGCTGACGGCGGCGATCTCCAAATCTCATACCTGCGTGATGTTCACCAATCAGATCCGGATGAAGATCGGCGTGATGTTCGGAAATCCGGAGACGACCACCGGCGGAAATGCGCTGAAGTTCTACGCCTCCGTTCGGCTCGATATCCGCCGGATCGAAGCAATCAAAGAAGGGCAAGATGTCATCGGAAACCGGGTTCGAGTGAAAGTCGTCAAGAACAAGATCGCACCCCCTTTCCGGCAGGCCGAATTCGACGTCCTCTTTAATCTCGGCATCTCCAGACTCGGAGAGGTCCTCGATTTGGGGGTGGAGAAGAAGGTCATCGATAAAAGCGGCGCCTGGTACTCCTACAAAGGAGATCGGATCGGCCAGGGACGCGACCAGTCGATTAACTATCTCAGGGAGAATCCCGCGACGGCGTCGACTATCGAAGAGGCCATCCGGGAAGCGGGCGGACTGCCGGCGCGGAACGGGAAGAAAGAGATAAAGGACACCAAGGATATGAAGGATACGAAAGAGACCAAAGAGATCCCCACCCCGGCGGTCGCCGTGGGGGCCGAGCGGGTCAAGCGCTAGCCGGCATCCTCCGCCGACGCGTTCGAGGGGCTGAGGCCAGCCCCGGAACAGGTCTCATATGGTAAACTTTCCAAGCGGGTCGGGTGACTTTTCTCCGGCCCGCTTGGATAAACTCATATGGGATAGCGCACGTTCGGAAGGGGGATGATATGAAGATCGATGAGTTGTTGAAGGCGGCGATGGAGCGGGGTTCGTCCGACCTCCACCTGAAAGTCGGCGTACAGCCGATGGCCCGAATTCATGGGTCATTAACACCGCTGGAGAAGTTTCCGAAGCTGACGCAGGAAGAGGCGATCAGCCTGGCCTTCTCGGTGATGAACCCGGCTCAAAAGGAGAAGTTCAAAGAGCGGTCGGAAATCGACTTCGGTTACGGCGCCGCCGGGTTGGGGCGCTTCCGGGTCAATGTCTTCCAGCAGCGCGGGACCATCGGCATGGTCTTTCGCGTCATTCCGATCAAGATTTTATCGATTCAGGATCTGCTTCTCCCGCCGGTCATTGAAAAGCTGGCGGCGGAGCACCGGGGATTGATTCTGGTCACCGGAACGACCGGGAGCGGGAAATCGACCAGCCTCGCGGCGATGGTCGACCATATCAACCAGAATCGGATGGTGAACATCATCACGATCGAGGATCCGATCGAGTTTCTCCATCGCGATAAAAAAGGGATCGTCAGCCAACGGGAGATCGGTCACGATACCGAGTCGTTCAGTATCGCGCTCCGCTCCGCGCTGCGGCAAGACCCCGATGTGATTCTCGTCGGCGAGATGCGCGACTTCGAGACCATTTCGACGGCGCTGGTGGCGGCTGAAACGGGCCATCTGGTGATGAGCACGCTGCATACGCTGGATGCGGTCGAGACGATCAACCGGATTATTTCGGTCTTCCCGCCGTATCAGCAAAAGCAGGTCCGGCTGCAGCTCGCGTCTGTTCTACGGGGGATTGTATCGATGCGGCTGGTTCCCAAGGCCGACGGGCGGGGCCGGGTTCCGGCGGTCGAGGTCTTGATTGCAACCCAGACGGTTCGGGAAGCGATCATCGACCCCGATAAGACACGGCGGATCCATGACATCATCGCCGCCGGCACCTCCCAATATGGGATGCAGACATTCGATCAGTCGCTGTATACCCATTACAAACAGCAGCTGATCACCTATGAAGAGGCATTGAAATGGGCGGCCAATCCCGAAGACTTCGCGTTGAAGGTCAAGGGGATTCAATCGACCAGCGAAAGCTGGGAAGATCAGGAACAGGCCGATGACAGCAGCAAACTACAGATCGACCGCTTCTAAACGCCCCCGAGAGACCGGCCGGCGGAATTCGAAGACGGAGGAAAAAGAGAGCGGAACGGAAACGCAGTCGGAGCTGATCGACCGGGCAAAACAGACAGCCTACCGGATGCTCTCCTACCGAGATCGAAGCATCAAAGAGATCGAAACGAAGCTGGCGCAAAAGGGGTATTCCGAAGCGGTCGTTACCCTCGTCATCGCCTCGCTCAAAGAGGCGAACTATTTAGACGACGATCGCTTTGCGCATCAGTGGGTCCGCCTCAGAACAGAGCATCGGCACCTCGGCCCGCTTCGCCTCAAAAGAGAGCTTCAAGAAAAAGGGCTCTCCCCGGAAATCACCGAGGAGGCGATCCAACGGCTCTCAACGGAAGGAGATCCGGTTGCGCCGGCCGAAGCGGCCCTCCGCCGCCGCTTCAAAGATCCTGCCTCACTTCGCGACATGAAAACCCGGCAGCGCGCTTACGCTTTTCTCCAACGGAAAGGCTTCACCACAGAAACCATTTTTAAGGCATTTAAAAAAATCGGGGCGGCGAACCCGGAGATCGATTAATCCGGATTTCGCCAAATTTCGGTTGATGATTTTGGAACGAAAGATTAAAATTCTAACGGGTATTCCGCCATCGAACCTCCCCGACTTTTCTGATTTTTATAATGCGGGCAAATGAGGGAAAGAGTAGATAAATGACCTCTTCAGAGATCCGATCCAAATTTATCCGTTATTTCGTCGAGCGCGGCCATGCCGAGGTCCCGAGCTCCCCGCTGATTCCCGAGAGCGACCCGACCCTCCTCTTTACCAACGCCGGGATGGTTCAGTTTAAGTCGGTCTTCTTAGGAGAAGAGCAGCGTCCGTACAAGCGCGCCGCCTCCTCTCAGAAGTGTATGCGCGCCGGCGGCAAACACAACGACCTCGACAATGTCGGCCAAACCGCCCGGCATCATACCTTTTTTGAGATGCTCGGCAACTTTTCATTCGGCGACTATTTCAAACAGAATGCCATTGCCTATGCCTGGGAATTGCTGACCCACGTCTTTAAGCTCTCCCCTGAGCGACTCTGGGTGACTGTCTATCAGGAGGACGATGAGGCGGCCGAGCTCTGGAAGAAACATGTTCCGGCCGACCGGATCGTTCGCCTCGGCGAGAAAGATAACTTCTGGTCGATGGGAGAGACCGGACCGTGCGGCCCCTGTTCCGAGATCTTGATCGATCAGGGAGAGCGGGTTCATGCCGACTGCCCCGGCATCGGACGATGCGACTGCGACCGTTATCTGGAAATCTGGAATCTCGTCTTCATGCAGTACAACCGCGATGCGCAAGGAAAGCTCACCCCGCTTCCGAAGCCGAGCATCGACACCGGGATGGGGCTGGAGCGGATCACGGCGGTCTGCCAAGGGGTCTTGAGCAATTATGAAACCGACCTCTTTCAGCCGATCTTCAAGACGATCGGCGCGCGGGCCGGAAAATCAGAGGAAGAAGTTCAGGGGATGATGGCAGGCCGGGTAATCGCCGACCATCTCCGCGCGATTACTTTTTTGATCAACGACGGCGTTATCCCCTCGAATGAAGGACGCGGTTATGTCCTCCGTCGCATCTTGCGCCGGGCGGCACGGTTTGGAAAACAACTCGGCTTCCACGACCCCTTCCTTCACACGATGACCGGGGTCGTCATCGACACGATGCGCGGCCCCTACCCCGATCTGGAGCAGCACCGGAGGCAGATCGAGCAGGCGGTCCTCCTGGAAGAAGAGCGGTTCATCCATACCCTGAACCAAGGGGTTCAAATTCTGGAAGAGATGATCGCGAAAGTAAAGGGCCGGGGAGAAAAGATCCTCCCGGGAGAAGCACTCTTTACCCTCTATGACACCTATGGCTTTCCGCTCGATCTGGCCGCCGAGATCGGCCGGGAAGCGGGGCTCGGCATCGATGAAGGCGGCTTCCGCGCCGCGATGGAGGTCCAACGGGAGCGGGCCCGAAAATCGTGGGTCGGCGCCGGAGAAGCGGACCGGGCGGAGCCGGTCTACCGCGGGCTTCTGGAAGAGTTCGGAAAGAGCCGGTTCACCGGCTACGAGCATCTCGAGGAAGAGATTACCCTCCAGGCGATTTTAAAAGAGGGCGAGCGGGTTGCCTCGGCCAAGGGGGGCGACACTGTCGATCTGATCTTCAGTGCGTCGCCGTTCTATGCCGAAGGGGGCGGACAGGTCGGTGACCGCGGAACCCTCTCCTCGGCAACGGCATTGGTGGAGATCAGCAACACGGTCAAGCCGCTCCCCGACCTCCACCTCCATCGCGCCAAAGTGATTCAGGGGACGATCACCTCCGGCGAGCGGCTCCATGCGATCGTCGACGCAGAGGGGCGAAAGAATTCCGCGCGAAACCATACCGGAACACACATCCTCCATGCAGTGTTGCGGGAGGTGCTCGGTGACCATGTGAAGCAGGCCGGCTCGCTGGTGGCGCCCGATCGCCTTCGCTTCGATTTCTATCACTTCACCCCCCTCACTGAAAAAGAGATCGACCGGATCGAGGCGCGGGTGAACGAGCGAATCCGTGAGGATGCGCAGGTCCAAACCAACGTCATGGAGATCAAAGAGGCGATTTCGACCGGGGCGATGGCCCTCTTCGGCGAAAAATATGGCGAGCAGGTCCGCGTCGTCCAGATGGCCGACTTCAGCCGCGAGCTCTGCGGCGGCACCCACTGCCACGACACCGGCGAGATCGGACTCTTCAAGATCATCAAGGAGAGCAGCGTCGCCGCCGGTATCCGCCGGATCGAAGCGCTCACCGGCCCGGCCGCTTATCAATATATTAAAGGGCAAGAGCGGCTGTTGCGCGACCTCTCCTCCGTCCTGCGAAGCCGCCCCGAAGAGGTGGTTCAGAGGGTCGAGCGGCTCAATGCACAGCTCCAGGAGAAAGACCGGGAGATGGAGAAGCTAAAGAGCCGCGCCGCCTCCCCCGCCGGCGATCCGCTCGGTGCGGTCCGGAAGATCGGATCGCTCTCGCTCAGCGCCCAGAAGATCGCTCCGGCCGACATTAAAGAGATTCGCGCACAGGCCGATCGTCTGCGCGATCGACTCAAATCAGGGGTGATCATCGTCGGCGCCCCCGATCCGAAGGGAGAGAAGGTGTCGATCGTTGTGATGGTGACACCCGATTGGACCTCTCATATTTCTGCGGCAGCTGTCGTGAAAGAGCTGGCGGGGCTGATCGACGGAACCGGCGGCGGGAAGCCGGAGATGGCCCAGGCTGGCGGCAAACGGATCGACAAACTCGACGCCGCGATCGAGCAGTCGGCTGAAATCATCAAAAAGATGTTGGAAAGTTAACCGCTCCATTTTTCAGATCCACCGAACCTGGATGGAAGGAGGCATCAATGTTTACGACACTCAGAAAAGCAGCCCTGGTCGGTTTGGGATTGACCGAGCGGGCGAAAGAACTCTGCGAAGAGCTTGCCCGAAAGGGTGAGGCAAACCAGAGCGACGAAGCGCAGCGGTTGAAGTCCTTTTTCGAGTCGGCGGAAAAAGGAGAGCACGAGCTCAACCAAAAGCTCTCCGATCTCGGCAAACGGATCGCCGGCAACATCCGCTTTCCTTCGCGCGCCGACCTCGACCGGATGGAGAAAGAGCTGGCCGATCTTGCCGCTCAATTTCGCCGGTGGGAGGCATCGCAGCGCGAGCGAGGGAACTCCACTTTCTAATCTGGCTGATCCCCTCCTTCCCGTTTTGGCGGCCTTTCGCTATAATAGCTTTGAGAACTGAACCATTGCTGGGAGACCTCACGACAAGAGGTCTCCCAGCATGCATTTCCCTGAGAAGAGCGGCAAGGAAACCTCTCCGAGCGGAAGACGACATATGGTCAAGGTTTGGATCACCCTTTTCTCTCTGACCCTGCTGGTTGCAATCGGCGCCGTACGCGGTCTTCAATTCCTCAACACCCCCCCGTCCTCGGTAGAGATCTACAAAGTCGTCGAGATCCCCGAAGGGGCCCCCTTCAGTGCCGTCTCCGATCTGCTCCGGCATGAGGAGCTGATCACCAGCCGGATCTTCTTCCGCCTCCTCGGTCTCTGGACAAAGAGCGAAAAAAAGATCAAGCCGGGAGAGTACGCGCTTCATACCGCGATGCGACCGGCGGAGATTCTCGACCTGCTGGTTCGCGGCAAGATCCTCCAGCATCCGGTGGTTATTCCGGAGGGATCGACGGTCCGACAGATCGCCCAAATTCTCCAAGAAACAAAACTGGTCGATGCCGATGTGTTCATGAAGGTGATCGAAGATCCCACCCTGATGACCGAATTCGGCATTGAAGGGGAGAACCTGCAGGGTTATCTCTTCCCCGACACCTATCAGTTCGCAAAGCGGACCCCGCCGCATGAAATCGTCAAGCGGATGGTGACGCAGTTCCAGGCCGTTTATGACGAGTCGTTCCGCCGGCGCGCCGATCAGCTCGGCATGACGCAGCGTGAGATCGTCACCCTCGCCTCGATCATCGAGAAAGAGACCGGCAATCCCTCGGAGCGGGGGCTGATCTCGGCGGTCTTTCACAATCGGCTGAAGAAGAAGATGCGGCTGCAGAGCGACCCGACCGTGATCTTTGCCCTAACCGATTTCGATGGGAACATCACCAAGAAGGATCTCGGCATTCCTTCCCCTTACAATACCTATCGGTTTATTGGTTTACCTCCCGGACCGATCGCCAACCCCGGCAAAGATGCACTCTACGCGGCACTCTTTCCGGCGACGGTCGACTATCTCTTCTTTGTCTCCAAAAACGACGGAAGTCACTTCTTCTCCAAAAACCTCCGCGAGCACAACGGCGCGGTCAACCGATACCAACGCAAGAGGGCGTAGCGATGGCACGGACCGCGGATCGAAAACGGGTGCTCCTTGTCGTCCTCGATGGGGTTGGGATCGGCGCCCTTCCCGATGCCGATCAATACGGCGACGTCGGAAGCGACACGCTGGGACATCTCTCAAAAAAAATAGCGCACTTCCGCCTTCCCCACCTGGAAGCATGGGGATTGGGACGGGTCGGAAATTTAACGGGAATCATGCCGGTCGCGCATCCGGCCGGCCACTTCGGGAAAATGGCGGAGCGCTCGGCGGGGAAAGATACCATCATCGGCCATTGGGAGATGATGGGGGTGATCACACCCACCCCCTTTCCGACCTATCCGAACGGCTTTCCGCCGGAGGTGATTGCCCCTTTTGAAACAGCGATCGGCCGGAAGGTCCTCGGAAACAGGGTCGCCTCCGGAACCGAGATCATCAAAGCGCTCGGCGCGGAACATCTGGCGACCGGCGCCCCGATCGTCTACACCTCAGCCGATTCGGTCTTTCAGGTGGCAGCCCACGAAGCGGTGATCCCGGCGGAAACGCTCTGGGAGATCTGCCGGACCGCCCGCAACCTCTTAAAACCGCCGCACCAGGTCGCGCGGGTGATCGCCCGCCCCTTTATCGGCGCACCGGGGCAATTTGTCCGAACCGACCGCCGCCGCGATTTCTCGGTCGCGCCGCCGACCGAAACACTCCTCGACCGCCTTTGCGCCGCGTCGATTCCGGTGATCGGGATCGGAAAAATCGAGGATATCTTCTCAGGCCGCGGGATCTCTGAAGCGGTCCACACCCACGACAACAACGACGGCCTCGATCAAACCCTCCGTTTCCTCGACCAAACCGATGCCGGACTGATCTTTACCAACCTCGTCGACTTCGACATGCTCTATGGCCACCGAAACGACGCGGTCGGCTATGCCAACGCCCTCGCCACGCTCGACCGGCGGCTCCCGGAAATCGTCGCGAAGATGCGCGAAGACGATCTATTGATTCTCACCGCCGACCATGGGAACGACCCCCTCTTCCCCGGCACCGACCATACGCGCGAGTATGTTCCGCTGCTGGTTTTTCAAAAAGGAATTCGAGGACAAGACCTTGGCGTGCGGAGCACCTTTGCCGACCTCGGCCAGACGCTGGCCGCGCATTTCAATGTCGGGCCGCTTTCGGCTGGCAGCAGTTTTCTTCCACTGATCACTGCAGCGGCGGCATAAACCACACTCATCTGGAGCGCTTCGATGGATTATGAAAAGAAATTGGAATCGCTTGGCTTGAAACTTCCTCCCCCTCCCAAACCGGTGGCAACCTATGTTCCGGCGGTTCGGAGCGGAAACCTGCTCTACCTCTCGGGAATGATTCCAATGGTGGATGGGAAAATGGCAACGACGGGAAAACTCGGAAAAGAGCTGACGGTGGAGCAGGGTCAAGAGGTCACGCGGATTACTCTGCTCAATGCATTGGCGGTGATCAAGGCTGCAGTCGGCTCACTGGATCGGGTGAAGCGGATCGTCCGAATCGGCGTCCACGTCGCCTCAGCCGAAGGCTTTACACAACAGCCGGCGGTCGCCAACGGCGCGTCGGATCTGCTCGTTCAAATCTTTGGAGAAGAGGGACGGCATGCCCGCCTGGCACTCGGGGCCGCCGAACTGCCGCTCGGCGCGCCGGTGGAGTTGGAAATGATTGTAGAGGTGGAATGACCTTCTTACTGCAAGTTCACCTGCAGTTCTGCATGTGATCGCAGGCGAGCGAGGTACTCCGTCTCCTTCGTGGTCCGTTTCTCATCGGTCAGCTTTTTTCGAATCATCGGCTCGACCTCTTCCTGCCGCTTGCCGCTGAACTCTGAAAGATGCTCCTGGTAATAACGGGTTACCTCTTTTTGGGAAACAAAAACAAACGAGTAGATCCGCTCCTGAAGCAGCCGCTCCGCCCAGAGCTGCTCCCGTGTCTCTTCTTTTAGCTCATCCGGCGACAAACCGGTCCGCTGCAACGCTTCCTCATAGGCAGCCTCCGTTTTAAACCGATCGCGAATTGCTTTTACCCGTTGCGACACCTCCGCGTCGGTCGGCGCTTGGAAGACAAATCGGTGCGCCTCCGCTTGGAGCAGCCGGTTATCAATCACCCGGTCGAGCGTCTTTTTCGGATCTCCCGCCGTGTCAGTTGGATTGCTGAAAAAAGCTTGGTATCGATCGAGGTCAGAGAGGAAGATGATCCGGCCGTTGACGGTGGCGGCGATCCGTTCCACCGGTTGCGCAGAAAAACCGGTTGAAGGAAGTCCGGGGACAAATAGGACAAACAAGGAAAATAAGAAAAATAAAAAGCGCAGCGCGAAGAGAGGTTTCATCTAAGCGAGGATCACCTCGGTCTGGGCCAGGAGATCGTGCAGTCCCCGTTTCTTCTTCTCGAAAATCGCCAGAAGAAAGCCGACTCCGAAAAAGAAGCTCGAGAGAAAATAGCCGAAGGTGCGCAGAAGCGCCCGAAGCGGAGAAGGAGGCGTCCCCTGAGCGGTGACGACCTTGATCCGTATGAGCATTTTGGCCGGGGTCTGGCCGCCGTAGGAGTGAAAAAAGGTAAAGTAGCCTATCAGAAGAAGAAACCATGCGGCGGCGAAGGGGGCGACCAGGGAGACGACCATCTCTTCTTCCGGGATCGCCCCGCCGCTCGCTTGGCGAATGGCGAGGAATCCAACGACCATTAAAAGCAGGTAGAGAAATTGGATGATAAAGAGATCGATCCCAAACGCGAGGACGCGGCGAAGAAAACCGGCCGGTTGAAGGATTGGACTCGCGGGGGCCTCCGAGACCGATGAGAGCGGCAGAGGCTGCGAAAGCGGTTCAGACAGCGGATCCTCCGCCGACGGGTTGATATGCTCCATCACTTATCCCCTGCTTTCGATCTCATATTGAACGATCGCCAATGCGGCGAGAACCGCCGTCTCAGCGCGCAGCACCCGGCTCCCGAGGGAGAGGAGACGATAGCCGGCCTCGGCCGCCGCATCGACCTCTTTTTTCTCCCAGCCCCCTTCCGGTCCGATCAACAAAGTCCCCTCTTTTGGAAATGCTTTGAGGGCCGAGGCAATCTCCGCTTGCGGTGATGTTGGAGGGGCCCCTTCCCAAAAGAAAAATTTTAGACCGTTCCCTCGGCTCTCTGCAAGGAAATCTTTGAACGCCATCGGAGGGTCGAGCTTGGGAACGGTCCACCGGCCCGACTGTTGCGCCGCCTCGGTGACAATCTTGAGCCAGCGCTCCTGTTGATGGGCGATCCGGTCGGATTTCGGCCGGACGACCGCCCGCTCCGTCATCAGCGGGGTGAGCCGGGCGACCCCCAATTCGGTCGCCTTCTGAATCACCCACTCCATCTTTTCCCCCTTCAGCAGACCGACCCCGAGGTGAAGGGCCGGAAGCAGCGGCGGGGGAGGGCTCTCTTCCCGCACAATTTCCAGGACCAGCTGCGATCGGCTTGATTCGATCAGCCGCGCGGCATACCGCTTCGGCTGCTCGTCGACCAGGGAAAGGATCTCCCCCTCCTCCACGCGGAGGACATCACGAAGGTGATGGGTCAACTGATCCCGAATGATGATGTGACCCTGATCGACCTGTGCTGAACGGATAAAATAGATGGGCATGGAAGAGAAGCCTTCAGCGATCAGCGCTCAATAAAAACAGAAAAGTCACCCCGTTACCGATTGCGGACGGCTGAAAGCGTAATTATTCGAAAAGATTTTTGACCTTCTCAAAGAGCTTGCCGGAGTCGGGCTCGACCGGCTCCCCGCTGACCCGGGCGAACTCTTCGAGAAGTTCCCGCTGTTTGGCGGTCAGCTTGGTCGGAACCTCCAATTTCACCCGGACCAGCTCATCTCCGATGCCGTAGCCTCTCACATTGGCAAAACCAAGACCCTTGAGCCGGAAGATCTTTCCATCCTGGGTGCCGGGGGGTATCTTGACCGGCGTCGGTCCTTTCATCGTCGGGGCTTCGACCTTGCCGCCGAGGATCGCCTTGACGAAACTGACCGGGACTTCACAGAGGATATGGTCGCCGTCCCGCATAAATTGCGGATGCTCTTGGACGGTGATCACCACATAGAGATCGCCGGTGGGCCCGCCGTTGTTTCCGACCTCCCCTTCTCCGGTGACCCGCAGCCGCGAGCCGGTCTCCACCCCCGGTGGAATTTTAACGGAGATTGTCTTGTCACGCGTGACGTAGCGCTCGCCGCGGCACTGCGTGCAGGGTTCGGAGACGATTCGGCCTTCTCCCCGGCACTGGGTGCAGGTGCGGCTCACCGCAAACATCCCCTGCTGGAATCGAAGCTGTCCTGCGCCGCCGCAGGTCGGACAGACCTGGGTCGCCCCCCCTTTGGCGCCGGTCCCTTTGCAGGCGCCGCAGGCCTCGGGCCGGCGTAGTTTGATCTTCGCCTCTTTCCCGAAGTAAGCCTCCTCGAAGGTGATCGTCATGTTGTAGCGGAGATCGTTCCCCCGTTGAGCGCGGGTGCGTCCTCTCCCGCCGCCCGACGCGCCGAAGAACTCCTCAAAGATGTCGCCGAAGATATCGGAGAACCCGCCTTGGTTAAAGTCAAAGCCGCCCGATCCGGGCTGTCCGGCATGTCCGAAGAGATCATAGCTTCTCCGCTTTTCGCCGTCTGCCAAAACGCTGTAGGCTTCGTTGACCTCTTTGAATTTATCCTCGGCCGCCTTGTCCCCCGGGTTGCGATCGGGGTGGTACTTCAGGGCCATCTTCCGATACGCCTTTTTGAGCTCTTCTTCAGAGGCGCTTCGCTCGACACCGAGCACTTCGTAATAATCGATTTTGTTCGCCACAGGACTCCCTGACATGGAAGTAAGCTTTCAGCGATCAGCCACCGGCAAGCTCACCTCATTCCTTGTTTAAGCGGACGGCCAAACCGCCGACAGCTGATCGCTTGATTCTATTTGCCTATCTTATTTCTTTCGCTTATTTCTCTTCGTTATTTCTTATCGGTCTCTTCAAATTCGGCATCGACGACGTTCTCGTCGCGCTTCGTCTCTTGCTTTCCGTCGCCCGCACCATCACCGCCGGTCGGTCCGGCTTGGCCGCCACCCGGCGCGGCGCCGGTCTTTTTATACATCTCTTCGGCCAGCTTGTGGGAGACTTTGGAGAGCTCGGTGATGGCCGACCGGATCTGATCGACCTCATTCGATTCCATTGCCTTTCGGGCTTGGGCGATCTGATCTTGAATCTGAGTCTTCTCTTCCGGCGAGACCTTGTCGCCGAAATCGCCCAGTGATTTCTCGGTGGCATAGATGAGGCTGTCGGCCTCATTCTTCACCTCGATCAACGCTTTCTTCTTTTTATCTTCCTCTGCATGGGCCTGGGCATCTTTGACAAGCTTGTCGATCTCATCTTTGCTCAGACCGCTGGAGGCGGTGATCCGGATCGACTGCTCCTTTTGTGTCGCCATGTCTTTTGCGGAGACATGGACAATGCCGTTTGCATCGATGTCGAAGGTGACCTCTACCTGAGGAATGCCGCGCGGCGCGGGAGGAATTCCGATCAGATCGAATTGGCCGAGGAGTTTGTTGTCGGCCGCCATCTCGCGCTCTCCCTGGAAGACCCGGATCGTCACCGCCGTCTGATTGTCCGACGCGGTCGAGAAGACCTGGCTCTTCTTGGTTGGAACGGTCGTGTTGCGATCGATAATCCGGGTGAAGACCCCGCCGAGCGTTTCGATCCCGAGCGAGAGCGGCGTCACGTCGAGGAGAAGCACATCTTTGACCTCTCCCTTCAGCACCGCCCCCTGGATCGCAGCCCCGATGGCAACCACCTCATCCGGGTTGACCCCTTTGTGCGGCTCTTTTCCGAAGAACTGCTTGACCACCTGCTGGACCTTCGGCATCCGGGTCATCCCGCCGACGAGGACCACCTCATCAACCTCTTTTGCGGAGAGTCCCGCATCGGAGAGCGCTTTTTTGCACGGCTCGATGGTCCGCTGAACGAGCGGATCGACCAGCTGCTCCAGCTTCGCGCGGGTGAGCTTCACCACCAAATGCTTCGGACCGGTGGCGTCGGCGGTAATAAAGGGCAGGTTGATCTCGGTCTCCATGGCGTTGGAGAGCTCAATCTTCGCCTTCTCCGCAGCCTCTTTCAACCGCTGCAGCGCCATCCGATCTTTCTTCAGATCGATCCCGTTTTCCTTCCGGAACTCCTCGATCAGCCAATCCATGATCATAAGGTCGAAGTCGTCTCCGCCGAGATAGGTATCGCCGTTCGTCGATTTCACCTCAAAGACGCCGTCACCGATCTCGAGGATGGAGACGTCAAACGTTCCCCCTCCAAGATCATAGACGGAGATCTTCTCGTCTTTCTTCTTGTCCAATCCATAGGCCAAAGAGGCCGCCGTCGGCTCATTGATGATCCGAAGGACATTCAAGCCGGCGATCTGTCCGGCATCTTTGGTCGCCTGCCGCTGGCTGTCATCGAAATAAGCCGGGACGGTGACGACGACCTCGGTGATCTTCTCGCCGAGATAGGCCTCCGCATCCTGCTTCAGCTTCTGCAAGATCATCGCGGAGACTTCCTGGGGGCTATACGCCTTCCCCTGAATCTCGACGTGGGCATCGCCGTTCGCCGCCTTGACGATTTTATAGGGAAGCCGTTTCATCGCCTCCTTCACCTCCGGCGAATCGTATTTACGCCCCATCAGCCGCTTGATGGAGTAGATCGTGTTCGCCGGGTTGGTCACCGCTTGTCTTCGGGCAACCTGCCCGACCAGCCGCTCTCCTTTATCCGTGATCGCGACGACCGAAGGGGTGGTCCGGCTACCCTCTGCATTGGGGATTACTTCCGGCTGTCCACCCGTCACCACCGCGATGCAGGAGAACGTCGTCCCCAAATCAATTCCAATTACCTTTGCCATTGTCTCCTCCATTAAAAATTCGGATGAATCCGCGAGGCACGCCCCGCTTTCTTGACATCACCTCAGACAACACTTTATGTCTCAAGAAGACGTGTCGACTTCATCACGGCGTGTCATCGGTCAAGCCGTTCCGGGAGGACCGATCTCTCAGTCGCTCCCGGAGGAAGGCGTTTTCCTCTTGGCAATCGTTACCAGAGAAGGACGGAGAACACGCTCATTAATAAGATAGCCTTTTTGAGTCTCCCCGACCACCTGATTTTCCTTCGCATCGGACCCTTCATCGACCTCTACCTGACCGATCGATTGATGGAGTGCGGGATCGAACGATTGATGGAGGCTCTCAATCGGCGTGACGCCGAACTTGCCCAACACGGAGAGGAGCAGTTTTTGCGTCAGTGCCACCCCCTCCATCATCCGATCAAAATCGCGCGTCTCTCTGGAATGAGCAATCGCCCGGTCCAAGTTATCAATCGCCGGGAGAAGCTCTCGGATCAACTTTTCATTCCCATACCGGGCCTGATCGACCTGCTCTCGCTGGGCGCGCTTACGATAGTTTTCAAAATCCGCAAGGGTCCGCAGATACCGATCTTGCGCTTCACGGGCCGCCTGTTCATTTTTCTCACTCTCGGCGCGAAGCGCTTCCACCGTTTTATCCGATGTTGTTGCCGACGAGGCCTCTTGCGAGCCGGCTCCGCCGTCGGACGGCGCTGTTTGTCCTGTAGGTCTTCCTTCTTCCTGCGGGTTCAAGATCACACCTCTTTGCTTTTTCCCAGGGAGGACTCCTCCTCTTGGGAAGATTCTAATAGCCGACTGATCTTCTTCGCCGTGGAGTCGACCAGCGGAATAATCTTGGAGTACTCCATCCGTGTCGGACCGAGAATTCCCAAAGTCCCTAAAATCTGATCTCCCCTTTTATAATGGGAGACCACCAAACTACATCGATGATTTCCCAAAATGGGATTCTCAGAGCCGATATAGACCTGGACCCCCTCCGTTCCAATATACTTGTCGAGAAGTTGAATGATCACCTTTTTTTCCTCGAACGCACCGAGAAGCCCTTTCATCACGCGAAAGTCGGAAAAATCGGGCAGATCGATCATATGGGAGGCGCCGTCCATGTAGAGCTCTGCATCGCCCCCGCCGGTTCCGCCATCCATGAACGTCCGCCGTGTCAGCTCAAAGGTCTCTTGGAGAAGATGATCGTACAGATCTTTCATTTTTTGCATCTGCTTCAACAGCTTTCTCCGGATCTCCTGAAGGGTCAATCCTGAATAGAGATTGTTGAGGATGTCGGCCACCTTGTTGAGTTCTTTCTGAGACAGGTCTTCCGACAACTCAAAAAATTTATTCTGTATAAAGCCGTCTTGCGAGATACAGACCGCCATCACCGAACGCTTCCTCAAACGAACAAACTCAACCTGTTTAATCCGGGTTGATGAGAATTTCGGGGCGGTGACGATCGCCATATATTGGGAGACATCCGAGAGGAGCTTGGAGGTGTCTTGCAAGAGCGCCTGAATGGTTTCGCGCTGGACCAACTGCTCCGCTTGGCCAAAGAGCTCTTCTCGCTCTTTTGAAAAATCAGGGCCCTGAAAAAGGGTGTCGACATAGAACCGATAACCCTTTTCAGTCGGAATTCTCCCCGCGGAAGTGTGCGGCTGAGTCAAGAATCCTTGCGCCTCTAGATCAGCCATGATGTTGCGAATGGTGGCCGGACTCACCCCCATATCGAAACTGCGCGTAATCGTCTGTGACCCTACGGGAATCGCAGTCTTGATATAAGAGCTGACAATCGCTTTTAAAACAAATCTGCTGCGATCATCAAGAGACATAGAGACTTCAAACTCCGCGATAAGTATATAATTTCTATCTTAGCACTCTGAGCCATAGAGTGCCAGTACCCTATCAGATCACCCTTCCACTGTCAAGCAATTTGCCCTCTGTGGGATGCTCCGGGATCTCTACAAACTCCCCATCAACGCCTGCAATCGAGCGAGATTTATGAGTTCATATTGTAAATAAACATGAGACCTTCCAAGGTCAAGGTCGGTCTGATTTTTTGGATGGTACTGCATTCGGGCGCAATCAGGGTCGAGAGGCCGCCGGTGGCAACAACGAGCGCGTCCCTTCCGATTTCCTGATAAATTCGATGGACGATCTCATTGACCAAACCGACATAACCGAAGATCATCCCCGATTGAATGCTGCTGACCGTGTCGCGGCCGACGACCCCTTTCGGCTTAATCAATTCAACCCGGGGCAGTTTCGAGGCGCGGGCAAAAAGCGCTTCGGCGGAGATGATCAGCCCCGGCGCAATCGCTCCCCCTAAATAATCCCCCTCTTTCGAAATCACGCAGAAGGTCGTGGCCGTGCCGAAATCGACGATGATCAGCGGACCGCCATAGAGGCGGTAGGCGGCCGAGGCATTCACGATCCGGTCGGCGCCGACCTCTTTTGGATTGTCATATCGGATGCGAAGGCCGGTTTTGAGATCAGGGGTGACGACCATCGTCTCCAGTAAAAAATACTTCCGGGTCATCTCCTGAAGGACCGGCGTCAGCGGGGGAACCACGCTTGAAAGGATCGCCCCCTTCACCCGTGCCGCCTTGATTGCTTGTTGTTGGAGCAGATCCAGCAATAAGATTCCATATTCATCGGCCGTCTTCTGAAAGTGGGTCGCAACACGCCACTCTCCAACGAGGCGCTTCCCCTCAAAGATGCCGAAGACGACATTGGTGTTTCCGACGTCGATCACCAGGAGCAGTGAGGGTTGTTTTGCTTTCTTCGCGCGCATCCCGTTCCCTTATACAGAGGAGCTTTTCCCGTCGACGAAAGGATCTTCCACTTCCCGAAGATGAGTCACATCTCCCACCAAAATACGCCGGAGGCTCCGGTCGCCCATCCGGATCACCAGCGCACCATCTTCTTCGACCTGCTCCGCCCATCCTTCGAACTGCTGTCGGGCCGTCTGAACATGGACCCGCTTTCCCAGGGTCTGACAGCGCTCGCGCAGCTGTTGGAACAAGCGGGCCTTCTCGCTTTCGATCAAAGGATAGCGTTGAACGAGTTGGTTGAAGATCTCGATTAAAAGATCGGACCGGTCGACCGGCTGGCCGAGGAGACTCTTGAGTGAGGTGGCAACCCCCTGGAGCTCCGCCGGAAAATCGGCTGAATCGATATTGACATTCAGCCCCACCCCGACGACCAGAGGAGGAGATTGGTCCCCGCGGCTCTCCGTCTCCAATAAAATCCCGCCGACCTTTTTATCATCAAGAAGGATGTCATTCGGCCATTTGATCTGAGCGGTGAGTCCGGTGACCTTTCCAATCGCATCGACCACCGCCACTGCGGTTGCCAGGGAAAAGAGGGGAAACTCGCGGACCGGCTGATAAGGACGGAGCAGCAAGGAGAAGTAGAGGTTGACTCCATGAGGTGAAAACCAACTCCGCCCCAAGCGCCCTTTTCCCTTCTCCTGCGCTTCGGCGAGGATAGCGACCCCCCCCGGCAAGCCTTGTGAGGCAAGCTCCAGCGCAACCCGGTTCGTCGAATCGACCCGATCGAACAGCAACACCTCACGGACCCATTCGCGCACCTCGGTGTGGCTGCGGCAGTGCTTTTCAATTTTCGCCAGATCGAACGCCACACTATCTCCTTTGCGGATGGGAAGAGGGGGTCATCTCAAGACTGAGATCGGCGGCCGGCGCCGAGTGGGTAAGCGCGCCGACCGAAATCATATCGACCCCGCAGGCCGCGATCGCGGCGACCGTCTCCAGCCGCACGCCGCCGGAGACCTCTATTTTTGTCGCCGGTGCGGTGCGCCGGATCAGCGCCACCGCCTCTTTCATTTGCGGCAGGGTCATGTTGTCGAGGAGGAGGATCTCCACGCCGGCCTCAAGCGCCTCTTGAACCTCGGCCAAAGTCGTCGTCTCGACCTCAATCTTAAATGGATGTGAGAGGGCGGCGCGTGCCGCCTGGATCGCCGGCGCCACCACTCCGGCCAGCGCGATGTGATTGTCCTTGATTAGGACGAGATCCCCCAGATGGAAGCGATGGTTCCATCCGCCGCCGAGCCGGACCGCCTCCTTCTCGAGCGACCGGAGACCCGGGGTGGTTTTCCGCGTGTCGACGATCCGGGCGCCGCTCCCGGCGACCTGATCGACAAAACGACGGGTCAGCGTCGCCACCCCCGAGAGACGCTGCAAGAAATTGAGCGCCGTCCGCTCTCCCTTCAGGAGCACCCGACCGTCTCCGGAGAGCGTCGCGATCGAATCGCCCGGCTTTGCCCGTTGACCCGGCGCGATTTGAATATCGATCCGTATGGTGGGATCGAGCGCGTTGAAAACGGCGGCAAAAACATCGACCCCGGCGACGACCAGCTCCGCTTTGGCCACCACCTCTCCGACCGCCGGAAAGGGATTCGGGAAAAGCGCCTCTGTGGTCCGATCGCCATAGGCAAGATCTTCGGCCAGGGCGCGCACAACCCACTCTCTTAAGAAGACCGCCTCCGCCATCGCTTCCTCTACCGTATCACTCTGCCTGAGAAATCATTTTTCGGAACCGGTCGAGATCGGAGGTGACTTTCCGCTGCCGCTCGGTCAGATCGGCCCGCTGCCCTTCGAGCTTCTCCCGGATCTCCTTCGGCGCCTTGGCGATAAAATTCGGATCGGCGAATTTCTTTTCGACCGGCTCCCGCTCTTTATCGATCTTCGCCCGCGCTTTTTCCAGACGGTCGATCTCTTTGGTGAGTCGCGCTTCATTCAACGGAACATAAATTTTCACCATCTCGGTCTGAACCGTCGCCGCCATTTTCGGCAGGGGGAGATCGACGCCGATCGTCACCTCGGAAAGACGGGCGAGCCGTTGAATGTAGGGGAGAGCCGTTCGAAAGAGGTCGCGCGTCCGCTCGTTGTCGGCGCTGATCTCCACCGACAGCGCCTCCGCGGGTGGAATGTTCATCTCCCCCCGGAGATTCCGAATCCCAATGACACTTCCGATGACCACTTCTTCAATAATTGCCTCGATCGGCGCATTCAGCTTGGCCGGGTCAGGCAGCGGATAGGGGGCGACGGCGAGGCTCTTCCCTTCATGTGGAAAGTGGACCGCCAGCTCCTCGGTCATAAACGGCATGATTGGATGGAGCAACCTCAGCAGCGTTCCGAAGGTCTCGACCAGCGTCCGCTGCGTCGCCCGTCGCTCGGCCTCGCTCCCGGCCTGCAGGTCAACCTTTGACAACTCCAGGTACCAATCGCAGAACTCATGCCAGCTGAATTGATAAAGCGCCTGCGCCGCTTCATCGAAGCGATATCGCTCGAGTGCATCGTTGATCGATCCGATCGTCCGGTGCAGACGGCTGACGATCCAATGATCGGCGGGCGACCGCGCAGCCAGACCGGGCTCGGAAGCGGCGGCCTCCCATCCTTCCGGCAGGTTCATCAGAATAAACCGCGCGGCATTCCAGAGCTTGTTGGCGAAGTTGCGATAGCCCTCGATCCGCTCCTCGGCGAGCTTTACATCCCGCCCCGGCGAGGCCATCGCCGCCAGGGTAAACCGGAGCGCGTCGGTCCCGAACCGGTCCATGATCTCGAGCGGATCGATGACGTTCCCCTTCGACTTGCTCATCTTCTGCCCCTCGGCATCCCGGACCAGCGCGTGGATGTAAACATCCCGGAACGGAACCTCCTTCATGAAGTGAAGCCCCATCATGATCATCCGGGCGACCCAGAAGAAGAGGATGTCGAAGCTGGTGACCAGGGTCGAGGTCGGATAAAAGGTCTTTAAGAGCGCCTCCGCTTCCTTCCGCAGCTGCGGATCGGGCTGATGCTCCGCCGGCCAGCCGAGCGTCGAGAAAGGCCAGAGCGCCGAGGAGAACCAGGTGTCGAGCACATCGGGATCTTGCCGCAGCTCGGCGGAGCCGCAGCGAGGACATTTCTCCGGCGGGGTCAGCGCCACAATCGGCTCTTTACATTCAATCCGGCACTGTCCGATATCACTTCCCACACAGTACCAGGCCGGAATCTGATGCCCCCACCAGATCTGACGGGAGATGCACCAATCCTGGATGTTCTCCATCCAGCCGAAGTAGTTCGGCTCCCAGCTCTCCGGAATCAACCGGATTTTCTTTTGTCGAACCGCATCAATCGCCGGCTGGGCCAGTGAGTTTTTTGGATCGTTGATTCGGACGAACCATTGGGTCGAGAGAAACGGCTCGACGACGGTCTTACAGCGATAACAGCGGCCGACCGCGTGGGTGTGGTCCTCAATTCCGTGAAGCCGCCCCGCCTGCTCCAAATCGTGAACCACCTGCTGGCGGGCCTCCGCAATCGTGAGTCCTGCATAGCGGCCGGTCCGGGTCGTCTTCGCCAGGTGGCCGTCGGGGGTTAAGATATTTTCCACCGGCAGCCGATGTCGCTTCCCCATCGCCTCGTCGTTGAAGTCATGCGCCGGGGTCACCTTCACCGCGCCGGTCCCGAAGGTCCGGTCGACCGCCGGATCGGCGATGATCGGAATGTCAGCCCCGGTCAGCGGGAGCCGGACTTTCTTTCCGATCAGATCGGAATAGCGCGCATCCTCCGGATGGACTGCGACGGCGGTGTCACCGAGCATCGTCTCCGGCCGCGTCGTCGCCACGGTGATCATCCGGGAGGGCTCCTCCGCCAAGGGATAGTCGATCCGGTAGAGCTTCCCCCGCGTCTCCTCATGCTCCACCTCAATATCGGAAAGCGCCGTCTGGCAGCGAGGGCACCAATTGATCAGCCGCTCGGCGCGGTAGATCAGCCCCTCTTGATAAAGCCGGACGAAGACCTCTCGGACCGCGCGGGAGAGCCCCTCGTCGAGGGTAAAGCGCTCCCGCTCCCAATCACACGAAGCGCCGAGCCGCTTCAGCTGCCGCAGGATCGTTCCGCCGGAGCGCTCTTTCCACTCCCAGACCCGTTCAATAAAGAGCTCCCGTCCGAGCCGATGGCGATCAAGCCCCTCCTTCACCAGTTGCCGCTCGACGACGTTTTGCGTGGCGATCCCGGCATGATCGGTCCCCGGCACCCAGAGGACATTAAAGCCGCGCATCCGCTTCCATCGCGCGAGAATATCTTGGAGGGTGTTGTTCAGCGCATGCCCGACATGGAGCGAGCCGGTGACGTTGGGCGGGGGAATGACCATGGAGAACGGGGGGCGCGCCGAGGTCGGCTCGGCATGGAAGAGGTGCTCCTTCTCCCAAAAGGCGACCCATTTCTCCTCGACCCGCTTCGGGTCGTATACCTTCTCTAAGTCTTCTTTCGACATGATTCAACCAAAATAAAGAGGAAATCAGGGGAGTTATCTTAACATGGCGGCAGGGTGTTGTAAACCGCTTGCTGCGGGAAATAAGAACCGGTGAGGAGGGTTCGATCGGCGTTCGGCAGGAGAAAACCCGCGACAGAAAAGCTTGACAAAACGACCGACAATCATGTAGGGATTAAGCATGTTTCTTTCCCGTTCCGACCGCGACAAGCTTCTGGGTCTTCTCTTCCAACGCGCCTTCCGCTACAGCGAGACCCCCACCTTCAAACTGACCTCCGGAAAGATGAGCTCCTTCTACATCGATTGCAAGAAGGTCTCGCTCGATCCCGAGGGGGCATTTCTGATCGGAGAGCAGATCTTCGATCGAATCAAAACGCTCCCGGTCGATGGCATCGGGGGGATGACCCTGGGAGCCGACCCGATCGCCACCGCCGTCTCCCTCATCAGCTTCCTGAAAAACAGACCGATTCCCGCCTTCATCGTCCGAAAGGAGCCGAAAGGGCACGGCAGCGAACAGCAAATCGAAGGAACGCTCCCGGCCAACGCCAAAGTGGTGGTGGTGGAGGATGTCGTCACCACCGGCGGCTCCACCCTCCGGACGATTGAGGTCTTGAGGAAAGCGGGTCACTCGATTTTAAAGGTCATCACCCTGATCGACCGGAAGGAAGGGGGAGCCGAGATCATCGGCTCCGAAGGAATCGGCTTCGAATCCCTTTTCACAATCGACGATCTGATGCGCCTGGTCCGGTTTCAGAAGTAGCATCTTCTCTTTGAAGCCGCTTCCGCAATAACCAGGTCCTTCCTGATTGTTTTATTGCGCATTGGCAAACCACACGCTAAACTCCTCTGCCGAAACCGGACTGCTGATCGAATAGCCTTGGGCGGCATCGCACCGAAGCCGAGCCAAATGATCCCAGATCTCCCGATTCTCGACCCCTTCTGCGATCACTTTCAAACCGAGATGATGAGAGAGATCAATGATCGATCGAACGATGAGGGAGTCTCCTTCATTCGTGTTCATCTCCCGAACAAACGATTTATCGATCTTGATCGCCTCCACGGGGAGCTTCCTCAGATAACTCAACGATGAATAGCCGATTCCGAAATCATCAATCGAGAAGCGGACCCCGATTTTATTCAGCCGGGTCAGGGTGGCGATCGCCCGCGCGGGATCGGACATGATGACACTCTCCGTAATCTCCAGCTCCAGCCATTTTCCCTCCAGCTGATGTCGTCTCAACAGATCCGCGATCTCATCGGGAAAGCGCGAATCTTGGAGGTTCCGCGCCGAGAGATTCACCGCCACGCTCACCTTGACTCCCGCTTCATGCCAGGCCCGACACTGACGCAGCGCGACATTGAGAACCCAGAAGGTCAGCGGCTCAATGAGCCCGGTCTGCTCGGCAATTCCGATGAACTGGTCCGGAAGGTTGGTCCCATACTGGGGATGCTCCCATCGAACGAGCGCCTCGACCCCGGTGACACAATAGGGGGCGATCGTCACCTTCGGCTGGTATTGCAAAAAGAGCTGGTCCTGATCGATCGCCGATCTGAGTTCTCCCATTAAGACCAGGCGGCGCGGACTGAATTGATCATGCTCGGCCGTATAGAGCACGCAGCCGCTCCCCTCTTGCTTCGCGGCATACATCGCCACATCGGCGCGCTGCAAGAGAAGCGCGGCTCCTTCTCCATGAATCGGAAAGAGCGCCACGCCGATGCTCGCTCCGATATGGAAGTTTAAGCCATTCAACGTGAAGGGCCGCTCCAAGCCGCGGAGAATTTTCTGTGATGCAGTGATCGCCCCTTCTCTTCCGGTCTCCGGCAGAAGCACTGCGAACTCATCCCCTCCCAATCTGGCTACGGTATTGGAGGCCCGCAGCACGGCCTGAATCCGCGCCCCGACCTGCTGTAAAAGGGTGTCTCCCATGGAGTGGCCCAAGGTATCATTGACCTCTTTGAAATGGTCGAGATCTAAAACCAAAAGGGCGACCGGTTTTTCTTCCCGTTTTCCGGCGAGAATCGCCTGCTCCAATCGATCATAGAGGAGGGTGCGATTGGCCAGGCCGGTCAGGGTGTCGTGCGTTGCTTGATACTCCAACGCCGCCGCTTGCGTCTTTCGCTCGGTGATGTCTTTAAAAATGACGACCGCTCCCACAATTTGGTCCCGCTCGCGGATCGGCGTCCCGACATACTCTACTGGAAAAGAGTCGTTGTCCTTTCGCCAAAAGAGCTCGTCCGCGACGGAATGGACATCGGTGTGGGCAAAAGAGGCGTAAATGGCCTGATGCCCTCCCGGAGGTGAGCTCTCAAGCCCACCGGGAGAGCGGGCGATCGAGTGGACCGGCTTTCCGATGAGCTCCTCTATTTCATAGCCGAGCATCCGCGCCGCGGCCGGATTGACGAAGGTGGCTTTTCCCTCCAGGTCTAATCCATAGATTCCTTCTCCCGCTGCGCTGAGGATTAATTCGTTTCGTTGCGCCAACTGCTCGCTCATTTGATTGAAACTGCGCGCCAGATCTCCCAGCTCGTCTTTCGAAAGAACCGGAATCTTGGCCCCATACTCTCCCCGGCTGATCCGGCGGGTTCCCTCGGAAAGAAGCTGCAGCCGTTGGAGGATCCCCTGAAGAAATACAAAAATAATCCCGAGGATCAGCACCCCCATCGCCACGATCATCCAGATGATCTGATTCGATACTTTTCCGGCCGCCTCGAGCGCTTCGCCCATTGGAAATCCGAGCCGAAGGGTTCCCAGCCGGGTCGCTTCATTCGCCGTCTCTTTCCCCCCCAGGAGCAAGAACTCTTCTCCGGAATCGGCCCGGCGAACGGCCCAAACCGGAAGGGAGAGGTCGACGACCGACTGCCCGCCGGCCGAAGAAGATCGATAGGCGGGGCGGTCCAATGAAAGCGCCTCCTGTGTGGCCGGGTCATGGTAGCGCTTTCCGGTTTCGACCACGTTGGTATGGGCCAAGACATCCCCTTTCTGATTCAACGCAATCGCATAAAGCGCGCCCGTCCGGACGAGTCCCGCCTGCAGCAGCGGCAGCAAAAGGGCCTCGCCCCCCTGGGCAAAACCGGCGGCCGCCTCTTGCGGCAGATCGACCGCTTTCAGAAGGCCGCGCTTGGAGACCTCATCCATTAAAATGGCACGCACCACCCGCTTTGAGAGGACGGTCAAAAACCCGCCCGACACCAGTGCGACCGCCAAGAATACCAGAAAAACCTTCGTCTTTAACCTCACGGCAATCCTTTCTTCCGTTCCTCCGGCGGATTCTGAACGATCTCCAGACCGAGCCATTGAGCCATCCGCGGATGCAAGACCACCTCCGCCTGCATCGGATAAAAGGTCCCTTGAATCCTCTTATCCGCCAGTACTTGCTTGACGGCCATCGCCGCCGTTCGTCCGATTTCCCGAAAGTCGGCCGAGACCGAAGCGGTGGCTCCCTGCTCCACCAGACCGGCGATCGGCACGTAAAATGGAATGGCATTGGACCAGGAAAATTCCTTGAGAATTGAAAAATTTCGCAGGGTCACCAGGATCGGATCGGGGGTGAGCCAGACCGCATCGATCTTGGTATAGAGGGCCCGCAGCCGCTCCGGAAGATCCTTCGGATCACCCAGCTGCTCGGAGAGAATTTCAATTCCGGCCTTGGCGGAAGCCCGTTGGAGCTCTCGCAAGTCACTCTCCAACGGCTTTGAGGACCAGAAAACCGCGAGCCGTTTGAGCGAAGGTTGAATCTCCTTGATCTTCGATAAAATTACCTCTGCGCGCGGGAGCATCTGAATCTCGACAACGCTTGGACCAAATTCCTGCGGCGCCAGTTTCGTTCCGGGCGCCATACAATAGACCACGGTCACACGGCTCGGATAATGGCGGAGGGCGGCCTTTCCGCCAAACGCAACGACGACCCGCGTTTCGGGACCGATCTCCGGCTCCTCTCTTGAGAGAAGCGCGGCGGGAACACGGCGGCCTAAGGCATCTTGAAAGCCCTCATACGCTTCCCGATAGGCGGCCACCTCGGAGCTGAGGATGGCAACCACCTCCTCGGCCCGCGCCAGCGCCGGCCGGTGAATGGCCGAGAAGGCCATCATCGAGAAGAACATCCATTGAGCACCCGCCCGTTTCATCCTCTCCCCTTTTCAGAACCGAACGGAAACTTCTCCATAGTAGGTCCGGGGTACTTCCAGGCCGTCAAAGTCGATATATTCGCGATGTCGCGGCGAAAGGAGGTTCTGCCCCGCCAGCGCGACCTCCACCGAGCGTATGGGACGATAGGCCAGCCGGGCATCGAGCCGCCAATACGCCGGGAACGATTCAATTAGGCTTCGGTTGGCAGGCGCCGTGGTATACCCGCTTTTATAGCCGGCATGCATTCCGGCGGAAAAACCGGAGCCGAGATAGACGGTTCCACCGAGGTTCACCTTGTGGCGCGGCGTTGCCGTGGTGATGACGACGTCGTCCAACCTATCCTCAATCCGCTCGAACGTGTAGTTAACGTAAGTTGACGTGGCCGGGGTGAGCCAATAAACGAACTTGGTCTCGACCCCGCGCGCCGCCGCGCGGTTGCGATTGCCGAAAGAAATGATGACCGGCATGGCCGTCGGATCTTCGACAAAGCTGGCGCTCACATCGTCAATTTTCATATAGAAAAGATTCGATTCGAATTCAAGACGGCCGAGGAAGAAAGTCCCCCGATACCCGGCTTCGTAAGAGTGCAAGCGCTCCGGTCGGAGGCTCGGATTCCCGACAATATGGGCCGCGGGGCTTGGAATCTGCATAACCCCCCGTTCATACAGATCAGGAAGGGTCGGCGCCAGGGCGTAGGAGATCCGGAGGGTATGATGTTCGACGGGGGTCCAGAGCGCGGCAAGCTGATACGCAGGCTGCCATCCGCTCGTGTTCGAGTCCTCATAAGAAAGCGCCCCCACGAGAATCACGGAATAGAGCGGCTTGGCGGTTTGATGGACAAACCCGCGGAGAAGCCGACTTCGTTGCGGCGGTTTTTCCAAAAACACTTCCAGAGAAGAGGCCGCGGAATGCCGGTAGTTTCCCCCCCAGGTCGTCTCGAAGAGCCCGCCGCCCCACCCCTGTCGATAGAGCGCCTCAAGATCAAACTGCGCATAATCGACCTGAGCCAGATCGGGATAGACGCCGGCGTTCTGAGCGGTATAGGCGGTCATGATCTCGAGGGAGGCATCCGACGCCACCTGTTTTGAAAACCGCCACATGCCGAAGCCGGTTCGGAACTCTCCCTCTCGACTTCGTGGGACGGTCATCTCATCCCACGATCCTCCCAAGAAGAGATCCATCTCCGCTCCCGCGGGATGCCACCCTCCTCTAAAATTAACCTTGTTGGATCGGAGGGAATCCTCTCGCCACCGGCCCGAAGGAGTGACGAAAAAATTCTCGCTTTGATAACTGTAGCTTAAGCGGAAAGGGAACGCTTCTTGGAAGCGGCTCTGCACAGAAAGGGCCGAGCGAACGGTCTCCTGATTTCCGACATCGGCTCTCGCCGCCAGTGCGTTTTCTTCTTCGGGACGGTGGGTAATAATGTTGATGACGCCGAGTCCGGCGTTCGAGCCGTAGAGCGCGGCATTCGGCCCCCGAATAATTTCAATCCGCTCGATGTCTTGGATTTGAACAGGGAGTTGTTCCCAATCGACCCCGCCTGAGTAGGCGGAATAGACGGAACGACCATCGACGAGGACCAGCATGTTGTTGACATACTCTCTGGGAAAACCGCGGACCGAAACGATGGCACGGCCGCCGACGCCGGAGCGTGCGTCGAGGACATCCATTCCGACCCTGAAACGGAGTAAATCCCAGAGATGGACCGCACCGGAGGCTTCAATTTCTTCGGCGGTGATCACATCGACGGCAACGGGAGACTCTCGTGTCGGCTGGAGACGGCGGGATGCGGTAGTCGTCTTCGCCTCCTCTTCAAAAAGCTGGAACGGGTCGTCATCGGCTCCCTCTCCCGTCGTTGGGACGAGCACGATCATCCATATCATAAAAACCCAGACGCCGACCCCCTTCACCCGCACCCCACTTCAGCCGGCCATCCCACCAATGGCTTCTTATACGGTATTGGAGCTCCAAAAAGGACATTCGATTTCTGAAGAAGGCAATCTGGATTTCTAGCGTCTTTGCGCTGATTTTCCGAAGGCATACAGTTGGCCCATTCATTGTGTAATGAAAAAGATACATTTTGTCAATTATCAAATTGGATTTGTTTCATTTTCATCGCGGAGGTCAGTAAGATCATGCAGAAAAATATAAATTATTATGTAACACTAATTACGTATGCGAGGGTGAGCGCAAGAAAAGCTGTTTTCTAAACAGGCAGACCGACAAAAGGTCACCCTGAGCCCGAAAGGGATTGAACAGGTAAAAACAATATTTTCTTTTGGGATTCTACATTGACAAAAATCACTTTGTGTGTGACGCTAGACATCGGCGATCAGCCATCTGTCTTATTCCATGGAGGGGTTCTCTTATGCGGCGAGTACACCGATTGCTGCTGTCGGCTCTGTTCGTATCGTTCCTTCATCTCCTTCTCATGACATCCCCCGCTTCAGCGGACACCATTAACGTCGGCGTCCTCAGTTTCGGCCTGTTCAACGGAGGCGCGGCGGGAGGACCCTCGAAAAACACCTTCGCGATCGGCAATTTCACCGGCGCTCCGGCCAACGGCGGCTGGGCGGCCCCTCCCATCGCCCCTGTTTTTACCCCGCTGATCTTTAAAGACAGTCTGCTGGTGCTCACACATGAGGATGGGACGGTGCAGCGGATTGATCTGGGCGGGATCGGCCCGAGCTTGTATGGCTTTTTCGGAACCGATCCGACCGGCCAATTAAAATTTCCGGAGACGGAAAAGTTTCGCTCCGCACAGTTCACCGCCACACTCAGTGAAGACCGGTTTCGCTTATATGACGGCCGGATCTTTGAGCCGAGCGCGCTTTCTTTCTCTTCCGAATTGACCAATCTTTTAACCGGCAGCGGCACCTCTTGGATCACGGTCACCGGCGCAATCTCTCCGGTACCCCTTCCGGCCGCATGGCTTCTGATGGGGAGCGGGCTGGCAGGCCTTTGGTTATTGGGGCAGGCGCGATATGCGAGCGATCGGAAAACTGGTGCGCCTGGCAGGAATTGAACCTGCAACCAATAGCTTAGAAGGCTACTGCTCTATCCATTGAGCTACAGGCGCAGCAAAGGCAGTGCAGATCTCGAAATGCGGATTGCGGAGTAAAAAACTGGTCGGGGTGAGAGGATTTGAACCTCCGACTCCCTGCTCCCAAAGCAGGTGCGCTACCAGGCTGCGCCACACCCCGAAAACGACATTAAAGATACCTCAATAGTCGATTTGGTTCAAGAGGCCGCTTTCTTCAAAAGCGGAATCGCCGCGCGGACCGCCCGCCCGCGATGGCTGATTCGATTCTTCTCCTCCGGAGAGAGCTCGGCGAACGTCTTATTGTAGGCCGGAAGGAAAAAGATCGGATCATATCCAAACCCCCCTTCTCCCGACGCACCCCGAGTAATGCGTCCCTCGCAACGTCCCTCCACCACCGCTACCGTTCCATCGGGACCGGCGACGGCGATCGTGCAGACAAACTGCGCCCCCCGTCTTTCATCGGGAAGATCTCCGAGCGCCTCGAGCAGCTTTCTCCGGTTGTCGGCATAGGTGACCCCCTCTCCGGCAAACCGGGCGGAGTAGAGACCCGGCGCCCCGTCGAGCGCGTCGACCTCCAAGCCGGAATCATCTCCCAGCGCCCACTGTCCGGTTGCGCGGGCGGCCGACACCGCCTTCTGGATCGCGTTTTCTCGATAGGTCGATCCGGTCTCCGGCGGAAGCTGGACGCTCGGAAAGTCGGCCAGCGTTTGAACCTCGATCGGTATCTCTTGTTTTAGGATTGACGCGAGCTCCTCCCCCTTGTGGCGGTTCTCGGTCGCGATCACCAAAAGCACCTACTTCAGCTCCCCGATCAACTTCTTCTGGCCGGCAATCAGTTTTTTGATCCCGGCGGTGGCGAGCCTCAACAGCTGATCGAGCTCCTTTTTATCAAATGCCTGCTGCTCGGCGGTCCCTTGCACTTCGACGAATTTTCCGCTCCCGGTCATCACGACGTTCATGTCGACCTCGGCCTTGGAGTCTTCCGGATAGTTCAGATCGAGAAAGAGCTCGCCGTTCACCTTCCCGACGCTGATCGCTGCCAGGTAATCCCGAATTGGAATCGCTTCTATTTTCTTCTCTTTTTTTAAAAACAGACAGGCATCGAAGAGCGCCAGGAACGATCCGGTAATCGACGCGGTGCGGGTGCCGCCGTCGGCTTGAATGACATCACAGTCAATCCAGACCGTCCGCTCCCCCAGCATCGTCGGCTCAATGACCGAGCGGAGCGACCGGCCGATCAGCCGCTGAATTTCATGCGTCCTCCCGCCGACCTTTCCCTTCGATGACTCCCGCGAGATTCGCTCTTTCGTAGAACGGGGGAGCATCGCATACTCGGCGGTGACCCATCCCTTTTTCTGATCGCGCATAAAAGGGGGGACCCGCTCCTCGACAGTGGCGGTGCAAATCACTTTGGTATCCCCCATTTCAATTAAGACGGAGCCCTCGGCATGCTTGATAAAGTTCCGCGTGATCTTCAGCGGTCGGAGCTGGTTCTTCTTTCGTCCATCGATGCGCATCAAGCAACCTCGTCAGAATAAGGAAATAAAAACGGATCATTATACCGGGTGGCCTTTAAAAGATCAACAAAATCGAAGCGGCCCGGAGGGGTCCGTGAAGCCCCTCTCTCCTCCGGATTGGCATCGGATTCGACTTCTGATATAGTTCCCCTATTGATTTGCAGGCAGGTTGCGGGAAGGACGCTTGGAAAAACCGGTGATTGATGTGGCGATTGGGGTAATCCTCCGGGAAGGGCAGGTACTCATCACCCGTCGGAAAGAAGGGGTTCACCTCGCCGGGCTGTGGGAATTTCCCGGGGGAAAACGAGATGGCGAAGAAACGATTGAAACTTGTCTATTCCGCGAAATAGAAGAGGAGCTGGGGGCCCGGATCGCCATCGAACGGCTCCTCTGGACGAAGAGACACCCCTATCCCGATCGAACCGTTATCCTCCATGCATTTCTTTGCCGGCCCCTTTCAGACGATCTGAAGCCGCTTGCAGCGCAAGAGTTACGGTGGGTCTCGCCCGAGACGCTTCTCTCCCTTCCTTTTCCGGAGGCAAACCGGCCGCTCTTAGAGGCGCTGGCCGCCGAGCTGACGGGGGAATCGCCGTAACGCCGTTCCGCGGAGTCCTGAAATGACATCGACCCTCACCGAAGAGATTAAATCAATCGCCTTGGCGCTCGGCTTTCATCGGGTTGGAATTACGTCGGTCGAGCCGGTGGAAGAGGCCGGCCGCCATTTTTCGACGTGGCTCGCCGACGGCTTCGCCGGAGAGATGGCCTACCTCTCCAAATCCCCCGAGGTCCGCGCCGACCCCCGGCTCCGTTTTCCGGAGGCAAAAAGCGTGATCTGTCTCGCCCTTAATTATTACCAGTCACCCCCGTCCGATGCCGTCCCGAAAGAGACACTGACAGGAAAGATCGCTCGGTACGCCTGGGGGGAAGACTATCATCTCATCATTGAAGAGAAGCTGACGCAGCTGATCGCCGCGATCGAAGCGCGCGGCGGACGCTGCTGGAAAGGGTATGTTGATCATGGCCCCCTATTAGAGCGCGCCTTTGCCGAACGGGCAGGGCTCGGCTTCATCGGGAAGAACACCCTGCTCATTACGCCGGATTACGGTTCGTGGGTTTTTCTCGCCGAGGTCGTGACCACTCTCGACCTGGACGAAGACACGCCGGCCCTCTTTGAGTGCGGGAGCTGCCGGCGCTGCCTCGAGGCCTGCCCGACCGGGGCGTTGACCGAGCCGTTCCGGCTCGACGCCCGGCGCTGCCTCTCTTATCTGACCATCGAGAACAAAGGGGAGATTTCGGAGCCGCTCGCTTCGCAGATGGACGGGTGGCTCTTCGGCTGTGATGCCTGCCAGGAGGTCTGCCCCTACAACCGTCGACCGATCGAGACCGATGAGGCGCGCCTCTCGGCCGCGCAGGGGGCCGGCCCATCGCTCTTGCTGGAAGAGGTTCGCGCGATCGAAGACAACCGGCAATTCAAAGCGCGCTTCGGCCACACCCCGCTTGTCCGCGCCAAGCGGTCAGGACTGATTCGAAACGCCGCCGCCGTCGAACACGCTCAAAGGGAAGGTGAATGAGGCCATACAAAGCCCTCTTGTTCGACCTCTGCGATACACTGATGCCGTTCCGGAATGACCGGCTTCCGCTCGTTGAAATTCGCGGCCGGCAGGTTCGAACAACGAGCCCCCTCCTATACGAATCGTTCAGCGGCTTCTCCGCCATCCCTTACGAGGAATTTCACGATCACTTTGTCGAAACAACCGAAGCGATCTGGCGCCTGCGGGAGGAATCGGAAAAGGAGATCTCTTCCGCCACCCGGTTCGAGCGCTTTTTGGAAAAGCTCGGTGTTCCCCGGGGAGCGGACTGGGAGAGGCTTCATCGTCGCTTTCTCGAAACACACCTTGGACAGATTGCCCTCTGCCTCGATTGCGCCCCGGAACACCGCCGGCTGTTGAACCAACTGAAGAGACGATATAGGCTCGGACTGGTTTCAAACTTTGACGATACCGATACGGTTTATCGGGTTCTGGCGCGAGAGGGGGTCGATCATCTCTTTGAAGCGATCTTGATCTCCTCCGAAATCGGAATCCGAAAACCGCACGCCGACATCTTCCTCGCCGCCTGTGAAAAGATCGGCATCTCTCCCTCGGACGCCCTTTTTGTCGGCGACAGCTTTGAGAATGATGTCGTCGGCGCAAAGCAGCTCGGGATGGATGCGGCCTGGATCAACCGCACGGGACTGCCGCCGCCGATCGCGCGATATACGCCCGATTACAGTCTGACCGAGCTGGCCGACCTGTCGAAAATCATCTAGCCCTTGGTAGGAAGGGTCCTCAGATTTTCCATCATTGCGCGGGAGGAGGGGGCGGGGCGGTCTGCGTCAACAAGGCCGCCAAAAGGAGGGTCACCGTGGCGAGACCAACCTCGATCAGGATCAATCGAGAGAAACGGCGCTCCAATTCGGGCGCCGATCTTTCGACCCGATACAGAGAAGGGAGGATGTAGATCCGGCTCACCCCTCCCATCCCGATCGCCGACGCGGCCAAGAGCAGCTTCGTTAAAAGGACCTGCCCATAGTTGAAATCAAAAATCCAATGCCGGTCCAAAAACAGAAAGGCATTATAGCTGCCGGTCGTGACGATTAGGGCAACCGCCACGATGGCCCACTTCGAAAAGGTGCCGATGAGGGTCCGGAGAAAGAGCGCCAGACGATCCGGCGCCATCCAGACGGCCCCTTTGCTCGCCAAACGCCGCAGCGGGAGAAGCCCTCCGATCCAGATCGAGACCGCAGTGAGATGAACCCAATCCGAGAAGACCGCCCCTTGCGCGACGCCGTGCGTAAAGGGATGTCCCACCAGACTCTCCGTGACGCAGAGGAAGAGGCCACATCCGAAGAGGAGAGGGTCTCTCAATCGGAATCGGATTCGAATCAGGATAAAAAGAAAGAGAAGGAGGAAAAGCTTGATCACCCAGATCGATCCGAAATGGGTTTTCGTCAGGACAATCGGCAACACCGGAAGAATGTCGGAGAGCGGCTTTCCGCTCATCATCTCCGCCTGATGCACCCAGGTGATGAAATGGAGGACGATCAGATAGACAAGAAGGCCCCGCAGCGCCGGCTCGGTATAGGCCGCTTCTTCCCGTCGCAGCCGCTCTTCTATACTGGGATCGCGGAGCGCTTTTAAAGAAGGGCGAAAAACCAGGAGGCGAAATCCGAGCGCGCCGATCCAGAGGACGATCCCGATGATGTCGAACCATTTGAAAAGGGCCATCCTGAAGAGGTGAGAATCAATCAGATGAGAAAGCGGTTGCGCCATGATCTCACTTTACAGTAAATGTAAAATCCCCCTCGGTCCGATGGGTGTCTATCGCCACCACCTCCCAATTCACCCGATATTTTCCCGGACTCAAAGGGGGGACGGAGACGATCAGGACGTTATGTTCCTTCTCATCGACCTTCGCATCTTTTGCATCGACCTCTTTGCCATCCGGTCCCGTGACCTTCAGGCTGCTGAACGCCGGCTCAATGTCGCCGTCAAACCAGATCTTTACCTGGGCCGGAGACTGTTTCACCTCCGACCCGACCCTCGGCTCCGAGCGCATCGGAAAAGCATGCGCCCAGACCGAAGATCCCCAAAACAAGAGAAACAAGACGGAGGCGAAATAGGATCCGATATTCATTCGATGCGCGCTCATCGTTCCTGACCTTATCGTTGCGTCGGCCCCAAGACCCCGCCGAACGGGGTCCAGGTATAGCTGTTGGGAAACATGTCATCCAAAAAGAGATGAATGAGCCCGCGCACCCCTGCATGATTGCCGCTGCGATCGTTCAGCGGCAAGATCGCTTCCACGCCCAGCTCGTAATATTTGCCCGCCCAGATCACCCCCGGATTGGCCGTCGCGACCGTTTGGCCTGCGTTCGGTCCGTTCAATGGCTGCTCAAAACTGAACTCGGTGATCGGCACCAGGCGGCTGAACGGCCAGCCGATCCCGATGTCTTTGATGAACGATTGAAGGTACAAAATGCTATATTCGACGACAAAGCCATAACTGAGGGTATTGGCAATCTCAGCCGCTTCCGTGCTCCGGTTCCCGACCGGTGCACTCAATCCCACCTGTCCGGTGATCGCCAACGGCCGTAGATATTGTAATGCGTCGGGGAGGTCTCCCAATCCATAGACGAAAAGAAGCTGCGGAGCGATGGCACTGTGGGCTTCTCTTCCGATCTCTTTGGTGCCGGTTCCTCCGAGCTCCCATCCCAAGGCGGAGGTCACCAAAAATTCATGTTCCGGCACCCGAAGCATCGCATATTTCACCATCAGCCCGATATTTTCAAATCCGCGCACACTGGGGGAGCCGTCGTTCGGACGGATCTGATCATACGCTCCATCGAGATCGACCGAAAGGTTCTGCGACAGCCGCTTTGAGATCCCAAAACCATAAACATTGCTCAAAACGTCATTGTCTTTTTGATGGGAGAAGGCGAGCAGATCGGCTTCATCGGAGGGAAACGGATCGGTCACCGTCAGCGATTCCGGAACGAAGCGTTTGCCGATGACGCCATGGGCAAACAAAAGCTGTGGAGATAAAACGAGCATGGAAAACAGGACAAAAAGCACAAATCGATATCGTCGCATTGATTTTTCCTCCTCATCCCGGCAGACGGACTCACATCCGAACCGCCGCCTGAAAGACCCAAGATCGCTGATCGCCCTGTTTATGAGATGAATGCTTCAAGCAGAGGAGGGGCACGATCGTGCGTCTTCCAAACCACCCGCTGGGAGGGGAAAGAAACGAGGAAAAGAAAAGAAAACCCAAGAAAAAGAATAAAAAATGGGGGCAGCGCGGGAGGGACCTTCTCCGCCACCGAGGTGTCACAGGCGAGAAGACACCCGAGGGGGTGATCCGGGGCAGAGGACTGATGATGTCCGTGGCGCGACACACCCGTCTGACCGAAACAGTATGTGCCGAGAATCACGGCGGCCGTATAAACAAAAATGAGGAGCGGCATTACCGCCTTTTGGGAGAGAGGTCGAACCATAGCTAGGAGTATATTCCCAGTCTTCCCAAAAAAGCAAACAGACTACCGTTTGATACTCACCGACACCCCATCTCGGAGTGGAATGATCGTGGAGGTCAGCTCGGGACGGGCATAGATCGCTTTGTTGAAAGCCTGAATTCCGGCCGTGTCGGGATCGGTGGAGGAGGAGGTGACCCGGCCGCTCCAGAGGACATTGTCGGCAATGAAGAGGCCGCCGGGCCGCAGAAGCGGGATGCCGAGGGAAAGGGCGTCCAGATAGGATTCTTTATCGATGTCGCAGAAAATAATGTCGAATGGGCCGTCCGCCGGGGTTATCAGCTCCAGCGCATCTCCCTGGCGGAAGGTCACCCGATCGATCAAGCCGGCGCGGGTCAGGAAGTCGGTTCCCTGAGCGATCCGATCGGCCGACCCCTCCGTGCAGATCACCTTTCCGGTCTTGGGAAGCCCCTTTGCGAACCAATAAGCGGAGTAACCGAATCCGGAGCCGAACTCCGCAATCCGCTCCGCATGATGGATGAGCGTTAGCTGATGGAGAAGGCGTCCGACCAGCGGCCCGACGATCGGAAATCGGATCTTTTCCGCCAGCGCCTCCATCTCCGCCACCACCGGCTCCCGCGGCGGAAGAAGACGCTCTAAATATTCCTCGATATGTGGATCGACAATATCCATCTGTTGAACCGCTTTCCGCTTGGCGTTATTCGCTCGGCTCGGTCATCTGGATCGGATTGAGAATTTCATCGACCTCTTTCGGTGAGAGAATTCTTTTTTCGATGATGATCTCCCGAAGCGGCTTTCCGGTGGCGGCCGATTCTTTCGCCACGACCGCCGCCGCTTCGTATCCAATCCTGGGATTGAGAATCGTCGCGAGCCCGACGCTCGTCTCCGCATAGGCTTTGCAGCGCTCGCGGTTGACCGTGATCCCTTTCACACATCGCTCGGTGAAGAGGTCGATGTCGCGCGTCAAGATCTCGATCGACTGGAGGAGGTTGAAGTTGATCACCGGCATCATCACATTCAACTCCATCTGGCCCGCCTGCGCCGCCATCGTGATCGTCAGGTCGTTTCCGATCACATGGAAGCAGACCATGTTCGTCACCTCCGCCATCACCGGATTGACCTTCCCCGGCATGATCGACGATCCCGGCTGAACCGGCGGGAGGACGATCTCGGCGAGACCGGTTCGCGGCCCGGAGGAGAGAAGCCGAAGGTCGTTGGCAATCCGGATCACCTCCACCGCCAGCTCACGCAAGGCGCCGGAGATCTCGACAAAATCGGCCATGCTCTGCATCCGCTCGAAGAGGTTGTTGGAGGGGACGACATCGAGACCGGAAATCTTTTTGACCGCGGCAACCATCTTCTTCTTGTAATCGGGATGGGTGTTGATGCCGGTTCCAACCGCAGACCCGCCGATGCCGAGCTCCTTCAACCCTTCCGAGGCGGCGGTGATCCGCTTGCGCGCGCGCGAAACCGCGCGGGCATAACCGGAGAATTCCTGTCCCAGCCGAATCGGCACGGCATCTTGCAAATGCGTCCGGCCCGACTTGATCACATCGTCGAACTCCTTCGCCTTCTCGGAAAGTCTTTTTTCAAAGCGGGCCAGGACCGGATCGAGCTCACGGAGCTTCAGAAGGGCCGCCACCCGCATCGAGGTTGGGAAGACATCGTTGGTCGATTGCGACATGTTGACATGGTCGTTCGGGTGAACGAGCTTGTATTCGCCCCGTTTCCCGCCGAGCATTTCGATCGCCCGGTTGGCGATCACCTCATTGGTATTCATATTGTGCGATGTTCCGGCGCCGGCTTGAAAGACATCGACGACGAATTGATCGTTCCACTTTCCGTCGATCACCTCTTCGGCCGCCTTTTGGACAATTTTGCCGATCTTGGGATCGAGTTTTCCGATCGCCATGTTCGCCTGGGCCGCCGCCCATTTGACCATCGCCGTCGCCCGGATGAAGGTTGGATGCGGCCGCAGTCCGCTGATCGGGAAGTTGGCAATCGCCCGGGCCGTCTGGACCCCATAGTAGGCCGACTCCGGGACTTCCAGCTCGCCCAATGAATCCTTCTCCTTACGGACCTTCAGACGTTCCATTCGTGACTCCTTGCTCAAAAGGGTTTCCAAACCAAATAACGCTCAGGATAATAGGCGGCTGAATATGATCGATTCGAGAATCCGATCGGCCCCTCGAAAGCTTCGCCTAAAATGAAAATTATTCTAATCGTCTTGCGGCGGATGATCAAGAGAAATCAGGAAGGGATCGTTGACTTTGACGAGAGTGAAATTGATGTAGTAAACTAATTTCAGGAGGTCCACATGAACGAGAAGATCTTGCTGGAAAAAGTAGACGGGGGTTACATTGTGGCGGAAGCGAACCCGGAGCCCAAACACCCGACCGATCTTTGGATCAACAAAGCGGTCTTTACCGACTTTAGCTCCGCCGTAGAAGAGATCCGGAGACGCCTTCGGGTGTCGGACATCATTGCATCCAAGGAAGGGAAGCTGACCCTTTAAGCCTCACCGGATCAGGATGGAAACGCGCTTCATTTAGGGGATGATCGGCAAGGTTCCAGGGAGCTCGCGCGCCTGGCTTTCGGCGTGGTAGGAGCTTCGAACGAGCGGGCCGGCTTCGACGTGGGCCAGTCCCATCCGCTCTCCTTCTTCTTTCAATTGAGCAAACTCGTCCGGGTGGACGAAGCGGACGACCGGAAGGTGTTTGGCGGTCGGCTGCAGATATTGACCCAGCGTTAAAATGTCGCAGCCGATTTCGACCAGGTCGGCCATGACGGCCCGCACTTCGTCTATCGTCTCCCCCAATCCCAGCATCAATCCGGTCTTTGTGAGAAGCCCCGCTTCCTTCGACCAGGCGAGCAACTGCAGCGAGCGGTCGTATTTTGCCTGGGGACGGACATGCGGATGAAGGCGTGGCACCGTCTCGGTATTGTGCGCCAGAATCTCAGGTCGGGCCGCCAGGACCAGATCGAGCGCCGTTTTCTTCCCCTGAAAATCGGGGATCAGCACTTCGACTGTACAACTCGGAGCGCGCGCTCGGATTTTTCGGATCGATGCGGCGAAGAGCTCCGCCCCGCCATTCTCCAATTCATCCCGATTCACCGAGGTCACGACGACATGTCCAAGGCCGAGCGCGGCCACCGCCTCCGCCAAATGGTCCGGCTCGGCGAGGTCTAACTCCGTCGGACGTCCGAAGGTCACCGCGCAGAAACCGCAGCTGCGGGTGCAGATATCCCCGAGAATCATAAACGTCGCCGTCCCGATGTTCCAGCACTCCCAAATGTTCGGGCACTGCGCCTCCTCGCAGACGGTGTGAAGGTTCAGCGCTTTGACCAGCTGGCGGATCTTCAAGTAGTTGGCCCCGGTCTTCGGCTGAACCTTAAACCAGGGGGGAAGCCGCTCGGTACGCCGTTGCGGCGGGGTTAGGAAATGTCGTTCGGGCATGATGCTCCTAAATTAAATATAATGAATCGCTTCCCCAAAGATGGCCCCGCCCGCCTCCATCACCGCCTCGGAGAGGGTCGGATGCGGATGGATCGCCTGTTTTAATTCCAGCGCGGTCGCTTCGACCGTCTTGGCCAGGACAAACTCGCCGATCAGCTCGGTCGCTTCCGGGCCGATGATGTGCGCCCCCAGGATTTCGCCATACTGCGCATCGGCGACGATCTTGACGAACCCTTCGGTCTCTCCCAGCGCAACGGCCCGGCCGTTCGCCGCGAGGGGATATTTTGCGACCTTGATCTCGTGGCCCGCCTCGCGCGCCTTCGCCTCGGTCAGGCCGACCGAGGCGACCTCCGGATGACAGTATACCGCGCTCGGAATATTCAGCAGATCGACCGGCGGCCGCTCCATTCCGGCGATCGCTTCAACCACCGAGACCCCCTGCGCCATGGCCCCATGGGCCAGCGCCGGCCGGGTCGTCACATCGCCCAGGCCGAAGACATTCGGCACGTTGGTCCGCATCCGCGCGTCGACTTTGATCAACCGTCGCTTCTCATCGATCGCGACACCGATCGCATCAAGACCGATCCCATCAATGTTGGGAGCCCGGCCGATGGCGACCAAGATCGCGTCGGTGGTGATCGTTTTTCCCCCCTCCGCCGTTTGCAGCTCGATGGCGAAACCGCCGTTCTGATCTTTGATCGGCCCCACCCGGGTCTGGGTGAAGAGCTCGATCCCCCGCTTCTTGAAGCTCCGCTCCAGCAGCGTCGTCACCTCGCGGTCTTCTAAAGGAAGAAGGGTCGGCAGCATCTCGACGATCGTCACCTTGACCCCATAGACCGAATAAACATAAGCGAACTCGACGCCGATCGCGCCGCCGCCGATAATCGTGATTGAGCGGGGGAGTTCCCGAAGGAGCAGCGCCTCATCGCTGGTGAGGACCCGTCGTCCGTCGACATTCAGCCCGGGCAGGCTTCGAACGCGGCTGCCGGTGGCGATGATAAGATTCTCTCCCCGAACCCTCTTTTTTCCGTCGGCCCCGGTTACTTCAATCTCATTGGGTGAGAGAATTTTCCCGACGCCGGTGTAGATATCGACCTTGCTCTTCTTCATGACATGCTGGAGACCGGTATAGAGCTTCTGAATCACCTTTTTGCTTCGATCAATCGCCTGGCCGAAGTCGGCGCGAATGTTGTCGACTTTGATTCCAAACTCTTCCGCATGTTGGATGAGCGAGAGGACCTCGGCGTTCCGGATGATCGCCTTTGAAGGGATACAGCCGTGGTGAAGGCAGACCCCGCCGACCGCCTCCTTCTCGACGACGGCCACCTTTAAACCGAGCTGCCCGCCGCGGATGGCGGCGACATAGCCTCCCGGCCCCCCTCCTAAAATGATGACGTCATAGCTTTTATCGTCGGCCACCTTTAACTCCTCTTATATGTGGCGTTATATGTGGAGCCGGCGCTGGAAGAAGTCTTTTGTATTCGATCTTCACACCAGGTGCGCCCTACCCCACACCCCCTCTTACTTAAATTTCATACGGAACAGCATCGGGGAATTCCTAATCGACTTTAGGCCTTTCCATCAGGCACGCCCTGTCCCACCCCCTGGTGATCGCTATAGCGCCAGATAGAGCGGGTTCTGAAGAATCCGCTTTAACTCTTTTAAGAACTCCGCCGCCTGTACGCCGTCGGCCACCCGATGATCGGTCGAGAGGGTCACCTTGACCGTCCTGCCGATCTCAATCTTACCGTCGGTCACAATCGGCTTCTGTAAAATCGATCCGACCGCCAACACCCCCGACTCCGGCGGGGTGATAATCGCGCTGAACGATTCGACGTCGTACATGCCGAGATTCGAGACACTGAAGATCGCGCCGGTATACTCCTCCGGCTTCAATCCTTTCTCACGGGCCCGCTTCACCTTATCGCGGACGTCGGCTGAGATCTCCGAGAGGGTCTTATGATCGCAATTCCGAATCACCGCCGTGATCACCCCATCGGGAACGCCGATGGCGAGACCGACGTCGATCGAATTCGCAATGCGGACCCGATCTCCAAGAAAGGTCGATCGGTACCCGGGAAACTTTTGCAGCGTGAGCGCGGCCGCTTTGAGGAAGAGCTCACTCAATGTCAGCTTCACCCCATTGGGCGCATTCTCCATTTCGTCTCGGAAAGAAAGGATCTTTCCCATATCGATTTCGGAGGTGACATAGAAGTGGGGCACCGGCGCTTTGCTCTGGGTCATCCGCTTGGCGATCGCCTTGCGGATCATTGACAGCTCAACCTCTTCCCCTTGAATCTGGGAAACGGCCGCTGTGCCCGCACCCGTCTCCTCCCTCCCTTTGGTTGCCGCCTGCGGTCCCGCGGCGCCCTCTCCCGCGCCCGCTTCTTCGACATCCCGCTGGGTGATCCGCCCCCCCGGCCCGGACCCCTTGACCGACCTCAGATCAATCCCCCGCTCCTGGGCAATCTTTCTCGCGAGCGGCGACGCTTTGATCTCCTCTCCCTCGGAGCGGAGCGGCGGGGCGGCAGCCGGTCTCTCTTTTTTTTGAGCTTCCTTTGTTTGAGCTTCCTTCGCAGAGGTCTCTTTATTGGGAGGCGTCGGCGCCCGGGTTCCCGCTTCTTCCTGGGGCGAGGTCTCTGCCTGGGGTCCGGGCGGCTTCTCCCGCTCCGCAGGCGCCCCCTTCAGCTCCTTCTTCCGCATCCTCGGCTTTGCTTCGTGGGAGAGGACCTCGTCGACATCCTCATCTTCGCGCGCAATCAGGGCGATCAAATCCCCCGATGGAACGACATATCCTTCCGGGACGAGAATCTTTTTCAACGTTCCCGAGGCGAAGGCCTCGAGATCCATGACCGCTTTGTCGGTCTCGACCTCGGCGATCGGGTCGCCGCTCTCCACCTTATCCCCCTCGTGCTTATACCATTTGAGGAGAACCCCTTCTTCCATCGTGTCGGTCAACTTGGGCATCACAACGCGGTTTGCCATAAGAACCCTCATTTCTATTAGAATGTGGAGGCCCGTGCGGCGACTGAAGGAAAAGGTTCCTCCGATGCCCCTACGCCCCGCGGCTCGGATCGGCAAGGCCTGCGCTTCACCTTTTACCTTTGAACTGAATTATTCCAGGTACATCACTTTTTTGACCGCATGAATAATTTTTTCGGAGCTGGGGAGCGCCGCCTGCTCCAGATTCTTCGCATACGGAATCGGCACATCTTCTCCCGTCACCCGTTCGACCGGGGCGTCGAGAACATCGAGCGCCTCGTGACTGATCCGATCGGCGATTTCAGCGCTCACGCCGGCATAAGGCCACGCCTCTTCCACAATCACGACGCGATTGGTTTTTCGGACGGAATGGAGGATCGTCTCCAGATCCAACGGACGGAGCGTTCGCGGGTCGACCACCTCGGCGTCGATTCCTTGCTTTGCCAATTCCTCCGCCGTCCTCAGACAGAGCAGCAGCATCTTCGACCAGGCGATCAGGGTGACATCTTTCCCTTCTCGCTTCACATCGGCGACCCCAATCGGGATCGTGTAATCCCCTTCCGGCACCTCTCCCATGGTTCCATAAAGGGCCTGCGCCTCAAAACAGATCACCGGGTTGTTGTCCCGAATGGCGCTTTTGAGCAGCCCCTTTGCATCTTTAGGAACGGAAGGGGCGATGACTTTGAGACCAGCGATGTGACAGTAGAGCGACTCCAGGCTCTGAGAGTGCTGCGCGGCGAGCCGCGCGGCCGAGCCGCCCGGCCCCCGAACAACCATCGGGACGGTGAACTGGCCTCCCGACATCGATCGGATCTTGGCGGCGTTGTTGATGATCTGATCCATCGCCAGGATCGAGAAATTAAAGGTCATCATCTCGATGATCGGGCGGAGCCCGACCATCGCTGCGCCGATGCCGACCCCGGTGAAGCCGGCCTCGGTGATCGGGGTGTCGATCACCCGCATCGGCCCGAACTCTTCGAGCATCCCCCGGCTCACTTTGAATGCACCCTGATAGAAGCCGACCTCCTCCCCCATCAGGAAGACTTTTTCATCGCGGCGCATCTCCTCGCTCATGGCTTGGCCGAGCGCTTCACGGTAAGCAATATGGGCCATTCAACCTCCGGATTGAAAAAAATACAAAACAAACAATTTGATATTCTCTTTACGGTGCATAAATATATTCGCTCAGCGCGGAGAGGGGCGGCTCCGGGCTCTTGTCGGCGAACTCGACCGACTCCAGGACGATGTCCTGGATGTCGCGTTCCATCTTGGAGATCTCCTCTTTCGTGATCTCCTTCGTCTCAAGCAGCAGCTGCTGCAGGGTCAAGATCGGATCGCGTTTTTTATGCTCGTCGATCTCCGCCTTCGTCCGGTAATGTCCGTGGGCCGGATCGGACATCGAATGTCCCATGTACCGATAGGTCCGGGCTTCTACAAAGATCGGCCGCTTCGCTTTTCGAACCCCTTCGATGATCTTCTGCATCTGCGTGTAGACATCGGTCACGTCCATCCCGTCGATATGATGAAACGGCATGTCGTGCGCCTGGGCGGCATGGGCGATGTCGTAAAGTGCCGACGACCGCTCCACCGGGGTTCCCATTCCAAATCGGTTGTTCTCGCAGATGTAAACCACCGGCAGTCGCCACAGGGAGGCGAGATTCAGCGCCTCATGGAAATTCCCCGACGGAACGGAGCCCTCCCCGAAGAAGCAGAGGACCACCTGGTCCTTCTTTTCATATTTCATCGCAAAGCCGATTCCGGTCGCCAGGGGAATGTGCCCTCCAACGATCGCATAGCCCCCCATGAAATTCCGCGAGGCGTCAAAGAGGTGCATCGACCCCCCCATCCCCTTCGAAACACCGGTCGCTTTTCCAAACAACTCCGCCATTACCCGCTTCGGCTCCAATCCGCGCGCCAGGGCATGTCCATGGTCCCGATAAGCGGTGACGATATAATCTTTCGGATCGGCCGCCCCGATCGCCCCCACCGCCACCGCTTCTTCGCCGATGTAGAGGTGGCAGAAACCGGCAATCTTGCCGAGGGCATACATCTCGGCCGCTTTCTCCTCAAATCGACGGATGAGCGTCATCTGTCGAAGAAATTCGATGAACGGTGGCTTTTGTTTGGAAGTCATGATGCATTCTCCTTGAGGTGGGGCACGTCGCGGCAATGAAGCCGGGCGGGTCATCACCGCCGGCGCTACGAAGCGGTGAGTGGTGGAAGAAATAAAAAAAATTCTATCAGGTTTGGGGCTAAAAATCAAAAGGGGATAAGGAGGTCACTCGGGGCCTCGGCGGGCGAATGCGGGTGAAAAAGGATGCGATTTGTATCGACCAACCGTTCACTTTGTGCTGAGAAATTCGCATCAGTCCGAATTCTTGACACCTTTGAAAAGAATCTGTTAGGTTAGAGTTAACTTTTGATTTGCACTGCTTTCTAACGGTGCTTGATGAACTGTTACCCGACGACGAGATCTTGTCCCTCCTATTCTTATTGCTCCACCTCTTCAGATGACCGATTCCGCATGTCCCCGCGGAGGTGGGTCTAATGCCGCCGACGATGCTTGGAATGGTGTTGGCCGGAGGGCGTGGAGAGCGACTCGTTCCGCTCACCCGTGACCGGAGCAAACCCTCCGTCCCGTTTGGAGGGAAATATCGGATCGTCGACTTCGTTCTGAGCAATTTTATCAACTCGGGCATCTTCTCCATCTATGTCGTCGTTCAATATAAATCGCAGTCGCTGATCGAGCATCTTCGGGCCGCCTGGAGGCTGGGGGGCCGGATCAAAGGACACTTCATTACGATCGCCCCGCCGCAGATGCGTCGCGGAGAGAGCTGGTATCAGGGGACAGCCGATGCGGTTTATCAAAATCTCCATGTCGTCCGAAATTTCGACCCGGAGTTGGTGATCGTCTTCGGCGCCGATCACATCTATCGGATGGACATCGCACAAATGGTCGATTTTCACCGCCAACGGGAAGCCGACGTGACCGTCGCGGCGATTCCGGTGCCGATCGAAGCGGCCAACCGCTTCGGAATCATCAAGGTGAACAAAGAAGGGCGGATCACCGGTTTTGTCGAAAAGCCGAAAGATCCCCCGCCGATGCCGGGCAATCCGAAATTCGCTTATGCATCGATGGGGAATTACGTTTTTAACCGAGAAATCTTGATGGACGCGCTCCTGCGGGATGCCAAGCGGCACAGCGAGCACGACTTCGGCCGGACGATCATCCCGGAGCTCTTTCCGGAGGCACGCGTCTTTGCCTACGACTTTAATAAAAACCAAATTCCCGGACTCAAGCCATACGAGGAGCGCGGCTATTGGCGCGACGTCGGAAATATCCAAGCCTACTATGACGCCCACATGGACCTCCTCGGCGAGCAGCCCCACTTTGACCTCAACAACCTCGACTGGCCGATCCTCTCCGACGCCGTCAACACGCCGGCCGCGCGGGTAATGGGGGGAGAGATCACCGACTCTTTCCTCGGCGAGGGGAGTGTGATCAAAGGGGCCAAGGTGACGCGGTCGATCATCGGGCGAGGGGTGGTCATTAAAGAAGGGGCCGAGGTGGAAGATTCGATCCTTTTTGATTTCTGCGAGGTCGGCACCGGCTGCCGATTAAAACGGACGATCGTCGACCGCTTCAATCTGCTCAAACCGGGAGATCGAATCGGTCATGATTTAGACAGCGACCGGCAACGCTTCACGGTGAACAATAAAGGGATCGTCACGATCCCCCGCGCGCCGACCCGCTTTTTCTATTGATTAAAAATGATTAAAAACCGGCTCGCACGGCGAGAGATCCGCTATAATATGGGAGATGATGCAGACAATTAAATTCGGCACTTCAGGATGGCGGGGGCTTTTGGCGGAGGATTTTACCTTTGACCGCGTCCGTGTGGTCGCACAGTCGATCGCCGATTATTTAAAACAGAACACGAAGGGGAAGCCGACGGTCTTCGTCGGTTATGACACCCGCTTTATCGGAGACCGATTGGCCGGCGCGGTCGCCTCCGTATTGACCGGCAACGGCATTGCGGTGATCCGATCGACCGATCCGGTTCCGACGCCGGTCGTCTCGTTTGAGATTTTAAACCGCGGGCTCGCCGGCGGGGTTACCGTCACCGCCAGCCACAATCCCCCCGAGTGGAACGGCCTTAAATTCTCCCCCGCCTGGGGAGGACCGGCCTTGCCGGAGACGACGAAACAGATCGAGGCCCGCGCCAACGCCCTGCTCGACCAGCCGATTCAGATTCCGCAGAAAAGCAGAGCGGAAGCGGAGCGGGAGGGGCTCTGGCGCGATGAACGGATCGGCGACACCTATCGGGAGAAGGTCGTCGGGCTCCTCAGTAAATCTGTCTTCTCCCAGGGCACGCTTCGGATCGCCGTTGATCCCTTCTGGGGAACGTCGCTCGGCTATCTCGACCGGATTTTGATAGAGTTGGGAACTCCGGTCGATTTGATCCATGCGGAGCGCGATCCAAATTTCGGCGGCATCCGCCCCGATCCGGAAGGGGAGAGCCTCGCCGGGCTGATCCAGAAGATGCGCGACGGAGCGTATGACCTCGGCCTGGCGACCGATTGCGACGCCGATCGATTCGGCATTTTGGACCGCGGCGGGGTCCCGATCGTGCCGAACTACATCATCGCCCTTCTGATCGATTACCTCGTAACCGATCGAAAATGGACCGGCAAGGTGGCCCGCAGCGTGGCGACCTCCCACTTCGTCGACGCCGTAGCGCATGAACACAAGTTGGAAGTGATTGAAACGCCGGTCGGGTTCAAATATATCGGGGAGTTGATCTCGAAGAAAGAGATCTTGCTGGGAGGCGAAGAGAGCGGTGGGATCTCCATCCAGGGACATCTTCCGGAAAAAGATGGGATTCTGACCTGCCTATTGGTTGCAGAGATGGTCGCGAAGCGGAAGCGTTCAATCCGAGCGATGCTCGACGACCTCTTCCGCCGGGTCGGCTTTTTCCATCCGTTACGGCGGGACCTTCACCTCTCGGAAGAGGGGAAAACACGGGCGAGCGCGCTCGTGAAGAATCCCCCCGGCAGCATCGCCGGTAAAAAGGTACTCTCCGTCTCCCACCTCGATGGGGTAAAGCTCTTCCTAGAAGGGGGAGGCTGGGCCTTGATCCGTCCCTCGGGAACCGAGCCGATCGTCCGCCTCTATGTGGAAGCCTCCGAGGAGAAAGAGTCGGAGCAGCTCGCCGGTGCCTGCCAAGCCTTAATACAAACAGGATCCTAGACTAAAAATGGACCCATCCACCTTCGTTATCGGCATCGATTTAGGGGGCACCTTTATTAAAGGAGCCACCCTTGATGCGAATGGGACCGTTATTTTTGAAGGTCGCCTCGGAACGGAGGTGGTCGAGGGGAGGAAGCGGGTTCTTCAAAACCTGGCACAGTTGATCGGCGATCTGCGGAAGATGAGCCCGGGGCGATCGCTCGTCGGGGTCGGTTTGGGCATTCCCGGCGCGATCGATTTTAAAGAGGGCCGCATTATCCAGTCTCCCAACTTTCCCGGTTGGGACGGCTTTCCGATCCGCTCCGCCGTTGAAGAGACCGTCGGGGTCCCGGTCATTGTCGAAAATGACGCGAACGCCGCGGCCGTTGGAGAAGGATGGGTCGGCGCGGCGCGGACGCTGGAAAACTTTCTCCTGATCACCCTCGGCACCGGGGTGGGCGGCGGGCTGGTTCTCGGTGGAAAACTCTGGTATGGTGAGAGCGGCAAAGCCGGGGAGATCGGCCATATGCAGATTACCCCGGACGGCCCCCCCTGCGGGTGCGGTTCGAGAGGTTGTCTGGAAGTTTACGCCTCGTGGCCGGCCCTGGTCAGAATGGCGAAAGAAGAGTGGAGCCGCCTCCGGGAGAACGGGACGGTCGATTCGGCTCCTCCCCCCTGGAAGAGCGCCTTCGAGGTGGCTGAGGCGGCCGGGCGGCACGATCCGATCGCGAAAGCCGCCTTCGCCGAGATGGCCTATTACCTCGGCATCGGAATCGCGAATGTGTCGAACCTACTCGACCTCAACTATTTTATCCTCTCCGGCGGGGTCAGCAACGCGCTCCCGCTTTTTGAGACCGCTCTTCGGCAGGAGGTCGCCCGGCGGGCTTTCGGGATGACCGAGGCGGAAGCCTTGAAGCGGATCGAGATCCGGCAGGCACTCCTCGGCGAGAGCGCCGGGATGATCGGCGCCGCTTACCTGGCGCTTCAAGCGACACAGCGGTTCAACGTTTAAGGTATTGGAAAATAATGAAACGGTATCTTTGCATCCATGGACATTTCTACCAGCCCCCCCGGGAGAATCCCTGGCTCGACGAGATTGAGCTTCAAGATTCCGCCACCCCTTATCACGACTGGAACGAGCGGATCTCGGCCGAATGCTATCTCCCGAACACGGCGGCGCGGATTGTCGACCATGAGAACCGGATTCTGGAGATCGTGAACAACTACTCTAAAATCAGCTTTAACTTCGGTCCCACCCTCCTCTCCTGGCTGGAGCGGGCACACCCGAATGTCTACAGACGGATTCTGGAAGCCGATCAGATCAGCCTTCGGGAGCGGGGGGGACACGGCAACGCGCTGGCGCAAGCTTATAATCATATCATCATGCCGCTTGCGTCTCGGCGGGACAAGGTAACGCAGGTCCGATGGGGAATTTCCGACTTTGAGTCGCGTTTCCGGCGAAAACCGGAGGGGATGTGGCTTCCCGAGACGGCGGTCGACCTGGAGTCGCTGCAGGTGCTCGCCGAGGAGGGAATCCGCTTTACCCTGTTGGCCCCCCATCAAGCAAAGCGAATCCGACCGATCCCGACCGATTCAGCAGAGGGAGACAGCGGCGGAGAGTGGGAAGAGGTCGGCGGGATGAAGATCGATCCGACCCGACCGTATCGATGTTTTCTGAGTGATGGCCTTTTTATCGATCTCTTCTTTTATGACGGTCCCATCTCACACGCGGTCGCCTTCGATCGACTCTTAGGGAGCGGCGAGACGTTCGTCGAACGGCTCCGCGGCGGTTTTTCGGATGCGCGCGAGTGGCCGCAGCTCCTCCACATCGCAACCGATGGGGAGTCGTACGGCCATCACTTTGCCCATGGCGACATGGCGCTTGCTTACAGCCTTCAAGAGATTGAGCGGCAAGAAATCGCCGAGCTGACCAATTATGGAGAATATCTCTCCAAAAATCCGCCCACCTATGAGGTCGATCTCTTCGAGAAAACCTCCTGGAGCTGCTTTCATGGGGTGGAGCGGTGGAGGTCGAATTGCGGCTGTCACTCCGGGGGAAATCCCGGTTGGAACCAACAATGGCGCCAGCCGCTGCGCGAAGGGCTCGACGCAATGAAGAAGTCGCTTGATCTGATCTTTGAAGGAAAAGGGGTCAAGTGGCTCAAAGATCCTTGGCAGGCACGGGACCACTATATTACCCTCATTCGAAAGCGCGAGGAAGGGGCGTTGACATGGGAGGCGACCGAGGCCTTCTTTTCCAAGCACCAGTCACACAGGCTCAATTTACTGGAGCGGGAGCAGGCGCTCAAGCTGCTGGAGATGCAGCGCAACGGCCAGCTGATGTTCACCAGCTGCGCTTGGTTCTTCGATGACATCTCCGGAATTGAAGCGACTCAGATCCTCAAATATGCCGGCCGGGCGGCCCAGCTTGCCAAAGAAATCGATGCATCGGGGTTGGGGGGAAAGGTCGAAGGGCTCCTTCTGGAGAGATTAAAAGAGGCAAAGAGCAATCTTCCGGAGCTCGGCGACGGCGCATTGATCTATCAGCGGTTCGTCAAAGGGGCGGTGGTCGATGCGGAGCGGGTCATCGCTCATTTTGCCATCGCCTCCCTCTTCGAGGAACAACCGTATGGCACTCCGCTTTACAGCTATCAGATCGACCTTCAAGATTATCAAAAGGTCACCGACGGGACATTGACATTGGCCATCGGGCGGGCCCATATTACCTCCAAGATTACGCTCGGCATCGAAGAGGCGATTTTTGGGGTGCTCCACTTTGGCGGACACGACTTTCACTGTGCGGTCGGTGCGATGCTCGGCATCGAGGGATATGAGCGGATGAAATCGGATCTAATCGATAAATTCCATCATGGCTCCCAGGCCGATGTAGTCCGCGGCCTCTATCAATCTTTGGGAGAGCGATCATTCAGCTTAAAAGATCTCTTAATCGAGGTGAGGAGAAAAGTGCTCTCGCAGGTCAGCCAGACCCTTTTCCGGCAATATGAAACGATCTGGCGGCAGATTTATCTTGATCATCAGCGGTTCATGCTCTACCTCCAGTCGACTCAGGCGAAACTTTTGAAAACCTATCTTGCGACGGCGGAGCAAGTGCTCCACCATGACCTGCGTGAAGAGATCGCGCTCCTCCCCCATCACCCCGCATTCGACCGGATCCTCCGAATCCTTGATGAAGCAAAAAAGTGGGGGATTGAACTGGAGGTGGATGAGGTCGAACGATCGTTGCAGTCGTTATTGGAGGAACAGATGGAGCGTCTGGTGCAGACCGGATCGCGCGAAGCGCTTGAAGAAACCTCTTACCTCCTCAACATCGCCGATCGCGGCAACCTGCACATCGACCTTTGGGAAACTCAAAACCGTTTCCATCTTTTTGTCCTCCATCGCAAAACACAACGGCAGGGAAAGCCCCTCGACCACTCCTTTCTGGAGAACGTTGCCAAGTTGGCAGGACGACTGTCGCACCACTGGAGCAATCCAACCTGATCTCCGTCCGGACGGGCTGCACGGGTAAAATGACCCTGATTCATTCCGACGATTAATCCCTTCTACAGAAACGCATCCATGCGAACCCCGATCCCGATTTTCTTCTCAACATTTTTGGGCTTGTCAAGACAAATTAATTAAGCTATTGAATTTGTTGATCTATTTTTTTATTTTCATTGGCTTGACAAGAATAATCCCAAGAGAGTATGATAAAGCTAGCAATCGTCTTTATTTCAAAACGCCTCCTCGTCAGCATGATCCATAAACAGGAGGTGAAGCATGAGATCGATTATCATTCGCCGAATCATCGGATTCTCGGCGGTACTTTTTTTAATGGCGTTCTCCACCCTGGCGCACTCCCAAACGCAGGAGCAGCTCGGACAAGCGATCCAACAAGCGGCCGTTCTGAATCAGCAACATAATTCGGAGATCGGAGCGGCCCAGGAACAGCTCGGGCAGGTGATCCTGGAGACGGCCCAGCATTCAATACTGTCCAACTCCACGGACGGAAGGTTTCAGGAGCAGTTGGGCCATGAGATTCAGGATGCAGCGACCTTCCAGTATGCTCACGGTCTGATTCAAGAGAGGATGGGCAACACCATTGTCCAGATGGAGATCGCAAGATCATAAAGAAGATTGGAGGAAGGGAACCACTCAAATGGGGCTTGAATGGCACTGAAGAAGAAAAAGGCCGGAACCGTCACAAAAAAAACGGTTGTTACGAAGAAAAAGAAGGCCAAAAGACCCGTATTGAAGAAGTCCCCTCTCAAGCACCAGCAGGAGGAAGCACCCGAAGCGGTTGATCTTTACGAGCGGGCACGGTGGAAGAAAGAGCGCCGCGAATACTGGAAAAACCGGTTTAGGAAGATTCTGTCCAGCCTCTCCACTGAATCGAAAGCCAAGAAATAATCACCAATCGATCCAGGCCGTTCCCCAGGTCAGCCCTCCTCCGAAGGCACAGAGTACCACCCGATTCCCCGGACGAATCTCCCCTCTTTTAAGCGCCTCATCCAACGCAATGGGAAGGGAGGAAGAAGAGGTGTTTCCGTATCGGGGAATCGTAATACGGGTCTTCTCTAAAGGGATCTCGGCCCGTTTAAAAACCGTTTCCAAGATCCTCAAATTCGCCTGGTGGAAAACAAAAAAGTCGACGGCAGAGAGGGGGAGCGCCGATTCCTGAGCAAAGGAATGAAGCGCCTCCTCCATTCTCCTCACCGCCATTCGGAAGAGCCCCTTCCCCTCCATCTTCATATAATTTAATCCTTCACTCAGCGACGTGGCGGTCGTCGGGCAACGCGATCCCCCTGCCGGCAGGGAGATCAACCGATGCTTGGCCCCGTCGGCATGGAGGCGAATCGATCGGATTCCCCGCTCGCCCCGCGCCAGCACCACCGCCGCCGCGCCGTCGCCGAACAAGATCGCGGTGGAGGGATCGTCCGGATCCACAAACGGAGATTTCACCTCGGCCGAGATGATCAATGCCGCTCCGGCCGATCCATTCCGAATAAACTGATCCCCGACCGACAGGGCGTATAAAAATCCGGTGCACGATGCATTTAGATCGAGCGCCGGGACGGTTCGGAGAGAAAGCGCCCGCTGTACGAGGCAAGCGGTTGAGGGGAAAACCATATCGGGTGACGTCGTCGAAACGACGATTAAATCGACCTCCTCCGTCGAGAGCGCGGCCGAAGCGAGCGCCGCCCGGGCGGCTTCGGCGGCAAGCGAGGCGGTCGTCTCTCCCTTCTCCACCCAGTGTCGCTGCCGGATGCCGGTTCTTTTTTCAATCTCCCCCTCGGTCAAGCCAAGCCGCTTCGAAAGCTCGGCATTGGTCACGATCCGCTTGGGAAGCGCAATTCCGGTTCCGATAATTTGCGACGGCATAGGCCGCGATTATAGGAGTTCTCTTCCGCTTCTGTCAATGCATGACCCTTGCGCTTTCCGGGAAGATCTGTTATTTATTACCTCATTGTTTTCAATGGGAGCGGGCGACAAACGCCCCTCCGGAGAGGGATGATGATCCGTCGCGCCGCCGTCGTTTTACTTGCCCTTTTCCTGGTCGGCTGCAGCCGATCGGGGGAGAAATCAGACCTCCTGTCGCTGCTCGGAATCGATGAGAAGATCGCCGACACCTCCGATCAAGAAGCCGGCAAAATCTACGACGCCCTCACCCTCCTGAAGCGGGGCGAAGCCCATTTTGTCAAAGAAGATTATGCCGCCGCCGCGGAGGAATATCAGCGGTTCCTGGAACTCCACCCGTTCCATCGGATGGCGGCGTTTGCGCAATATCGACTCGGCATGAGCTATTACCACCAGCTCAACACGATCGATCGCGATCCGGGCCCGGTCGAGAAGGCGATCACGGCTTTCCAGAAGGTGGTCAAAGATTACCCGCAAAGCCTCTACACCCAAGAGGCGGGAGACAAACTCCATGACCTCACCCGTCGGCTGGCACAGCATGATTTTTATGTCGGCTATTTTTATTACAAAAACAGCGCCTACCCGGCGGCGATCGCCCGTTTCCAGAAGATCATCACAAAGGGGGAAAATCGGTCTCTGATTGAAAAAAGCCTCTATTACAAAGGACTCTCACTTTATTATTCGGAACAGCGCGAAGAAGCAAAAGAGACCCTCCAGCGGCTGCTGCAAGAATATCCGGAGAGCTCCTTCGCGAGGGGCGCAAAACAGATGCTCTCCGAACTGGACGCATCGATCCGCCCTTCTCCCGTCTCAGGGAACCCCTGATCCGAAGGAGCCTCCATCCAATCTATGCCGAGTCAATGCGATACTATCCTCTCTTTCTCAATTTAGAACAACAGCTCGTGGTGGTAATCGGGGGCGGTCCGGTCGCAGAACGAAAGAGCGCCGCCCTCCTGAAAGCAGGCGCGTGTGTGAAGGTGATCAGTCCCCGCTTGACCCCCCGTCTCACCCGGTGGAAAACCGAGGGGTCAGTCGAAATTCACGCCCGACCTTACCGTCGGGGCGATTTAAAAGGGGCGCGGCTCGCCTTTGTCGCCACCGACGATGCGGCGGTCAACGAGGCGGTCTTCCGGGAGGCGAAACGAAGAGGGGTGCTCCTCAACCGGGCCGATCTAAGCGAGGCGGGCGCCGACACGGGCGGCTTTATTGTACCGGCGTCGTTCTCCAAGGGCGGTATCATAGTGGCGGTCTCGACACAGGGGAAGAGCCCGGCCCTCGCCAAAGTGATTCGAAATCAATTAAAAGAGGCGCTACCGCCGACGGTCTCCCTCCTTACCGAGCTTCTCGCCCGGGTGAAGCGGATCTTGGTCGAGAAGAAAATACCGGTCGAGCGGAGGAAAAAAATCTTAACCCGCCTGGCCGAATCGAGCCTCCCCGCCCTCTATGCGCAGGGAGAGATCGATCAAGCGGAAGAGCTGATCGTTCAACTCAGCGGCCTGCAACGGGCCGAATGGTCCTTGCGTCCCGAATCGAAGCAGAAAGGAATCGGATGAAGAAAAAAACGGAGCTCCCCTGGGATCAGCTCCGGACCTACTCCGTCAAACAGCGGCCGAGCAAGGTCCGGAAAGAGGAATTCGCCGCGCCGCTCTCACCGGGTGCTGGGGTCAAGGCTTTTCTGAACTCGCTCCCTCAAATTCTCGCCGCCAAAGACCTTCGTGCCGTCCTCACCGCAACGGCCGAGGCCCATCGGAACGAGAAACAGGTCCTCTTTGCGATGGGGGCGCATGTCATCAAGGTCGGGCTCAACCCGTTGATCATCGATCTGATGGAGCGGGGGATCCTCACCGGCCTCGCCCTCAACGGCGCCGGAATCATCCATGACTTTGAGCTCGCCTTTATCGGACAGACCTCCGAGGATGTCGCCCCGGAGTTGGAAGACGGCACCTTTGGGATGGCGGAGGAGACGGCGAGTTATCTCAACCAGGCGATCACGAAGGGAGCGGCCAAGGGGATCGGCATCGGGGAAGCGGTCGGGAAGATGATCCTCGCCGGCGGATTCCCCTACACCGAGAACAGCCTCTTGGCGGCCGCGGCCCGCCTCGGCATTCCGGCCACCGTCCACGTGGCGATCGGAACCGACATCATCCATATGCACCCCTCGGCCGACGGCGCGGCGATTGGGAAGGGATCGTATCTCGACTTCCGCCGCTATACCGAAGGGGTCGCCGATCTGGAAGGGGGAATCTACTTTAACATCGGCTCGGCGGTGCTCCTCCCGGAAATTTTCTTAAAATCATTGTCGATCGCCCGGAACCTCGGTCGGACGGTCCAAAATTTTACCGTGGTGAACATGGACTTCATCCAACACTATCGGCCGATCACGAACGTCGTGAAGCGGCCGACGCAGAAACATGGCAGAGGCTACGCGCTCACCGGGCATCATGAGATCATGCTCCCGCTGCTGATCGCCGGCCTCCTGGCCGAACTGGAGGGGGACAAAAAGTGAAATTGGCAAAAGAGATCAGCCTCGCCACCCTTCAAAAAAAGATCCGCGCGCTCCAGAAGCAAGGAAAGAAGATCGTCTTCACGAACGGCTGCTTCGATCTTCTCCACGTCGGACATGTCCGGTATCTGTCCATGGCCCGGGCGTTGGGCGACTGCCTCATCGTTGCCGTCAACTCAGACGCCTCGGTTCGCCGTTTGAAAGGTCCGACCCGCCCGATCGTCCCCCATCGAGAGCGGCTCGAGGTCCTCTCCGCGCTCGCTTGCATCGACTATCTCATCCTCTTTAGCGACAACACCCCCGGCCGGGTCATCGACACCCTGATCCCGGACATCTTGGTCAAGGGGGGCGATTGGAGCCTCAATGAGATCGTCGGACGGGAGACGGTGGAACGGCAGGGCGGCAAAGTGATCCGGATCAAGACGGTCGCCGGCGCCTCCACCACGAACCTCATCGAGCGCATCCTCAGCCGAGCCGGCCGGGGATGACTTCAGAATGAACTGTGTTATAGTATGGAAGCATGCACCGCAGAAAGGGTTAAAGGCGCGGGGCGGAAACCTTTATTCCGATTACACCGCGCGCCGCATTTCAAATTCCGCATTTAATTTATGATTCACCAACTTCAATCTCCCCTCTTCTCGCCCGTGTTGGAAGCGATCGGAGAGGGAACCACTAAAATTAAGACGAGCGGCCTGTGGGGGTCGTCCGAAGCGTTCTTTCTCTCCCGCGTTGTCCGCGAAGGGAGATCGTTCTGTTTGGTCGCCCCTTCCCATGCACAGGCGGAGCGGTTCCATCGCGAGCTTCGATTCTTTCTCGATCTCGACGCCGCCGCCCATCCTCCATCGGAGATCCTCTTCTTTCCCCCGTGGGATATCTTGCCGTACGAGCCGTCGACGCCCCGGCCCGACTGGATTGCGCAGCGCCTGGCGACACTCCACCGACTGACGGAGAACCCGACCGCGTCGGTCATTACCTCCGTTGAAGCGTTCTTACAGAAGGTCGTCTCCAAATCGGTCATTCAAGAAAGAACCTTCACCCTCCGAACAGGAGAGACCCTCTCGAAAGAGACCCTGATCGAGCGGCTCTATCAAGGGGGCTATGAAGTCGTTACCAGTGTGACGCAGCCGGGTGAGCTCGCCTTTCGCGGCGGGATCGTCGATCTCTCGACGCCGGGCGCGCCCCAGCCGGTCCGGATTGAATTCTTCGGCGATGAGATCGAATCGATCCGAACGTTCGATCCGGAGACGCAGAAATCGATCTCACCGATCGATTCGGTTCAGGTGATCCTCGGGCGGGAAAATCTCTTCGACCCGAACTTCTACCGGATCCCATTAATCGACTACTTCCCCGCCGGCGCGCTCCTGGTGCTGGATGAGCCCGACGAGGTCTTGCAGAAAGGAAAGCGTTTTCTGGAAGAGGTTGAAGAGGGGGCGCTCTTTGCCGCCCGCCGAAATCCCAAATACCCCAAGACCGACGAGCTCTATCTTCCGCTTGATTTCTTGTTGGAGGCCGACCCGGGGCGGACCCGACTCGATCTCGAGTCGCTCTCCCTGCGGCAGGAGCGCAACGCCCGGCGCTTTTCGTTCGATGTCCGGTCGATCCCTTCGCTTGGATTGGGACGCCCCGGGCAGCCTTTCTCCGAAGTGATGCAGACGCTCGATATTCTCCGCCGAGACCACCTCGTCGTCGTGGCGGTTCGGAATGAAACCCAGCTCGCCCGGTTCAAGCACCTCTTCTCCGACCACGACCTTCCCTGGGGGCTCTGGGATCCGGGCCAAGGCGCGGCGGCGACCTTTCCGCTGCCGATCTATCTCACTATCGGCGCCGTCTCGGAAGGCTTCTCGATTCCGGAGATCAAAATTGCGTTTTTAACCGAAGAGGCGCTGATGGGACGGGCTGGCGCCGCGCCGACACGGCGCACCTCCTCCCGCCGCACTAAGCACAAGGCGTCGGGCGCCGGGCTTCTCTCCTCGTTCGAGGATTTGAAGCCGAACGATTATATCGTTCATCTCGACCATGGGATCGGCCGGTATGTCGGCTTGAAGCGCCTCTCGATCCGGCAGCAGGAGCGGGCGCCGGCGTACGATTCCGATTTTCTCGTTCTGGAATATGCGGCCAAGGATAAAGTTTACGTCCCGCTCAACTCGCTGCACCTCGTCCAGCGCTACATCGGACCGGAGGGAAACCCGCCGCGGCTCGACCGGCTCGGAGGGACACAGTGGGCGAAGACCAAATCTCGCGTTCAGAAAGAAGTTCAGCAGATTGCCGAAGAGCTCTTGCAGCTTTATGCCGAGCGGGAGGTCGTCAAAGGACACCCGTTCGCCCCGCCCCCCTCCCTTTCGGAGGAGTTCGCGGCGGCGTTCGAATACGAGGAGACCCCCGATCAGCTCCGAGCGATCGAAGAGGTCCTCTCCGACATGGAGCAGCCCAAGCCGATGGACCGGCTCGTCTGCGGCGATGTCGGTTACGGCAAGACGGAGGTCGCGATGCGGGCCGCTTTCCAAGCGGTGATGGAGAACAAGCAGGTCGCCATGCTGGTGCCGACCACCCTGCTCGCGCAGCAGCACTATCAAAACTTCGCCAACCGCTTTGCCTCCTTTCCGGTCCGGGTGGAGGTCTTAAGCCGCTTCCGCTCCCGAAAAGAGCAAAAGGAAGTGGTCGCCGAGCTTCAAAAGGGAGGGGTCGATATCTTGATCGGCACCCATCGGCTACTTCAGAAAGACATTCACTTCCGGGACCTCGGATTGGTCATCATCGACGAGGAGCACCGCTTCGGCGTCCGGGCCAAGGAGCGGCTCAAGCAGCTTCGAAAACAGGTCGACGTCCTCACCCTGACCGCCACACCGATCCCCCGCACCCTGCAGATGGCGCTGGCGCAGGTCCGCAATCTCTCCGTCATCGAGACCCCGCCGGCCGATCGCCTGGCGATTCGGACGATCCTCGCCCCGTTCGATCCGACGATCATCCGCGAGGCGATCTTCCGGGAGCTGGTCCGGGGAGGACAGGTCTTCTTTGTCCACAATCGGGTCCATAACATCGAGCAGATCGGTCGCTTCCTGGCCGACCTGGTACCGGAGGCGAAGATCGCCGTCGCCCACGGCCAGATGCGGGAGCCGCTGTTGGAAGAGGTGATGCTCAAATTTCAGGCGAAGGAATACAATCTCCTGTTGACGACGACGATCATCGAATCGGGGATCGATATCCCCTCGGCCAATACCATGATCATCAACGACGCCGACCGATTCGGACTGGCCGAGCTCTACCAGCTTCGCGGGCGGGTCGGCCGCTCCGACGAGCAGGCCTATGCCTATCTGCTGGTGCGCGAGGGACGGATGCTCACCGAGGAGGCGCGGCAGCGGCTGCAGGCGATTCAGGAGTTCACCGAGCTCGGCTCGGGCTTCCGGATCGCCGCGCGCGACCTGGAGATCCGCGGCGCGGGGAACCTGTTGGGTCAGGAACAATCGGGACAGATCGCGGCGGTCGGCTTCGAGCTTTATTTAAAAATGATTGAAGACGCCGTGCAGCGGATCAAAGGGGTCGCGGTCGAGAAGGAGATCGAGCCGGCGCTGCAATTCCAGCTCTCCGCTTTTATACCGGACATATATATCCCCGACACCTATCAGCGGCTCTCGATCTACAAACGTCTTTCCAGCTGCGAGGAGGTGGAGGAGATCGATGCGATCCGAGGCGAGCTGGAAGACCGCTACGGCCCGCTTCCGGAGCCGGTGGTCCATCTCCTCCAGATCATCCAACTGAAGACGATGGCGAAAGCGCTCCGGATCGTGAAGATCGAAGAGAAAGAGCGGGTCCTCTCGTTCGTCTTCGATGAATCGGCCCAAATCACCGAAAATGACCTGCTCCGGCTGATGGAGACCCTCCGCAACCGGATTCACTTTACCTCCCACTACTCTTTTGAGATTCAGATCAAGAACCGCGCCTGGGAAGATCTCTTTCTCGATGTCGCCCATTGTCTCTCGACCCTGCAGAAAGGGAAAAAATGAAGCGACCGGCGTCGTGCCTGGGACCGCTCCTCCCCCCCGTTTTTCTCTTTCTGCTTCTCACTGGCTGCTGGCAGCAGAAACCCTCTCCGATGCTGGCGACGGTGGCGCTGGTCAACGACGAGCCGATCACCTTTCAAGAGCTCCAGATGGAGCTCTCCGAATCGAATGAAAAAGGGACGCAAGGGCTGGAGGCGACCGAGCAAGAAAAAGAGGCGTTGAAGCGGCGCCTGCTGGAGCAGCTGATCGAGCGGAAGATGCTCCTGCAAGAAGCGAAACGGCTGAAGATCGATCTGAAGGAAGGAGAGATGCAGGAGCGGCTGGCCGAGATCCGCGACAACATGGACGAGGAGGCGTTTCTCCGCTTTCTCGCCGAACGGCGGCTGACGAAAGAAGCGTGGGAGAACACGGCTCGCGAGACGCTCCTGATCGAAAAATTGCTGAATCAGCTCGTCGGCGATCAGATTTCGCTACCAGACGACGAGCTGATGCAGTATTATAACGGCCATCTGGAAGAGTGGCATCTGCCGGAGCAGGTCAAGCTGCGGCAGGTTCTCGTCCCGACGGAGGACGAGGCGAAGACGCTCCACGGCACCCTCGCTGCAGGAGCGGACTTCAACGAGACCGCCCGGACCCATGCCTCCTCCGAATTCGGAGAGGGGGGGGATTTGGGCTATCGGACGGCGGCCGAGTTGCCGGTCGAATTCGAGCCGCTCTTCAAGGCGGAGGTCGGATTTGTCAGTGACATCATCAAATCCCCCTTCGGCTATCACATCGTGAAGGTGGAAGACCGTCAGCCGGCCCGGACCCTTCCTTTCGACGATGTGAAAGAGCGGATCTATCAGACCCTCTTGGAAGAGAAGCGGGAAGTCCTCTTCTCCCGCTGGTTCGACAATATCCGCCGCAAAACGGAGGTCAAGATCAATGAAGAGCTGCTTCACAAATTTTCTTAATCGCCTTCTCTTGCCGATCCTGACGGGAATGCTCCTCTCTACCTCCGTAGAGGCCGCTTCGGCGGTGCTCATCGACCGGGTGGTGGCGGTGGTCAACCGCGAGGCGATCACACAAAGCGACCTGGATGAGGCGGCGCAGGCGCTAAAGAAGCAGGGGCTGCGCGTCGGCGGCGCGGAGACGGAGAAAAAAGAGGTCGAGCACGACCTGCTCAACCAGATGATCGAGCAGAAGCTGCTGTTGCAGGAAGCGAAGAAAAAGGGAATCCGCGTCACCGATTCCGAGCTCGATCTGGCACTGAAAGATATCGAAGAGCGAAACCGTTTTCAAAATCGCGATGCGCTGAAGCAGGCGGTCTCGCAGGAAGGAATTCCCTGGGATAAATATATGGACGACCTGCGAAATCAGCTGACCTCGCTGAAGCTGATGAACCGCGAGGTCGACTCGAACCTCCTGATGACGGAAGAGGAAATCAAAGCGTATTATGACAGCCACCCCGAGCAATTCCAACTTCCGGAGCAGATTCGGGTGAAGCAGATCCTCCTGCGGGTCCCGTCGGAGGCGTCAGCCGATGCGGTCGAGCGGAAACATCAGAAGGCAACGGAGGTTCTGACCGAGCTCAAATCGGGAACCGACTTCGAGCGGTTGGTTGAACAGTACAGCGAGGGCGCCGAGCGGCGCAACGGCGGCGACCTCGGATTCTTCAAAAAGGGAGACCTCGCCCCCGAGATCGATCGGGTGATCTTCTCCCTCAAAGATGGCGAGGTCAGTCCGGTCATCCAGACCTCGCTCGGCTTTCATCTCTTCAAAGTGCAAGTCCCCCCCGAACTTCGGAAGCAGCCGTTCGAGAAGGTCAAAAAAGAGATCGAAGAAAAACTCCACAACGAAAAACGAAACGCCCTCCGTCAAAAATGGATGAATGACATCTGGGGGCACTCGTTCGTCGAGGTAAAGTAGGTCGCCTGATCAAGGCCCCATCGGCCGCTCCGTACAACCTTCCCTGAATGAGATGCTGGACTCTCCATCATCCAAAGACTTCGATGCCAAAGGCCTCGTCGCGCTTTGACCGAAGGCCTTCTGCCCAGAAGGCCCTGCGCGGAAGGCGCCCATCCACCGTTCACCCTGTGAAGAGGTCACAAGGCCGGAGCCCTATCCGCTGTTTCGAACTGTCGACAGAACTTAGAGCGAAAGGTATAGAAAAGATTTTCAGGACAGGGAAGAAGGCTTGCGCTCTTCAGGATCAACCCCGCTTTCCTCCGAGCGCCATCCGCTCGATCTCCCGCCAAAGATCGTCCCGCCCCTCTCGGGTCTCCACGGAGGTGACAATCAGATCGGAAATGCCATACGACACTTTGACCGCATCGATCTGGGTCTTCCGCTGTCCTCGGTTGATTTTGTCGGCCTTGGTGGCGACGTAGAGGGTCTCCCGCTGGAAATGGTCGAGCCACTCTTTCATTTTATGGTCGAGCTCGGCATCGGGATGTCGAAGGTCGATGAGAAAAACGATCCCGCGGAGCTGCTCGCGCTGAAAGAGGTAATCTTCCACCATCGGCCCCCACTGCTCTTTTACCGAGCGCGGCGCCCGGGCGTAGCCATAGCCGGGGAGATCGACAAAGTGAAAGATGCGATTGATCAGATAGAAGTGGATCAGCTGCGTCTTCCCCGGCGTGCCGGAGACATGCGCCATTCTCTGTTGTAGAAGGAGATTGATCAGCGACGACTTCCCGACGTTGGAGCGCCCGACAAACGCCACCTCCGGCAGCAGCACCTTGGGGCACTCTTCGATCCGGGGCGCCCCTTTGACATATTCGACCGACGTCAGCTTCATCGGAGCTGATGCTGCACGAAAAGCGGCGAAAAAGCAAGTACCCATGCGCTGTTTGCATCCGGTTGAACGAAATCGCTATAATAAATGCAAGTATCCATGCGGTCCAGGTGCCAGGTGTCACGGAAGAGATCTCGGCGGCCATCCGGCCGCTCTGAAAAGGCCACCTTCGAGCCCACTCCCTTCTGAAGAACAGGCCCCATCCACCGCACCAGCGGAGTCACAGAATTAAAACCGAATCAGGTCGGGCTTCCACAGCCTGGGGTGTCCTTGCGTACTCTTCCGCTTTCAACAAAGGGAACCCGGTGTAAAAATCGATTCCGGTCCCCTATTAAGTTCACTCAAGAAGAGCGGCCTCTGACGTCCGAGGCGCTTTCCTTTTCAACGTCACTCATTTTCTCTTAATGTTAGGAGCTTTGACCATGAAGAAAAAACTCTGGCCGGGCCGCTCGTATCCGCTGGGAGCCACCTGGGACGGCGACGGGACCAACTTCGCCCTCTTTTCCGAAAATGCCACCGGTGTTGAGCTCTGCCTTTATAACGATGTCTATGACAAAGATGCCTCCGCAACCATCCGCCTCCGCGAGCAGACCGATCAGGTCTGGCACGGCTATCTTCCCGGGATCGGGCCGGGGCAGCTTTACGGATTCCGGGTCCATGGTCCGTACAAGCCTGAGGAGGGGCAGCGGTTTAATGCCACGAAGGTTCTCCTCGATCCCTATGCCAAGGCGATCTCCGGAAACATTCAATGGAGCGAGCGGCTCTTTGCCTACCCGCTGGGAAATCCCGATGCCGACCTAAAAATGGACGACTGGGACAATGCCGACAGCGTTCCGAAGAGTGTCGTGATCGATGCGACGTTTGATTGGGGAGACGACCGCCTGCTGCGGACCCCCTGGCACAAGACGATTATTTATGAGGTCCATGTGAAGGGCTTCACCATGCTTCACCCTGAGATCGACGAGAAAATCCGCGGCACCTATGCGGGGCTTGCTTCCGAGCCGTCGATCCGTTACCTGAAAGAGTTGGGGGTCACGGCGGTCGAGCTCCTTCCGATTCACCATCATGTCGACGACATGTACCTGACCGAGAAGGGGCTGGTGAACTACTGGGGCTATAACTCGATCGGCTTCTTCGCCCCCGACTTCCGTTATGCCGCTTCCAACGAACGGGGAAGCCAGGTTCAGGAGTTCAAGCAGATGGTCAAGGCGCTCCATGCCGCCGGGATCGAGGTGATCTTGGATGTCGTCTACAACCACACCGCCGAAGGGAATCATCTCGGGCCGACCCTCTCCTTTCGCGGCATCGACAACCTCGCCTACTACAAAACCGTTCCCGGCCAGCCACGCTACTACATGGATTATACCGGCTGCGGCAACAGCCTGAACATGAACCACCCCCGGACCCTGCAGCTGATCATGGACTCGCTTCGCTACTTCGTCAATGAGATGCATGTCGACGGGTTTCGATTCGACCTCGCCAGCACCCTCGCGCGGGAGCTTCACGATGTCGATCGGCTCGCCGCCTTCTTCGACATCATCCATCAAGACCCGGTTCTCTCTCAGGTAAAGCTGATCGCCGAACCGTGGGATGTCGGCAACGGCGGCTACCAGGTCGGCAACTTCCCGGTTCTCTGGACCGAGTGGAACGGGAAATACCGCGACACCGTCCGCCGCTATTGGAAGGGGGATGACAGCTTGATCTCGGAGATGGGCTGGCGGCTCACCGGCTCCAGCGACCTCTATCAGCACAACGGCCGGCGGCCGTATGCGAGCATCAACTTTATCACGGCGCACGACGGTTTTACCCTCAACGACCTCGTCAGCTACAACGAGAAACACAACATCGCGAACGGCGAGGAAAACCGGGATGGGGTGAATGAGAACTACAGCTGGAACTGCGGGGCGGAAGGACCGACCGACAATCCCGAAATCATCGCGCTTCGGGAACAGCAGAAGCGGAATTTCCTGGCGACCCTCTTTCTCTCGCAAGGGGTGCCGATGCTCCTCGGCGGGGATGAGGTCGGCCGGACGCAGCAGGGGAACAACAATACCTACTGCCAAGACAGCCCGATCGCCTGGCATCATTGGGAGTGGGGAAAACGGGACAAGGAGCTGTTGGAATTTACCAAGAAGCTGATCCAAATCCGCCGAGAGCATCGGATCTTCCGACGGCGGAAATATTTCTCGGGAAGAAAGATCCGCGGCACCGGGGTCAAAGACATCGCCTGGTTCCGGCCCGACGGCGAGGAGATGACCGACAACGAGTGGAACAGCGCCTTCGTCAAGGTGGTGGGACTCCGCCTGGTCGGCGAAAAGATGGATGAACCGGATGAGGAGGGAAACCCGATCCATGACGACAGCTTCCTCATCCTGATGAACGCCCACCATGAGCCGATTCAATTCATCCTTCCCAAAGAGCCGCAGCCGGTCCTCCGAGAGGTCATGCTCGACACCACGACCCCCGACCGGAAAGCGGAACGGTTCAAAAGCGGGGAGGTCTTCTCCCTGCCCGGCCGGGCGCTCATTTTATTCAAACGGGTCGAGGGGTAAGTAAGAAAGTCGGCGCCAGAAGTCAGAAGAAATAGGGACCTGTTCTTATCCCGACTTCTGACGCCCGGCTTCTGAATTCTGACCTTTCTCCTCGCTCTCCAGCCAGGCGCGCAAGACCTCCGCAACGCTCCAGGCCTGCGCGATGCAGCCCTGTCCGGTATGCGGCGGGGCCGCATCGAAGATCTCGCTGATCGTCCCCACCCCGCTCTCCGAAAGATGCGCCTCAAACCCTTTCAAGAGCGCCCGCGCCTGCGGCCCGTTGCCATGGACCTTTCTCCAGGCGTCGAAGAAGGGGCCGATCAGCCAGGCCCAGACCGTCCCCTGGTGATAAGAAGCATCGCGCGCGCGCAGGTCTCCGAAATAGCGCGCCTGGTAATCTTTGTGGCCCGGATCGAGGCTTCGCAGGCCGAACGGGGTCAAGAGCTTTTCCGCAACCAGATCGATCACCGGCTTCCAGCGGGTTTCATTGAGGATCGGGAAACGAAGCGAAATGGCAAAGATCTGATTCGGCCGCAGGCTCGGATCATCCCCCCCCTCGCCATCGATCAGGTCGTAGAGATATCCCCCTGCGTCATACCAGAAGCGGACGTTGAACGATTGAGATGCCCGATCGGCCAGCGCGGTATACGGTTCCCCGGACTCCCCCATTTCCTCCGCCCAGGTCGCCATCAGCCGGAGCGTGTTATACCAGAGGGCCTGGATTTCGACCGGCTTGCCGCGACGGGGGGTCACGATCCAGTCTCCCACCTTCGCATCCATCCAGGTGAGCGGCAGGTCGGGCGTTCCCTCCCGGATTAGACCGTCGCTCGGATCGACACCGATTCCGAAATGCGTCCCCTTGAGGTGATGTTCGATCACCGATTTCAGTCCGGGGAAGAGGGTTCGTAACGTCTCTTTATCGCCGGTCACCTGCAGGTAGCGATCGATCGCGTGAAAGTACCAGAAGGTCGCATCGACCGTGTGGTAGAGCGCGGTCCGCTGCCCCTCCGGAAAGAGGTTGGGAAGCAGCCCCTCTTGCAAATAGTGTGAGAAGGTCCGGAGGATCGCCCCCGCCTCCCGGTGACGCCCGGTGCAGAGGGTCAGCCCCTCCAGGCTGATCATCGTATCGCGCCCCCAGTCGGTGAACCAGTGATAACCGGCGATCACCGTCCGGGCCATGTCCCCGGAGGCGCGCGCCAGCGCATGCTCATCCAGCCGGCTGCCGGGGAGGACGATAAACTGATCGGCCGCCAGGACGAGCTGCGCGGCAAAACCGTGTCGGGCGGCGGGCGGGGCGAGATTTAAAAGTTTCTCAAAACGCTGTCGCTCGGCTTCGAAGAGCGCCGCGGGAGGAATATCGAGCAGATCCCATCCCTCGGTGCTGGCGACGAGGGCGACCGGCTCGCCCGGGCTCAACTCCAGCGGAAAAAAGCCGGGGCTGTAGAATTGAGCGAGCGCTTCATGCCCACGGTCCCGCTCAACGCGGTAGAAAAGCGTTCCACTTGCCTTTTCGTCAAAATTGAACTCACGCCCCGCAGGACAGAGGCAAAGCTTGAGCAAGGGGGCCTCGTCCGGCAGTCGGATTTCGCAACATCCTTCAAAAAATTTCACCGGGAGCGACGCGCGCGGCTCGATTTGCAGCGGCTTGTCGTGGCCGCGGAATCCGATATAAGGACGGATCTGCATCCGAAGCGGGCCGGGTCCCTCCCACTGATAGACGACGTAGACCGTATTCTGAAGATACGGCATGGTAATCCGCTTCTCCAAAATACCGCCGCCGATCTCGAACCGCCAAGTTGGAACCATTTGTTCCTGCCGAAACTCTTTTAGAAAAGAGTAGCCCTCCCCTTCCAGCGTTTCATCTTCCCGCTCCGCCCCGGACAACCGGATCGTGCGATCGGAAAGGAGAACCTCTTCATCGAGAAGGGGGAGGAGGACTGTCCGCCCCTGGGTCGGAATATTGGGAATAAAATAGCCGTGATAGCGGCGCGTCGGAATTCCAAGGAGGGTCCCGGAGGCATAGCCGCCGAGGCCATTCGTCACGAGCCATTCCCGCCCGCGAAGAAATTCAATCCCCTCTTCTCGGTTCCAACTGAAGGTAAAGACCGGCTCACTCATCGGCGCACCTCACTATGAACAAAATAGAAATATCTAAAAAGAGAAGGGGCGCTCATCCCCCCGATCCCTACGTCATTGGAGAGAAGAAGACCGCCGATTTACCGGGAAGACGCCACCCCGCTGCAGTACAGGGATTGACCGCGCCCGGTCCGCAATAAGAAGGGTCATCGCTCGACCAGACCACCTGCCAGCCGCCGGAAGGATGCGGTGTCACCGGCGCCAGCAGCGGCTCTTGCGCGGGACGTAAATCAAGATCCGATCCCAGGTTTATGACGAGCAGCCGATCGTCTCCCTCGGCTCCGAAGAAGCGGATGACGAACGCCTGCGGCCCGAGGACCGCCCCATCGATCGCGCTGCGGGATTGGAGGAAGAGAACAGGATCTTCCCGGCGCAACCGGAGCAGGTCCTGATGAAGGAGATAGATCTCCTCGTTTTTTTTTCGCTCTGAGAAATCGAGCTTCGAGCGCCGGAAGGCCTCCTCCGCGCTCGGATCGGGAATCCGCTCCTGCACCGCCGCCGTGGCATAGCTCGGGAACTGGGAGAGGAACGCCTTTCGGCCCTGATGAACCAGAGGGGCGAGGGTCTTATTGTGGTCGGCGAAAAAGAGAAAAGGGGTCGATGCGCCGAACTCCTGCCCCATAAAGAGCATCGGGGTCTCGGGCGCCAACAGCAGGAGCGCGGTCATCGCCCGAATCCGCGCCGGACCGACCATCGCCTGCAGCCGATCGCCGCAGAGGTGATTGGCCACCTGATCATGGTTCTGAATGTAGAAAACGAAGGCGCTCGCCGGCTCGGCGGTCACCCGCGATCCGCGCGGCTTCTTTTGCCACTGATAGATCTGGCCCTGGGAGAGAAATCCCCGCTTCAAAGCGGAGATAAACTCCTGCGCCTCGCCGCGATAGTCGCTGTAATAGGCCTCATGACGGCCGGTCAGCGCCACCCGGGCGGCGTGGTGAAAATCATCGCTCCACAAGGCGTCGAGACCATATCCCCCCTTCTCCACCGGCGCCAAGTTGACGACCTGCTGACACTCGTTCTCCGCGATCAAAACGATTTCCCGGCGGCCGGCCGCCTCTCGGGCGCGCTGCGAGAGCTCCGCCAAGAGATGCTTGGGGCTCGCGTCGAAGATCTGCTGCGTCGCATCGAGCCGAAGCCCGTCCATGTGAAACTCGGCGATCCAGTAACAAGCGTTCCGGATAAAGAACTCCCGGACGGCGTTTGCATTCGGTCCGTCGAAATTGATTGCCTCTCCCCATTCGTTGGAATAGCGATCGGTAAAGTAATCTTTGCTGAATTCTTTCAGATAACAGCCGTCGGGCCCCAAATGGTTGTAGACGACGTCGAGGATCACGGCGATCCCCTGCCGATGGGCGGCGTCTACAAAACGCTTGAGCGCCTCGGCGTCGCCGTAGACATGGGTCGGGGCATAGAGATCGACCCCGTCGTAGCCCCAGTTCCACCGCCCTGAAAATTCCGCCACCGGCATCAGTTCAATCATCGTGATTCCGATTCGTTTCAGCTCCGGCAACTCGCCTGCCGCTGCATCCAAGGTCCCCTCGGGGGTAAAGGTGCCGACATGCAATTCATAAATCACTTGGCCGGCCATGCGTCCGCCGCGCCAGTCGCCATCGCTCCATCGGTAAGCCGCCGGATCGATGACCACCGACGGGCCGTGCGGCCCCTCCGGCTGAAATCGTGAGCAGGGATCGGGATAGGCCCCCTCACCGTCGAGCCGGTATCGGTAGCGCGCTCCGGCGCGAATTTCAGAAACCGTTCCTGAAAAATAGCCTTCCCCCCCCGGCGCCAGCGGATAGGCCGACCCGCTCTCCTCGATCACAACGTCCACCTGTCGATGCTGAGGCGCCCAAACGCGAAAGTGAACTCCCCCCGCTTGGACTTCGGCGCCCAATCCTAAACGCCAATTCATTCCTCCTTGAACCATCTTTTACTCCGCCCTTTTTAAAAACCGTCTCTGAGAAAACGCTCCTGCAGCCGGCAATCGCGCCGCGGCCCTTCAATAATGCAGATCAAAAGGCAACGGAGATCTTTGCGCATCGTCCAAGGCGCACCGTCCAAGCCGGCAGACTCAACCCGGGGTTGGTTGGCCGTAAAAAGACCTAAAAACCGAGTGTATATTCATTATATTGATTTGCACTGTAACGTTACAAGGGAAGGAGACTCGCACTGGGAGAAACCGCTACGAGCGCTTCGCGCTGATGAAGATAGGCGAGAAGATGGGGAAAAAGAAAAGAAAGAGGAAGGGGCTTTAGATTCAATCAGGAGATGCGTGTGGATGGACCCGCTTTTCTTCGGGGGAATAGAGGGCGATCTCATGAAAGGTCGCGGTATCGACCCCATTCCTTCCCCCCCGTTTTACCCGATAGAGGGCAAAGTCGGCGGTGGAGATCACCTGGGAGGCCTGTTGGATTCCCGGATCGGGAAGTCCGGCGAGGCCGATGCTTACCGTGACCGAATCTCTTTGGGGAAGGGCCGGATGGATCTGCTCGGCCACGGCCAGGCAGATGCGCTCTGCCACCTGTCTTGCACTGTCTCGCGGCGATTCAGGGAGGAGGATGGCGAACTCATCGCCGCCGTAACGGGCAAGGAGATCGACATCGCGAATCTGCGTCTGGAGGAGGTGGGAGACGGCATTGAGCACCTTGTCCCCGGCATCATGCCCGAACGTATCGTTGATCCGCTTGAAATGATCGATATCAATCATGAGACAAGAGAAGAGGGTCCCATACCGCTGGGCGCGGGAGAACTCCTGCTGCAAGACCTCTTTGAAATAGCGCCGATTGAAAAGATGAGTCACCGGATCGGTGATGGCAAGCTCCTGCACATGCTTGAGCAGTCCTTTATACTCCTCATTCTTCTGGATCAGGTCGTTTTGAAGCTGCTTCATGCGAAGACAGGCATCGATGCGAGCCTTCAGCTCCCGGGCATCAAACGGTTTGGTGATATAGTCGCTGACCCCCTGCTCGAAGCTGAGGACCTTATCGTCCGTTTTGTCCCGGACCGTCACCACAATCACCGGAATACGCGCCGTCCCCGGGTTGGCACGCAGCAGCCGAAAGACATCATGCCCGGTAATGTCGGGGAGGACCAGGTCGAGCAGAATGAGATCGGGCGGGTTCTGCCGGACCTGCCGGATTGTCTCCGCACCGGTATAAGCCCACGAGACTTCAAAACCCATCTTCTCCAAAAGGGCTTTGATCTGCTCCACTTCGAAAGCGCTGTCGTCGGCAATCAGGACACGCGGCATCGTCATTCTCCCGTTCGTTTTTGAAAAGGTAACATAAAAGCAGAGGTTGTCAATGAAACCGGCCAGGTCTGGGGTGTCATCAGGAGCGTCGCCGTAAATAGTTGGACAGAATACCCTGGGCGCTCCATCGCGCCCCGGGCTTACGATCATCATCCAGGATCGCTCCGTCACCGTGTCGATCTTGGGGCTTGTAAGCGGCGACCGCCTTCAGTAAACTGAACAGATCATCCCCTTGTTTCCGCCGGGGAGACTCTTTCGCTTGATCCCTGCGTCTACCGAAATGAATGAACGGAATGAATTCAATTTCGGCGGGGGCCGCTTTCTGCTTTTGGGTGATCCGATAAAAAGGCCACACGCGAGGCACTGATGGAAATTCTATTTCAGGGGAAGGAGGCCTTCGGACATCCGGGGATGCCGCCCCGCTGGACCCGCAGCGAAAAAGAGGGGGTCGGAACCGCTTACAACACCGCCAGCCGGATCTGGTTTACCCTTTCTCACGGCATCCTCAACGAGGTTTATTTTCCCACCGTCGATTCCCCGCAGATTCGGGATCTTGAATATTTGATCTCCGACGGCGCGCAGCTCTTTCACGAGGAGAAGCGGGATCTCATCACCGAATCGGAATACATCGATGCGCATGCCCTCGGATATCGGATCATTCAAAGCGATCCGGCCGGGCGCTATCGGTTGGTCAAGGAGATCATCACCGATCCTCACCTCTCTTGCGTCCTAATTCACACCCGACTGGAAGGAGAGGAGGCGTTCTTAAAGAAGCTCCATCTCTACGTCTTGCTTGCCCCTCACCTGGCGGTCGGAGGAGGGGGCAATACGGCGGCGAAGGCGAGAGTCGCCGGCCGGGATCTTCTGGTCGCGTTTAAAGACGGGGTCTATCTCGCATTGGGAGCGACCGTTCCCTTCCGGCGGACCTCTTGTGGGTTCGTCGGCGCAAGCGACGGCTGGACCGACCTTCGTGACAACTTTCAAATGGACTGGGAATTCGACTTCGCCAGGGACGGCAACGTCGCCGTGATGGGAGAGGTCGATCTCTCCGAAACGCGCAGCTTCACCTTGGGACTCGGCTTCGGCTTCGCGCTTCATGGGGCGATCACGACGTTATTACAATCGTTGGGAGGATCCTATGAGAAACAGCAGCAGCGTTATCGCGAACAGTGGCATCGAATCTGCGGGGACACCCTCCCGCTCGACACCCACTCGGGAGACAAAGGGCGCCTCTACCGGATCAGCCACAGTCTCCTCCTCGCCCATGAAGACAAAACCTATCCGGGGGCGCTGATCGCGTCGATGAGCATCCCCTGGGGGGAGGTTCATGGAGATGACGACGGTTTGGGGGGCTATCACCTGGTCTGGACGCGCGATCTCTGCCAGAGCGTCACAGCACTCCTCGCCTCGGGAAACAGGGAGACCCCTTATCGAGCGCTGATTTATCTCGCCGCGTCCCAGCGTCCCGACGGCGGGTTTTATCAGAACTTCTGGATCAACGGCGCCCCCTACTGGCAGGGAATTCAGCTCGACGGGGTCGCCTTTCCGGTCCTCCTCGCCTGGCGCTTGCAAGCGCTCGGCGGATTAAAAGATTTCGATCCTTATCCGATGGTGATGAAAGCGGCGCAGTATCTGATCCGGCAAGGACCCGCCACCCCGCAAGAGCGATGGGAGGAGAACAGCGGCTACTCCCCGTCAACCCTCGCGGCGAACATCGCCGCGCTCATCTGCGCCGCCGCGTTCGCCCGCCTTCATAGACAGGAGAAAGAAGCGGCGTTCTTCGAAGCGTATGCCGATTTTCTTGAATCGCATCTCGAAGCCTGGACGGTCACCACACAGGGAACGTTGGTGCCGGGGATTTCCCGCCACTTCATCCGGATCCACCCGGTCGATCCGAAGGAGCCGCGGCCGCACGAAGATCCGAATGTCGGCCGAATCATCCTCAGCAATCGGCCGCCCGGATCGCAATATGAGTTTGCGGCGAAGGAGATCGTCGATGCCGGATTTTTAGAGCTGGTCCGATACGGCATCAGAAAACCGGACGACCCGTTGATTGAAGATTCCCTGAAAGTGGTCGATGCCGTTCTGAGAGTCGAGACCCCCGTGGGGCCCTCCTGGAGACGGTACAACCATGACGGTTTCGGCCAACGGGCGGACGGCGGGCCCTACGTCGGCTCGGGACAAGGGCGCGCCTGGCCGCTGCTGACCGGCGAGCGGGCCCACTATGAATTGGCGGCGGGCCGAAAGGTGGAGCGCTATATCCGGGCGATCGAGCGCTTCGCATCCCCGGGGGGAATGCTTCCGGAACAGATCTGGGATGCGCCGGATCGGCCGGAATGGGGAATGTATTTCGGCCGTCCGACCGGCGCCGCCATGCCGCTGATGTGGGCGCATGCCGAATACATCAAACTCCTTCGGTCGGTTCACGATGGAGTCGTCTTCGATCTGCTCCCCCCCGTGGCGGCCCGGTACCGGGAAGGGAAAGGCCGAAAAGAGCTCGAAGTCTGGAAATTGAATCGCCAGGTCGGCGCCGTCGCCGCCGGAAAGACGCTCCGCATTCTGGCCCACACCCCCTTTCGGATCCGCTGGAGCTCGGACGAATGGAAGACGGCCCGCGATACGGAGGCGGATCGGCTGGGGGTGGAGATCGCTTTTGTCGATCTACCGATTCCGAGGCATCAAACGGCTCCGATTCGCTTCACCTTCTACTGGCTGAAGGAGGCGCATTGGGAGGGAAAAGATTTTTCAGTGGAGGTCGCTGCACCCCATCATGCAGACTCGTAAGAAGGTTCTCCGGCGAATCGAATGCGGCCGGGACAAGCGTGGAAGAATTGAAGTGGGAGGAATAGAATGAAAAAGATGACCGATCAAGATCTCGACCTGCTCTGCATCAATACGATCCGAATGCTGGCGGCCGATGCGGTGCAGAAGGCAAACTCGGGCCATCCCGGCACCCCGATGGGGTTGGCGCCGCTGGGGTATCTCCTCTGGACCCGGTTTTTAAAACACAACCCGGAGAACCCCCGTTGGCCCGACCGCGACCGCTTTGTCCTCTCGGCGGGGCATGCCTCGATGCTCCTCTACAGCCTGCTCTATTTAACCGGCTATGATCTCTCTCTGGAGGACATTAAGCAGTTTCGACAATGGGGAAGCCGTACCCCCGGCCATCCGGAGCACGGCCACACCCCCGGCGTCGAGACGACCACCGGCCCGCTGGGACAGGGATTTGCGAACGGGGTCGGGATGGCGATCGCCGAGCGCTTTTTAGCGGCGCGCTTCAATCGCCCCGATTATCCGATCGTCGACCACCACACCTACATGATCGCCAGCGACGGCGACCTGATGGAAGGGATCGCTTCGGAGGCGGCCTCGCTCGCCGGAAACCTTCGACTCGGAAAATTGATCTGCTTCTACGACGACAACCGGATCACGATCGAGGGGAGCACCGACCTCGCCTTTCGAGAAGATGTCAAAAAGCGCTTCGAAGCCTACGGCTGGAATGTCCTCGGCCCGCTCCCCGACGGAAACGATTTGGCGGCGATGTCGGAGGCGATTCAGACCGCGCAGGCCGAGACAGCGCGCCCCACGTTGATCATCGTCCGGACGCATATCGGCTATGGCAGTCCGAACCGGCAAGACAGCGCCCAGGCGCACGGCGAGCCGTTGGGAAAAGAGGAGGTTCGGCTGACGAAGGAACATCTCGGCTGGCCGTTGGAGCCGGAGTTCTACGTTCCCGAAGCGGCGTTATCGGAGTACCGAAAAACAGTCGACCGGGGAAAGCGGCTCGAGACCGAATGGCAGGGCCGGTTTCAATCCTATGCCGCCGCTTATCCCGATCTGGCGCAGCAGTGGCGGCAGGCGATGGAAGGGACCCTTCCCGAAGGATGGGACGCGGAGATCGAAAAATACCAGCCGAAAGGGTCGGTGGCAACCCGTCGCGCCTTCGGCGAGGTGCTCAACCTCGTCGCCCCCAAGCTGCCGAACCTGATCGGCGGCTCCGCCGACCTCGCCCCCTCGACCGATACCACCCAGAAGGGAACCGGCGATTTTCTCGCCGGACACTATGACGGGCGGACCCTCCACTTCGGCGTGCGCGAGCATGCGATGGGAGGGGCGCTCAACGGGATGACCCTCCATGGCGGGGTGATTCCGTATGGCGGGACTTTTTTGATCTTCTCCGATTACATGCGGGGGTCGATCCGGCTGGCGGCGCTGATGAAGCTGCCGGTCACCTATATTTTTACCCACGACAGCATCGGGCTGGGGGAAGACGGCCCGACCCATCAGCCGATCGAGCAGCTCGCCGGCCTGCGCGCCCTTCCGAACATGACGGTGATCCGTCCGGCCGACGCGACCGAGACCGCCGTGGCGTGGCGGCTGGCGATCGCGCGGCGGGAAGGACCGATCGCGCTGATCCTCACCCGGCAGAAGGTCCCGGTGATCGATCGAAGCCGATCCGCGCCGGCCGATCACCTGGAGAAAGGGGCCTATGTCTTGACCGAGACCGAAGGAAAATCGCCGGAGCTGATCTTGATTGCCACCGGATCGGAGGTCCATCTCGCCCTGGAAGCGGCCCACGTGCTGGAAGCGGAAGGGACCGCCGTCCGGGTCGTCAGCATGCCGAGCTGGGAGCGCTTCGAGGCGCAACCGGCGGCCTATCGCGCCTCGGTCTTTCCCGCGGAGATCACGGCGCGGATCTCGATTGAAGCGGCCTCGACCTTCGGCTGGGATCGCTATGTCGGCCCGGAAGGGGCGATGATCGGTCTCGACCGATTCGGCGCCTCCGCCCCCGGCGAGGTGGTGATGCGGGAGTTGGGATTTACGGTAGAGAATGTCGCGGCGCAGGCCCGGCGGCTTCTGAAGCGTTCTTCGGAGGCGGCGGCCGGAAGGAGGAAAGTGTCATGAAAACGAATCCGATTCTAGAATTGAACAAGCTCGGCCAAAGCGTTTGGCTCGATAACATCAACCGAACATTGATCACCTCCGGCGCACTCCAGCGTTTGATCGACGACGGGTTGACCGGGGTCACCTCCAATCCGACGATCTTCGAGAAGGCGATTGGAGAGAGCAGCGACTATGATGAGGAGATCCGGCGGCTCGTCTCCGAGGGGAGCGACGTCGCGGAGATCCTCGATGCGCTGATGATTCAAGATATCCAGAGAGCGGCCGATCTCTTTCGTCCCGTCTATGAGAGAACCGAGGGAGACGATGGGTTTGTCTCGATCGAGCTGAACCCGGCGCTCGCTTATCGAACCGACGAGACGATTGCGGCGGCCAAAGCGCTTCATCCCCGGCTGAACCGGCCGAATGTGATGATCAAGGTCCCCTCCACCGCCGAAGGCCTTCCGGCGATCGAAGCGTTAACCGCGGAGGGGATCTCGATCAACATCACCCTTCTCTTTTCGCTCGAGCGTTATGAAGCGGTTGCGCGCGCCTACCTCGCCGGGATGAAACGTCGGAGGGAGCGAGGGAAAACGGTTGAATCGATTCGATCGGTCGCCTCGGTCTTCGTCAGCCGGATCGATACGACGGTCGACCGGCTCCTGGAAGCGAAAATCGAGACGGCCGGCTCGGAAGAAGCGCGAAAAGAGCTGAAGGGGTTGCTCGGCAAAGTCGGAATCGCCAACTCCAAAATGATCTATCAAAAATTCAAAGAGATCTTTCAAAGCCAAGCGCAAAGCCAAGCGCAAGGTCAAGCGCAAGGTCAAGCACCGCCCGACGGCATCCCCCTTCAGAAAGTCTTGTGGGGAAGCACCGGCACCAAAAACAAGAACTACTCGGATGTCCTCTATGTCGAGGAGCTGATCGGACCGAATACGATTAATACCGTCCCGCCTGCCACGCTGGCGGCCTTCAGAGACCACGGCCAGGTCCGGCCGAGCTTGGAAGAAGATCTGGAAGGGGCCCGAGCCACCCTCCAAAAATTGGAACGGCTTGGAATCGACCTCCGGCAGATTACCCGGACCGCCCAAGAAGAAGGGGTCAAGGCCTTCGCCGCCTCGTATGAGAAGCTCTTCGCTTCGGTGGCGGCGAAACGACAGGAGATGAGACGGAAGATCGCCTGAAGCGCGCATCGGATCTTTGCCGGGGCGCGCAGCGGAGGCCGGCGCTAAGCCCAGTCGAAGGGCTTACTGTATCGCTTCGACCAGCAGAGCGTGAACGGAGAGAAAATAAGATCCGATCACCCAAACCGTCCGCTCGTCGACGGCAAGGGTTGAACGGGATCGAGGCCCACATACTACTACATGAGGAGGCGGACCGATGCAACTGGGATTGATTGGGCTGGGAAAGATGGGAGCCAATATGGTTCAGCGCCTCGTCGAAGGAGGCCATGCGGTCATCGGCTATGATCGGAATCCCGACGCCGTGCAGCGGATCACCGGCGACGGCGCCGCCGGTGCGGCGAGTCTGGAGGAGTTGGTGAAGAAGCTGGAGACGCCGCGGGCCCTCTGGATCATGGTGCCGGCGGGTGCGCCGGTCACCGAGACGATCAACACCCTCCTCCCCCACCTCTCCCCGGGCGATCTCCTGATCGACGGGGGAAATTCATACTACAAAGACGCGATCAGCCGGGCAGAGACCCTCAAGCAAAAAGGGATCTCCTTTATGGATGTCGGGACGAGCGGGGGAATCTGGGGGTTGTCGGTCGGTTATTGCCTGATGATCGGCGGGGAAGAAGCGTCCTTTAAAAAACTAGAACCGGTTTTCAAAACGCTCGCCCCCCCCGATGGATATCTCTACTGCGGCAAAAGCGGCGCCGGACATTTTGTGAAGATGGTCCACAACGGGATTGAATATGCGATGCTCGAAGCATATGGAGAGGGGTTCGAACTGCTGAAAGCCTCACCGTTCGGGTTCGATTTCAAAAAAGTGGCGCATCTCTGGAACCAGGGGAGTGTCGTCCGCTCCTGGCTGCTTGAGCTGGCGGAAGAGGCCTTTGAAAAAGATCCGACGCTGTCGGGGGTGAAGGGCTATGTCGACGATTCGGGGGAGGGACGGTGGACGGTGCTGGAGGCGGTGGAGCGCGGCGTGCCGGCTCCCGCCATCACGACCGCTCTCTTCCGGCGCTTTCAATCCCGGCAGGACGATCGATTCTCAGATCAGTTCATCGCCGCGCTTCGAAAGGAGTTTGGAGGCCATGCAACCAAAACCAGAACCAATACAAAAAAATGACGAGATCGATCCGACCTTTATCTCCGGCGGGATGACGACCCAGTATGGAAACTGCAGCGAGCCGATTCCGGAGCCGTGCGGGATCATCATCTTCGGGGCGACGGGAGATCTCACGCAGCGCAAGCTGGTCCCCGCCCTCTTCCACCTCGCCCAAGGGGGACTCCTTCCCGACCGGTGGTACGTCCTCGGGGTCGGACGGAGCCGCCTGGACGATGCGGGGTTTCAAAAAAGGGTCGCGGCCTCGATCGAGAGCGATGCGCGGGGCCGGCCGATCGATCGATCCACCCGAGAGACCTTTCTCGGCCGGTTTCACTATTTGTCCGGAGATTCTCACGAGCCGGAGTTTTATGCGCGATTGAAGGCGCGGCTGATGGCGCTCGATGAGCAATATCGATCGGGCGGCAACCGGCTCTTTTATCTCGCCGTCCCCCCGACCTTATATACCGAGATTATCGAGAATCTCGGAGAGGCGGGGCTGAACCGCTCTCCCGGAAAGGGATGGAGCCGGATCATTATCGAAAAGCCGTTCGGCACCGATCTCTCGTCGGCCCAGGCGCTCAATCGCCGGGTCCGAGAGGTTTTTAAAGAGCCGCAGGTCTACCGGATCGATCACTTCCTGGGGAAAGAGGCGGTGCAGAACATCCTCTTTTTCCGCTTTGCCAATGCGATTTTCGAGCCGATCTGGAATCGCCGCTACATCGACCATATTCAGATTACCGCCTCCGAGACGCTCGGGGTCGAGCGCCGGGCCGGCTATTATGAAGGGGCGGGGGCGCTTCGGGATATGTTCCAGAACCACCTTCTTCAGCTTCTTTGTGTCATCGCGATGGAGCCTCCGGCGAGCTTCGAATCAGAGGCGATTCGCGACGAGAAGACGAAGGTCTTACGATCGATCCGGTCGATCCACGCCTCTGAGATCGACCGGGTTGCGGTCCGGGGGCAGTATGGCGAAGGGGTGATCGACGGCGCGCCCTCCGTCGCGTATCGAAATGAACCGGGGGTCGCCCCGGCGTCTCAGACCGAGACCTTCGCCGCGCTCAAGCTTCATGTCGATAACTGGCGGTGGCAGGGGGTCCCCTTCTATCTTCGCTCCGGAAAACGGCTCGACAAGAAGGCGACCGAAGTAGCAATTCAGTTCAAGCAGGTCCCCCACCTTCTTTTCAAGCCGCTCCTCTCCGAAAAGATTCAGCCGAACACCCTCGTCCTGTGCGTTCAGCCGAGCGAGGGGATTTCCCTGACCTTTCAAGCGAAGCGTCCGGGTCCGAAGCTCTGTATGTGCACGGTGACGATGGATTTTAATTATCGCAATGCCTTCCAGGTCCCTTCGCCCGATGCTTACGAGCGGTTGTTGTTGGATTGTCTGGCCGGAGACCCGATGCTCTTTTCGCGCGAAGATTGGATCGACTGGTCCTGGTCGATCCTCGCACCGATTCTAGACCGCTGGGAGAAAGGTCCCGCCGACCCTTTCCCGATTTATAAAGCGGGAAGCTGGGGGCCGAAGGAGGCCGATGACCTTATCGAGCAAGATGGGCGACAGTGGCGATCCCCCTAAAGAGATCGTCGTTTGCCTCGACCGGGAGGATCTGGGACGGCAGGCGGCAGAGGCGTTCGTGAAGGCGGCCGATGAAGCGGTCTCTCTTCGACGCCGCTTTTCGGTCTCGCTCGCCGGCGGATCGACCCCGCGCACCCTCTACCGGAAGCTGGCCGGCCGGCCCTTTGCGGAGCGGATCCCCTGGCGCGCGGTCCATCTTTTTTGGGGAGACGAGCGCGCCGTCCCCCCCGATCATCCCGAATCGAATTACCGGATGGCCGACGAGACGTTGATTTCGAAAGTTCCGATTCCCCCTGAAAATGTGCATCGGATTCCGGGGGAGTGGAGTGATGCCGATGCGGCGGCCGAAGCCTATGAGGAGGCCCTCCGCTCCTTCTTTCAGCCGCCGACGGGGAAATGGCCTTCATTCGATCTGGTCCTGCTCGGCATCGGACCGGACGGACATACCGCCTCGCTCTTCCCCGGATCGCCCGCTTTAGAGGAAAAGGCGCGGTGGGTCGTCGCGCCCTATGTCGAGAAACTCAACGCCCGGCGCTTCACCCTCACCCTGCCGGTGTTCAATCATGCGCGGCAGGTGCACTTTCTCGCGGCGGGAAAAGAGAAGGCGCCGATCATCAAAGAGGTCGTGTCGAAAGATGCTCTTTCTCAAGAAATCCCCGCCCGGCTGATCCGGCCGCGGGGGGGGAAGCGACTCTTTTTTCTGGACCGGGAGGCCGCCGGTCTGGCAGGTCTGATGGACTCCAAGGAGAATCTCCCATGAAGACCGTGGTCATTGGAAGCGATCATGCCGGATTAGAGGCAAAAGAATTTATAAAAAAGCGCTTGGAGAAGTGGGACTATCGGGTCGAGGATGCCGGTCCGTATAGGCTCGACCCCGCAGACGATTATCCCGACTATGTCGAGAAAGTGGCATTGAAGGTGTTGGAAGGGAGGGGGAGACGGGGTGTCCTAAGCTGCGGCACCGGCATCGGCGCCTCCATCGCGGCGAATAAAATTCCCGGCATCCGGGCCGCCTTGGTGAGCAATGTGGAGGAGGCGCGGCTTAGCCGCGCGCACAACGATGCCAACCTGCTGGTATTGAGAGGTTGGGGATATGATCAAAAGGAGCTCCCGAAAATTCTCAAGGCGTGGCTGGAAGGCAAATTCGAGGGAGGGCGGCACCGCCGCCGGGTCAGCAAGATCACGGCGATCGAAAAAAAATATCTGAGCGCCTGTCCGGAGGATTCGGAAGATTCCAAAAATTCAACGGAGAAAAGAGGATGATCTTAGCCGGCGACATCGGTGGAACCAAAACATTTCTTGCGCTGTTCGACGAGGAGAAAAAAGGGACCCCAGCGGTCCATCAAGCGGTCTTTCCGAGCCACCATTATCCCGACCTCAATGGGGTCTTAAAGGAATTTTTAAGCCGGCGGCCGGTCTCGATCCAACGGGCCGCCTTCGGCGTCGCCGGTCCGGTGGTACAAGGACGCTGCGAGACGACCAACCTTCCCTGGATCGTCGACGCAGCCGGCCTCGCCCGGGAGTTTGAGATCGCTTCCGTCGTATTGCTGAACGATCTGGAAGCGACGGCGTATGGCACCCTGGTGCTGACGGAGAATGATTTTTTCGTTCTCAATCCGGGAGCGGCGACGGAGAAGGTTTCGTCCGAAACGGGAACCCGAGGAAACCGGGCGATCATCTCCGCCGGGACCGGCCTGGGCGAAGTCGTTCTTTTCTGGAATGGCTCCCGCCACCAACCCTCCGCTTCGGAGGGAGGCCATTGCGACTTCGCACCGTGTAATCCGCTGCAGATAGCGCTTCTTGAATATTTGTGGAAGGACTATCCGACGATCAGCTACGAGCGGATTCTCTCCGGGCCGGGCCTGTTCAATATCTACCGATTTTTAAGAGACACCGGACAGGGAGACGAGCCCCCCTGGCTCTCCGAGCGGCTCGCCATGGAAGACCCGCCGGCGGTGATTTCCGAGGTGGCGCTCGCCGGCGGGGCCGATCTCTGCGTCAACGCGCTCGATCTCTTTGTCTCCGTCTATGGCGCCGAGGCGGGAAATTTGGCGCTCAAGGCGCTGGCAACCGGCGGGATCTATGTCGGCGGAGGGATTGCTCCGAAGATCTTACAGAAGCTGCGAGACGGCACGTTTATGAAGGCATTTGTCGACAAAGGACGTTTTTCCGAGATGATGACCCAAATTCCTGTTCGGATCATCCTCAACGAAAAAGCGGCGCTGCTCGGCGCGGCCGAGTATGCTTCCTCTCATCGGTGAAACGCTCCCACCGTCTGCTTCAACGCGCAGACATCATCCGACCTTCGCCCCTGCACGTCCTCCTCCAAGGTAAACTCCCTTTGAGCCGACCTCCCAAAGAAGAAGGCAAACAGTTCCACGGCCAGGAGGACGCCGCCGAGCGTCACGAGGGTCACGAGCGTCGGGGTGACCCCCAGGAGGTCATTGATCTGCTGGGTGGCCAGACGTAAATGAATGAGAAGCGACTCCGGGAGAAATCGGTTTAAGGTCCAAGCGGTCGCCCAGAGCGACGCGAAGATGGCGACGGCCATTCCAAATTGGGCAGTGACGCAACGCCACCGCGCCGCGCTACTCCGACCGCGCAGGAGCTGGATCAATTCAAAAAACGGCATCAAAAGTGCGGTGGCAATGTAGAAAAGTCCACCAATTCCGGTTCCGGGAAGTCCCACATTCATCGTTAATGCCCCTTTTCATAGACGGTCAGCCGTCGCTTTAGGATCAACTCGCTCCAGAACGCCTTCAGGAAGAAAACGGCGTTGACGATCCGCATCACCCAGAAGGCCGGGATGCTCGCAACCGCCCGTCCCACCTCCCGGCGTCGGATCGCCTGGACCATCACCGGGACCATCACGGCCGGCGTATCGATGATATAGCCGATGAGGAAGACCGGGCTGAGCCGCCAAGCGAGCCAGGGGATGAGGACGAAATAAGCGATGGAGGCGATCGTCGCATCCCACAACGCAACCGCAATCAGCGACCGGAGATAGGGGACGCGGAGCGCGCCGCGCCAATGCAGGCGGACATTCTGAATAAAGCCGTGCGACCAGCGGCGGAGCTGCTTGCGCAAAAAGTTAAAATCGTGCGGCTCGATCGGGTAGCAGACCGCTTCGGGGACGAAGCGGACCCGGTCGCCCCGTTGATAAAAGCTCCAGGTGAGATCCATGTCTTCCGCCATTGTCCGCGTCGACCACCCGCCGACGGCGCGCAGCGCCTCGGTGCGGTATGCGGAGAAGCAGCCGGAGGAGATCAGCGGTTTTTGATAGTAATTCTGGATCGGCTTAAAGAAGGTGAAGGCGAAGAGATATTCAATGTAGCGGCCCCGCTCCCAGACACTTCGGACATGCCGCGGAATCACCGATCCGCAGGCCGCAGCGACCCGGGGCGCGTCGAGCGCCGCCAGCAGTTTTTCGACCGCGTCGGGCGCCAAGGTGGTATCGGCATCGAGCGCCATGGTCCACTCCGTTTCCACCTGGGTCAGCGCGACATTCTGGGCCCCCGCTTTCGATCCGGTGTTGGAGGCCGGACGGATCACCGTGACCCCGAGGGCCCGTGCGATCTCCCCGGTGTTGTCGGTGGAACAGTCGTCGACCACAATAATTTCATGGATCGGCACCGTCTGCGCCCGCAGGCTGAAGAGGGTATCGGCGATCGTTGCGCTCTCGTTGTAGGCTGGGACAATCACGGTCAGCCCTCGCAGCGGTGTTTTGTCGGTCCGCCTTCTGCGCGGAAGTCCAAAAGCAGCGACTGAACGAGGAGGAGCAAGCGTTATAAGTTCATCCATGATGGAACCCCACAAATAAAGAATGATTGATCTGCAAACCGCTCCAAATGCTTGTCGCGCTGAGGGCGCTCTACCGATCACCGGCATCAAGATTTTGGACCGATCTGAACAACATCCGGCCGAAAAAGGCGCATCCCCCTTAGGGAGGACCCTGCGCAAGTCTTAACGAGCCGGGTGTGGCAGAGGATAAAGGTTGGAGTTGTTCACCGAATTGCAGAAGCGATCATGAAAACCCAGAGCTGAACGGAGGCCCCTCGTGAGAGGGTCTGTGTTGCAGTCGAGCGATTCATATCGGCCGATATATACAGTCGGCATAGACATCAATGAATATCGTTAATAAAAAAAGCATAACAAAATAAAAGAACCAACGTCAATCAATATGTTGTTTTAGGTCTATTGGTTTTAAGGATACTCGGAAAAGGAGCAGGTCGGCTTTCATTTTAATTTAGATTCAGGATATTACCCAGCGGACTTAAGGCAACCCCTCGGGAGATGCCGGCAGGGCGCCGAAGCGGGCGAGCACATTGCGCGTCATCTGCTGGGCGGCTCGGCTTAACCGGGAGGTGCGCGGGCCGGGACATTGTAATCGTCCAATCCCCAGCTCCATTGGATGGAGCCGGTGGCGAACACCCGCGCGCCGCCGGGGGTGGTCTGAATCGTCATGTTCGACGTGGCGGTATGATGCGGGTCGGTCAGATCGACCGCTGGAGCGGTGGTGAGCACCTCGGTCGTCGGCGGCCGATCGCTGAGTGTCGTAAACCCAGATAACTTAATCATAAGATTTAAATCCCAAACAGGAGTGAAACTGGACAGTAGAAATTAAGCCGATTGAGGAGTGTGGGGTTGAAGGCCTGAAACTCTTGAAGAGAAAAGTGGAGGCGGCGATCGGATTCGAACCGATGAATCGCAGTTTTGCAGACTGCTCCCTTAACCACTTGGGTACGCCGCCTTTGAGAAGGGCTTATTTTAGCAGACCCGAAATGGAAGTGCAATCGAGGATTGGGCCGGTTCAGAAATTCAATATCTGGCCGTCCCGCAGCAGCCGGACCGACGGACGGCCCAGTTTTTTAATTTGCTTGCGGACCGCCTCCAGATAGGGGGGCTTCACATGATAGATGTAAAGGGGGAGATCGGGTCGATTCAGCTTGTTGAACTCCTGAAGGGTCAGCTGCGGGGTCAGATGGCCGGAGACCATCGCCAACTCGGAGAGCTCGTCGGGGAAAGACGATTCGACGAAGATCGCTTTGAGATGCTTGATCTGGGAAGCGACCTTCCAAAGCTCTTCCGTCTTCCAGGTATCGCCGCTATAGACGATGGCCGAATGTTCGTCCTCGACGATGAAACCGACCCCCGGAACGATGTGGCTGACATGAATGGCGGTGATCTTGAGCCCTTCGACCTCCAGCGACTTTCCGACCGGGATCACTTGATAGCTTAAAATCCGATTCTCCGGGGTCGGCAGGCGGGTAAAATCGGGCCAGAGATGGTCGTTGAAGAAATGCCGCTGGAGGATCTCGATTACCTCCGCGATGCTGACGATGACGACCGGCTGCCTGATTTTTCCGAAGAGCGTCTCGGCCAGGAAAGGAAGGCTCTGGATATGGTCGAGATGGGCATGAGAGAGAAAGACATACCGGATCCGGGTCAGCTCCGGCAGCGTCAACGCGCCGCAGAGGGTCCCCGCATCGAGCGCCACCGACTGATTGACGAGGAAGCCGGAGGGATTATACCGAATCGCCTTCCCCCGCTTCTTCTCAAAAAAATCGGCACCGTAACAACCCAACACCCTGACCTTCAACCGTTTCTCCTCCTTGAGCGACAGCCTCCGCTGCACTTACAAGGTCCCTTGGCTCCCCTTCACCACGTCGAGGGTCATCTGCATCCGCTTTAAATAAAGCCGCTCCAACACCTCCCGGATATGCGGAAAACGGACCAGCAACGCCTTTAATGCTTCTCCCGACAGCTCCAGGAGATCGGTCTCAAGCAAAGCGATGACGTCGGCCGTTCGGGGCCGGCCGGTTAAAAAGGCGACCTCGCCGAAGAAGTCATTCTCGTTGAGCACCCCCAGCGCCGTCTCTTGACCGGCGATCCGGGTCACCACTTTCACACGGCCCTTCACGACGATGTAAATCGAATCCCCCTTCTCCCCTTCACGGACGATCAACGCGCCGGGCGGATAGCTCCTCGCCGTCGTCTTCTCGATGACCTGAGAAAACTCCTCTGCGGTGAGATTGGCGAAAAGCGGGATGACATCGCTGCCGAGCCGCGACGAAGAGACCGGACTAACCGGATCGGATACCGGGCCGTCAGAAGCGGGACCGGTCTCAAAGGAATGGGGCTGCAACCGGCCGGGGTCGCGAAGATCGGCCGGCTCCGAGGAAGCGGGCGCGACCGGATCGAACGAGGTCGGCTCGATTTCCAACGGGGTCACAGGGCCTGATTCGAATGTGCTTGATTGCGGGGAAGCCGCCGGCGGCGTGGGTGCGGCGCCCGGAGAGGCGGCGCCGTCGAGAATCATTTTCGGATCGGTGCGTCCCCGCGTCTCGGCATGCAGCGCTTGGAGCCGCTGGTGTGCTTCGCGATGATTCGGCTCCACGCCGAGCGCCATCTTGTAAGCGGCAACCGCTTTGAGCAGGAATCCGTTTTTTGAAAAGGTCTGGCCGGCATTCAGATAGGCGGCGACGGCCTCTTTCTTGGCGCCGATCTTGGCGGAATAATCCCCGACCCGAAGAAGATACATTGTGTTCTTCGGCTCCAGTCGGATCAGCTTTTTGAGGATATCGACCGCCTCGGACCACTGGCTCTTCTTGATACTCAGATGAAGCGCCTCGCTCAAGGCGTCTCGCGATTCGTTTTGAACGGCCATATTCTCTGCTCAACCCGATCGGAAAGGAAGAAGGCTTAAGGGTAACATATTCTTTTCAAAATGCAAGACACTCTATTCCAACTCGGTACGTTGATCATCTGCTCTTATTGTTTCATTCTCATCCGCCGTGCCGAACGACAGACGGATTCTACCCTATTTGACCGATCCAAAGAAAGACCTTCGCCGCGGCGTCGCTGGAGCGGCGCAGCGACGCCGTTGCACTCTCGCTGCGATTGTCCTATAATCCGCCGAATGCGCATCTTAAGCCTCACCGGTCGTGATCTGAAGCGCTCCGATTTCTACGACGTCGTCCTCGGTCGCCGTAAGGTTCGCCTCGCCCCGGAGGCGGTCGCCCGGATGAACCGCTCCCGCCGGGTGGTCGAGAAGATGCTGTCGGAGCACCGGGTCGTCTACGGCATCACCACCGGCTTCGGAAAGCTCGCCGACCAGAAGATCTCCGAGGGAGAAATCCGGCAGCTCCAGGTCAACTTGGTTCGAAGCCATGCCTGCGGCGCCGGCCCCCCCCTTTCCGAAGCGCAAACCCGCGGCATCCTCTTGCTTCGCGCGCAGGTGCTCGCCGCCGGGCATTCAGGCGTCCGCCCGGTGGTGGTGGAGCGGCTGATCGAGATGCTCAATCGCGGGCTCCATCCGGTGATTCCGAGCCGGGGCTCGGTCGGGGCCAGCGGCGACCTCATCCCGCTCGCCCATCTCGCACAGCTCTTGATCGGAGAAGGAGAAGCGCTCTTCAACGGCCGCCGCCTCTCCGGAGCGAAGGCGCTCCAAGCGGCCGGCATCCGGCCGATCACCCTCGAAGCGAAGGAGGGGCTCGCCCTCGTCAACGGCACCCAGGCGGCGCTGTCATTGGGATTGCTCTCTTTGCTGGCCGCCGAGCGGCTGGCGGAGAGCGCCGACGTCGCCGGGGCGATGTCGCTCGAAGCGCTGATGGGAACGCCGACCGCGTTCGATCCGAGGATTCAGCGGCTCCGCCCCTATCCGGGCCAGCAGAAAGTCGCCGGCCGGATTCGGACCCTTCTCGCCCGAAGCGAAATCCGCGCTTCCCACATCACCTGCAGCCGCGTGCAAGATCCCTATTCCCTGCGCTGCATGCCGCAGGTCCACGGCGCCGTCCGCGACGCAATCGACTATGTGCGCACCGCGCTGGAGACGGAGATCAACAGCATCACCGACAACCCGCTTGTTTTTCCAGCCGAGGAGAAAGGGAGCGGAAGCGACGGGACGATCTTGGCGGGGGGAAATTTCCACGGCCATCCGATTGCGTTGGCGCTCGACTTTCTGGCGATCGCGCTGACCCACCTCGGGAACATTTCGGAACGGCGCATCGCACAGCTGGTCGACCCGGAGCTGATCGACCTTCCCCGCTTTCTCACCCGCCGCCCGGGACTCCACTCCGGGATGATGATGCCGCAGGTCGCCGCCGCCGCGCTCGCCTCGGAATGCAAAGTGCTGGCGCACCCCGCCTCGGTCGACTCCATTCCGACCTCGGCCAATCAGGAAGATTATGTCAGCATGGCGATGGGGGCGGCGTTAAAGCTCGATCAAATCGTTTTGAATGTAGAAGGAATCCTCGCTGTGGAGCTTCTGGCGGCGGCGCAGGGGGTCGACTTTCATGCGCCGCTGAAACCGGGAAAAGGGGTCGCAGAAGCGATCCGCCGGGTTCGGTCGGAGGTCCCCCCGCTGGAGGAAGACCGCTCTCTTCAGAAAGAGATCGAGCTCCTCCGTCGAATGATCCACGACGGGCGCTTTGCGTGAGGAGTCGGCCGGCTAAAAATACCGACGGATAAAAAAGAGGTTGACGGCGATGAGCGCAACGAAGAGGACGACCGAAAAAATAAAATAATACCTCATCCGATAGCGGCGCCAGAGTTTTCTCATGGAAACGGTCTCTCCCGGCGCAATGCGGCGAGTTCCCGCTCCAGCAGCTCCATCCGGTCGAGCAGCCGGAGGATGACTTCTACGCCGCCGAGGTCGATTTGAAGCTGTGTGCGAAGCCGTTCGATTTTCACGATCCGCCGAATCATCTCCTGCGGGAAGAGCCGATCGGCCCCCGCCATCGGGCTGATCAATCCCTCTTCCTGCATTCGACGAACCGACGAGAGGGGAAGGCGGGAAAAGCGGGCCAATCCTTCCAATGTCAAACAGCAGACCTCTTCTCCCGAATCGTCTTGTTTATAGATGACCCATCTCTGTATCGACTCCGATTTCGGCATTATCGTCTCTCCTTCGCAAGACGCGCCAGCTCCTCATAAAGCCGTCGCTCCTCTGGGGTGACCTGCTCCGGCACGTTGATCTTTAACGCGACATAAAGATCTCCCCGGCCATCGCCCCGGATCGGAAGCCCCTTGCCACGGAGGCGGAATTTCTTTCCGGCACGGCTCCCCGGCGGAATTTTCAGCGTCCCCTCGCCGTCGAGCGTCTGGATCCGCGCCTCGCTCCCCAAAACCGCCTCCCACGGCATCACCTCCACCTCCGTCTCCAGATGATTGCCGTTCACCTTGAATCGGGGATGGGGAAGGAGCCGAATCCGGATGAAGAGATCTCCCGCGGGGCCTCCTCCTTCCCCCGGCTCCCCCTGTCCGGCGAGCCGAACCCGGTCGCCGTCGCGAGCGCCGGCCGGGATGTTGACGGTCAGCTCTTTTTCCTCGGTCACCCGTCCGGTTCCGCCACACCGGGGACAGATCCGCTGATCAACGATTCCCCTTCCGCCGCAGACCGGACAGAGAACCTGCCCCTGCAACCGGACCCGCCGCTGAGCGCCGTGGACCGCCTCTTCCAGGGTGAGGTCCATCTCCGATTCGACATCGCTCCCCCGGACCGGACGGGCGGTTCCAGTACGACCAAAACCGCCCCCTCCAAAGCCGGCGCGACCCCGGGGACCGGCACCCCCCCCTCGGCCGCCGAAGAGCGACTCAAAGAAATCGGAAAATCCGCCGAGCCCTTCAAAGCCTTCATACCGGAATTCCTCCCCGCCGCGACCGGCGCCGGGCGGCGGGGTAAAATCCATCCCTTCTTGCCATTGGGAACCGAGCTGATCGTATTTGGCCCGCTTCTTCGGATCGCTTAGAACTTCATACGCCTCATTGATCTCTTTGAATTTCTGCTCCGACTCTTTCTTATCGGGACCGGTATGGAGGTCGGGATGATATTTTCTCGCCAGCTTCCGATACGATTTTTTGATCTCGTCCGCAGAAGCGCTCCGGGAGACCCCCAACAGATCGTAATAGTCTTTGAATTTTACCGCCATTCCATCTGCCTCACAACGCGTTCCCTATATCAGCGATTCTAACATCCTGCGGTGTCGGAAAAAAGACTATTTGTCGGCGGAATCTTTCGAGAGGGCGCCGGTCAATGGAACCGGGGGAACCGGGGGAACCGCGCCGGAGGAGACCGCTTCCGCCGCACGCTTGCGAAGGGCCCGGCTGGTCCTCAATCCGAACAGCATCACGGAGGTCCCCATGACCATATAGAGAAAAGCAAGGTAGGTGTGTCCCTTCAGTTCGAGCGGAGAGCGGACGGTCTTGACGACCAGATAGAAGCGATAACTCCAGATCACCAACAAGATGAAACCCGAACGGATCAGAGAGAGCGCCGCGCGGGGGGTCATCTCTTTTTTTCGAAGGCCGACGCGAAGAATCGAGGAGGCGACCCAAACAGAGAGGAGGGTCATCAACAGGTGCGGGGCGAAAAAGGGGTCTTCAGAACGAGACCCGAAGAGGATATAGAGCCGGCCGACCCCCGCAGCCAGGTAGATGAGGCCCGATATGGTTAAGAACCGATGAGCGCGTTTCGACATTGCATCCTTCCCCTCGTTGGCCCGCCATGATAACATGCCCTTTTTACGTAGGCAAGCGCTTCTCGACCCTGCGGTGGGGGTTGATCGCTCTTGAAAACAGATCCTCTAAAACAGGACCTTAGAAGCGCCTCTTCTTGTTTCGCCCCTCCTCCCTATGTTACAATTACAACGATTAGATGAAACCTCATTCCCAAAGACCGCGCTCCGCTCTGTTCGCCTATGTTCCCAACGGATACTGATTTTGACCCGGCCGGATGGACTCTGTTAAGATGGATGTAAGACCTGCGACTGCGGAAAAGCGCTCGGAGAAGCCTTTACCTCCATCCGCCACACGGCCCTTGATGGTGATGACATATAACATCCATCACGGAAGGGGACGAGACGGCAGGGTCAATCTGAAGCGAATTTGTGATGTCATTCAGCAGGGGTCGCCCGATTTAGTCGCCCTTCAAGAGGTCGATCGCGGGTTGACCCGAAGCAAGCGGATCGACCAGGGACATGAGCTGGCCGCCCTGCTCGAGATGCATCATGTTGCCGGACACAACTGGTTTCTCGGTGAGGGAGCCTATGGAAATGCGTTCCTCTCCCGTTGGCCGGTGACCGTCGTCGGCAACCTCAATCTGAGCGTTCCGGGGCGCGAGCCGAGGGGCTGTCTCCTCACGGAGGTCCACCTGGGATCCTCTCTCCTGCTGATTGCATCGGTGCACCTGGGCCTGGGGATGGCGGAGAGAAAGCGGCAATCGTTGACGATTTTGGATCAGCTTCGGACACTTTATACCGCCGCGCCGATTCTCATCATGGGAGATTTTAACGCGATCTCCTCCTCCTCCGTCTCACGGCGGTTTCGAACGGCCTATACCGACGCATTCCAAGAAGCCGGCGTCGGGAGGCGGTCCACCTATCGAAAGGGAGGGATCCCGCTTCGGCTCGATTATATCTATACCTCGAACCATCTCCTCCCGCTGAAGGCCTTTGTTCTCCGCACGGAGCTCGCTTCAATCGCGTCCGACCACTTTCCGCTCATAGCCCATTTCTTGTTGAAGGATAAAGATGAGCGATCAAAAAATCATCACTCCGGGGAAGAGCTGCTATCGCGTTGCACAGGCCGATCAGATTGACCTCCTCGTCGACGCCGCCCCCTATTATGCGGCCCTCTACCAAAGCATCATTCACGCCCGTGAACGGATCGTCTTTCTAGGGTGGCAGTTTGACAGCCGCGTCTCCCTGCTTCGGGGAGAAGAGGCGGCGCAAGCGCGCTATCCCGTTCAATTCTTGCCGCTTCTGCAAAAAGTCGCCGAAGCGCGGCCGGACCTTCAGATTTATATTTTGGCGTGGGACCACTCGATCGTCTTCATCCCGGAACGGGAATGGTGGCAACACTACCGTTTCCAGGAGACGACCCCCGAACAGATTCACTTTGTCTTCGATGCCCTCCACCCGGCCGGCGGGAGTCATCATCAGAAAATCGTCGTGGTCGACGGTCAGATCGGCTTCTGCGGCGGGCTCGACGTCTGCGGGGACCGCTGGGACACGGCGCAACACCGCCGGAAAAATCCGCTTCGAAAGAACGACGACGGCACCCCCTATAGCCTCTTCCATGACGTTCAGATCGGCATTCAGGGAGAGGCCGTCTCGGTGCTGGAGGAGATCTTTTGTAGCCGATGGAACGCCGCCACCGGGGAGCGGCTCTCTTTCGCCCCTCCCCGGGAGCGACAGCGGCTTGATCTTCCCCACACGTTGCGGCTTTCGCCCGGACCGGTTTCGATCTCCCGCACCGTTCCGATCGGAGCATGCGGGCAGACGACGCCCATCCACGAGATCGCCCAATTCTACGATGATGCCATCGCCTCCGCGGAGCGATTGATCCTGATTGAGAACCAATACTTTACCTCCCGCCGCGTCTACGAAGCGCTCCTGAAGCGGATCTCCGATAAAGACCGGCCGGCGGTGGAGCTGATCCTCATCCTTCCGCAGGCGGCCCAGAATTGGAAAGAAGAATTGGCGATCGGATTTGAACAGCGCCGGCTGCTTCAACATTTGGAAGATGCGGCGAAGCGGGCCGGCTCGCCGATCGCGATCTACACACCGATCAAAACCGGCAAGGGCCCGCTCCCGGCGACGCCGATCTATGTGCATAGTAAAGTCCTGGCGATTGATGATCGGATCCTCTCAATCGGATCGGCCAATACGAGCAATCGAAGCCTCGGCCTCGACACCGAATGCAATATCAATATTGAGGCCGAAGACGATCGCCGTCGGGGAGAGATCCGACAGAGCTGCTACACCCTCCTCGCCGAGCACCTCGAGCAGTCGACCGAGGCGGTTGAAGCGCTCATCCGGCAAAAAGGGGGGTGGGTGGCTGCACTCGATTCCGCCTGGTCTGAGGGGAAGGCGGGGCGGCTCCACAAAGTAAGCGAGACCCTTCCCGACTCCTGGATCGACCAGGTCCTCCCCGATGGAATCTGCTTTGATCCCGAATCGCCGCTGATCCCGGAAGATCTCTTTGAGACACTTTTCTCCGGAACCGGCGCGGAGACCGAAGGGGAGGGCGCAACCGGGGAGGAGAGGGAGAATAAACGGGAAGAGAAAGCGGTTCATGAGAAAAAAGAAGGATCCGAATCGGGATTGAATCGTCGATCGCTCTTAAAAGCGGGCGCTTTCTTTCTGCTCCCGCTGGTCGGCCTCTTTTTCTATCTCACGCTTCACCGGAAAGGTTTCGACCTCCACGCCGGCGTGGCGCTGTTGGATCAGGTTCGGGCATCGCATTGGACGGTTCCCCTTTTTGTCGCAGGCACCATTGTCGCGAGCGTGATCTCCTTTCCCCTGACGGTCTGCTTAATTTTGGGAGGCGTTTTGTTCGGCGCCTTCTGGGGGACCGTTTTGAATTGGACCTCGGCGCTGGCGGGGGCGATCGCTTCGTATTATTTGGGACTCTATCTCGGCAAGCCGCTCTTTCGGAGCCTTACGGAAAAGAAGATGCCGGCCCTCACCGACTGGATTAAGAAAAAAGGATTTTGGGCCATTCTCGTCCTCCGCGTGGTCGGCATCTTTCCTTTCACCTGGGTGAATTTCGTCGCCGGCGCGAACCGAATCCGGCTCTCGAACTACCTGCTGGCAACGGCGATCGGGATGTTGCCGGGAACCTTCCTCATCTCTTATTTTTCCAACTCCATTCTGCAAGGGACCACAAACCTCCATAAAGGGGTCCACCCGCTCTGGGTTGGAATCGTCGTCCTTCTTGTTTGGATCGGCTCCACCTTCCTGAAAAAGTGGTGGCTGCGACGCCAGGAAAGAGCCTTTTCCTAAACGGCCCTCTTCCAAATCGATTCTCTCTGTTTTAAGCGTTTAAAGGTAGGAAGGGAGGACCTCCTCCAACCGGCTGAAGGAGAGATCGAATTTCTCGAAGCGGTCGTGCTTTCCGCAGATATTGTCTTCTTGCAAGAGGATCAGCTGGTCGCGTGTCAACGGAGGGGTTTTAAACAGCTGCTCTGCAAGGGCTGCGGGCGGCTTCAACATCCAGATCGGGAGGTGGACTTTCGAGCGGCGCTTTCCCACGATTTGCAGGATGAGCGCAATCAGCTCATTCAACGTATACGTCTGCGGGCCGCAGAGGGGATCGGTCCGGCCCGGCATTATCGGATGATCTAACGCGGGATTGTCTAACGCACGGACAAAACAGGTGGCGACATCCTCCACCCAGACCGGCTGCAGACGGTTTTGGCCCGACCCTGGGACGGGGATGAATGGAAGGTAGGGCAGTGCGCGGATGAGAAGGTTGATCGCTCGATCTTCTTTGCCGAAGATCAGAGACGGTCGAAAGATCGTTGCATCGACCGGAGCGGAGCGGACCCGCTCCTCCGCCTCCCATTTCGTTTGGTGATATCGGCTTGGGGCATCGGCGCGGCTTCCGAGCGCGCTCATATGGAGGAGTCGGCGCAGGCCCGAGCGCCGCATCGCCTCCAAGACATTCAGGGTCCCTTTAACGTGGACCTGCTCAAAGCGCTCGCCGGGGGGCTCGACCAAGCGCCCGGCGAGGTGAATCACCGCCTTCGCGCCCGCCATTCCTTGGGTCAAGCGCTCTATGGAATCGATCCCGCCCCGAATCCACTCCAGCTTTTCATTTTCAATGAAGCGGCTTCGCTCGGCCCGATAGAGTGCTCGCGCCTCCCCTCCTTGAGAGAGGAGGCGACGAACGATGGCCCGCCCGACAAAGCCGGTCGCACCGGTGATAAAGACCGCAGCCATCCGACCCTGTTGCCCTGTTGAGGTGATCGATCTGATCTCGCTATTTTGCGAAGCGGAGCAGCCCTCGCCCTCTCGAGTAGGTAGAGATCCCCAAGAGGCGGTTCAATGGGCTGAACTTAAAATAGGCGGTGAGCAGACCATTGACGCCGATCACCCACATCGCCGCCCGCACCAATCGGCTCCGCCCGGCGAACAAGGCCAGGATGGGAAAGAAGAAACCGACGCCATAACGGATCTGTTGATCCAACCCGCCGACATTATAAGACTTCACTCCTTTGTATTTTTTTATCATACTTCCCTCCCTGCTATTCGGCACAAATGACTCCATTTTATGGTTGTGCTCGATCTCTTCCATCATAGCGCTGTCCGATCGACCGGCACAATCCCCATTTCGGATGATATCGGACCCTCATTGGGTAGTAGTCGGAAACGAACCTCAATGCTGAGGCCGGGTGATCTCTCCGGGCCGGAGTCTTTATCCGGTACAGGGCTTTGTTGACTTCCTTTTGTCAGAGGCCTATACTATCGTCCCTTAAGAAGAGAGCCACATCTCCCTCTGGGTCTATCATTAGTGAAAATAAACCGGGTCGCGTTGTCTTAAGAGATAAGATATTGAGCGGGAAGACCGAATCGCGACAGCGGCTCCCCGCCCCCTCTTTCGGTTGAGAATACAAGATGGCATCTGAGGTTCAACCTGCTGCCGGGCTTCCTGTCCCCGGCACTCCCACCGAGCTGCGGCGGGATGTCTCGGTCTGGGGCTCCTTTACTTGGGGCTATGCCGATGTGGGAGCGGATGTCTATGTCGCCTTAGGCCTGGTGATGGGCGCCGCCCACGGCGCGGCACCGCTCGCCTTTCTGGCCGCCGGCTGCGTCTATATCCTCATCGGCTTTGCCTATACCGAGCTTGCCTCGGCCTATCCAGTCGCCGGAGGAGGACAGTACTACTGTCTTCGGGGCCTGGGAGATATCTGGGGATTCATCGCGGGATCGGCACTGCTCCTCGATTATACGATCGACATCGCGCTGTTTGCCGCCGCTTCCGCCGGCTACATCAACTTCTTTTTTCCCGCCATCCAGCAATTTTCGATCGATCTCGGCCCCTTCCAAGGGATCAACCTCCTCTGGGCGGCCGAATCGCTTCTGCTGATTGTCCTTCTGATGGTCCTCAACATCCGCGGCATTCGAGAATCGTCCTTATTTAACTCGTTGATCGGCGCCGTCGATATGGTGATGGAGGGAAGCATCATTGTCCTCGGCTTTCTCTTCGCCTGGAGACCGGAAAAGGTCGTCTATCAATTTCAAAACGAATTTCCGTCGACCGAGCAATTCTTCTATGCCGTCTCGGTGGCGATTATCTCTTATGTCGGCCTGGAGTCGATCTCTCAAGCGGCCCAGGAGACGCGACGGCCCGCGACGATCATCCCGCGGACCTCGATCGCACTCATCTTTGTGGTTCTTCTCTTCGCCCTCTCGTTTCCGGTCCTCAGCCTGGGAATCGTAGACTGGCAGACCCTCGCGGAGCGCGAATCGGATCCGGTCGCCGCCCTCGCCAGCGCCATCCCCTACGTCGGTTTTTTGGCCGGACAGGCCGCTGCGGTGTTGGGGGCGACGATTGTGTTGATCTCCGCCAACACCGGGGTCATGGGCGCCTCGCGACTGACCTACAGCATGAGCGAATTTCATCTGCTCAGCCCCTGGTTCAATGCGGTCCACCCGAAATATCGGACTCCGGTCCGAAGCGTTGTCTTCTTTTCCGGGGTCGCCGCCGTTGAAGCCATCTTCAGTTTCTTGTCGGGCCCGAAGGCGATGGATACGATGGTGAACATGTATGCTTTCGGCGCCACCCTCGCCTATTTTCTTAGCTTCATTGCCCTGATTGCACTTCGGATCAAAGATCCCTATACTCCTCGGCCTTATCGGATGCCGTTTAATATTAAGGTGAAGGGATATTACATCCCGGTCCTCGGCACGGTCGGGGCGCTCGCCACCGTCGGAATGCTCGGCGTGGTCATCTGGACGCATGCGCTCGGCCGGATCGCCGGGCCCGGCTGGATCATTCTCTGGTTGGGGATTTATTTCTGGTACCGGTGGAAAAATGGGCTGCCGATGCTTCGGAGCGTCCCACGGGATTGGGAAAAGGACCAAATCGCCATCCTCACCTCCGCCGAAGAGTTCGATCTGCTCGAGCAATACAAGCTCGCGTTGGCGGAGCGAAACAAGAAAGAGTTAAAACATGTTACAAAATAGAGCGCGTTTTCGCTCTCTTTTTCGATCGTTGACACTGCGGGACCGGGTCATGCTGATCAACATGTTCCTCTACTTCCTGGTCGGGGGAACGCTCCTCTACCGCGCCTTTTTCCGGCATGCCGCCTGGCCGGCCTACCTGATCGCCGTCCTCTTTATTCTCGCCGGAAGCTATCGGTTCTACTCCCTCTACAAAGCGCTTATGAGAATCCCCGTCGATCCGGAGGCGTCATTAAAATGATTGCCCAGATCCATCCGTTGGGAGCCGCCATTGCCCTCTTTTTTGTCGTCTCGCTTTTTTCGATCCTCTGGTGGATGCTCCACCCGCCCCTCTATATTCCGGCGGCCGCCGCGAAGGCGCGGCGCTCTGTTTTTGCAGTGAAGAAAATCTTGGTGCCGACGGTCGGTCTTCCCTATGCGGAACGGGGGGTCGAGCTTGCCTGCCGCCTCGGCAGCGAGCAGGGGGCCGAGATCCTCCTCACCTATGTCGTCGAAGTGCCGCGTACGATGCCGCTCGGGATTCCGCTGCCGGAGGCGGAACAGGAAGGAAACGAGGCATTGGAGCGAGCGAGCTCCATCGTCAAGCTCCATGGCCTTCCCTCTCAGAAAATCCTCCAGAGGGCCCGCTTGGCGGGGGAGGAGATTGCCCGCATTGCGCGGGAACGCGACATCGATATGATTATCTTGGGGATCCGATCCGATCCGGGCCTGAAAGGAGAGCTGCTGGGAAGAACGTCGGATATCATCTTACGGCACTCTCCGTGCGAGGTGGTCATCGACAAGCTGCCGAAGGAGAGTTGATCGGGAGCGCCGATCGATCGACGGCGTCCCTGAATGTTTCCCCTTTGACTTCGAAGGACAAACGATTATACTCTAGACAGAATAGAATGAGGGTGCAATGAACATCATAATTCTCGGCTCGGGCCGATTGGGCTCCCGTCTCGCCAACTCCCTGGTGCAAAAAGGACATAAGATCGTCATCGTCGATGCGGAGGAGACGAAGTTTAAGAATCTGGAGGAGCACGAAAAGATTCAGCGGGTCAGCGGAAATATCTTCAACGAGGAGACGGCGAGCCTCGTCTTCTCCGAGCAGGCCGACGTCTTCATCGCCGTCACCGGAAGTGACAATGTAAACCTAATGGTCGCCCAAGCGATGCAAAAAAAATACAAAATTCCCAGGGTCCTTATTCGCGTCTTCGATCCCACCCTCTCCTCGGTCTACCATGATCTCGGTATGGAAACGGTCTGTCCGACGAATTTTGCGTTGCAGGAGATGTTGAAGACCCTGGAGAAGGGGGTCTGACATGTATATCATCGTCGTCGGAGGGGGAAAGGTCGGCTACAACCTGACAAAGCTCCTTTTGGCAGAGGAACATGAAGTCCTCTTGATTGAAAAAGACAAAACAAAGACGCCGGGGCTGTCCAGGGAATTCGGGGAAGCGCTGATGGAGGGAAACGGCTCTCGGGTCAGTGTTCTGAGGGAAGCGGGGGCCAATCGCGCCGATGTGCTGGTCGCCGTCACCGGCGCCGACGAGGACAACCTCGTCATCTGTCAGGTCGCCAAAGCGGTCTTTAAATGCCCCCGGACGATCGCCCGGGTCAATGATCCGATGAACGAATCGCTCTTCTCCGCGTTGGGAATCGACGCCACCGTCAGCTCCACCCGACTGATTGATTCGCTGATTGAGGAGCAGGTGAAGGCGGAGGACATGGTCATCCCGCTGGTGACCCTTCGCGCCGGGAACGTTGAAATTATTGAAGTCGATCTCTCACGCTCTTCTCACTTCATGGGAAAGAAGGTGAGGGAAATCCAGCTCCCCGAAGGGTCGATCTTTATCTCCATCATCCGCGGGGATGAAATTATCATTCCAAAGGGAGAGACCGAGCTCATCCCGGGCGACAAAGTCGTGGCATTGGTCCGGAAAGAGGCGGAACAAGCCCTCCGGGAAATGCTCTAGCCGACGGCATGGCGCGTCCGCCCTCTCTCAGGCCCCAGGCCGATTCCCTCGGCGTCTCTGCAGCGCCTTGACCCGCCCCGATTCCCCTTGACAGGATCACCAGGGATTCGTTACCATCCCTAGACTCAACGATGAAGATCGCAATCGCCTCCGACCACGCCGGATTTGGCCTTAAAAGCCGCATCATCCGCTACCTGACCGAAAAGAAGGTGGAAACCCTCGATTTGGGAACCCACAGCCGCGATTCGGTCGATTATCCGGATTATGCGACGCGGGTCGCTGAATCGGTTTCCAAAGGGGAGGTCGACCGCGGCATCTTGATCTGCGGCACCGGGATCGGCATGTCGATTGCGGCGAATAAATTCCAAAGGGTCCGCGCCGCCCTCTGCCACAACGATGCCACTGCGGAGGCCAGCCGACGCCACAACGACGCCAATATCCTGGTATTGGGAGAGCGGGTCCTCGACGAAGAAAAAGCGATCGAGATTCTTCGGATCTGGCTCACGACCGAATTCGAGGGGGGACGGCACCAAAACCGGCTCGATAAAATTCAATCGATTGAGGCCTCTCAGCAGACGGAACCCCGGTCTTCCGAAGGGTATTAATGGCCTTCCAAAACAGCCTGGCGAAAATCTTTTCGAACGAATAGGGTAGGAATCGATATGAGCGAAGGGAAGGATTTAAGTTTAAAAGAGGTCGACCCCGAAGTCGCAGAGGCGATCCTCCAAGAATCGAAACGGGAAGACGACAAGATCGTCTTGATCGCTTCGGAGAATCACGTCAGCCGGGCCGTCTTGGAGGCGCAGGGCTCGGTGATGACCAACAAATATGCCGAAGGCTATCCAGGGCGGCGCTACTACGGCGGCTGCCAATATGTCGATGTGGTCGAATCGCTCGCCATCGAGCGGGCCAAGCGGCTCTTCGGCGCCGAGCATATCAATGTACAGCCCCATTCCGGCTCCCAGGCGAACATGGCGGTCTACTTCGCGATGCTCAAGCCGGGCGACACGATTCTCGGGATGAGCCTCGCCCATGGCGGGCACCTGACCCACGGCAGCCCGGTGAATTTTTCGGGAATGCTCTACCGGGTCGTCTCCTACGGCGTCCGGAAGGAGACCGGCCGGATCGATTATGAAGAGGTCGCGGCGACCGCCGAGCGGGAGCGGCCGAAGATGATCGTCGTCGGCGCCTCCGCCTATTCGCGCATTCTGGATTTCCCCAAATTCAGAGAGATCGCCGATCGGGTCGGCGCGACGTTGATGGTCGACATGGCCCATATTGCCGGGCTGGTGGCGGCAAAAGCCCATCCCTCTCCGGTCCCCTACGCCGATTTCGTCACGACGACCACCCACAAGACATTGCGCGGCCCCCGCGGCGGCATGATCCTCTGTCGCGAGCAATATGCCAAGGCGATTGACAAGGCGATCTTCCCCGGCATTCAAGGAGGCCCGTTGATGCATGTCATCGCCGCAAAGGCGGTCGCCTTTAAGGAAGCGCTGACCGATGAATTCGCCGTCTACCAAAAACAGATCGTCGCCAACGCCGCCGCCCTGGCGAGTGGATTGATCTCCCGAGGCTATCAGATCGTCTCCGGCGGAACCGACAATCACCTGATGCTCGTCGATCTGAGCCAACAGGGAATTACCGGGAAAGAGGCGGAAGAGGCGCTCGACCTCGCCGGAATCACGGTCAACAAAAATGCCGTTCCTTTCGACGAACGCCCGCCATCGCAGGCGAGCGGCATCCGGCTCGGTACCCCGATTGTGACGACGCGCAAAATGAAGGGGAAAGAGATGGATGAAATCGCCTCTTTCATCGACACCGTTCTTCGCCACCGGAAAGAGGAGACGGTGTTGGGGCAGATCCGGCAACAGGTCCAGTCGCTCTGCAAACGCTTTCCACACTAAGGGGCGGATGGGGATGAGCGCTTGACCCCAACCGTCCGCCACAGGGATTCGTCGTGCAATGTCCGTTCTGCAGTCATGTGGAAGATAAGGTGGTCGACTCCCGCCTGAGCAAAGAGGGGGAGGTGATCCGGCGGCGTCGGGAGTGCCTTCATTGCCAACGGCGCTTCACCACCTATGAGCGGGTCGAAGAGATCTTTCCGATGGTGATCAAAAAAGACGGCCGGCGCGAGCCGTTCGATCGGCAAAAGATCTTCGCCGGCCTCAAGAAAGCGTGCGAGAAGCGGCCGGTCAGCATCGACCTGCTGGAGTCGGTCGTCACCCGGATTGAGAAGAAGATCCAAGAGCGGGGGGAGAGCGAAATCGAAAGCCGCATCGTCGGCGAAGAGGTCATGCGACAGCTGCATGGGATCGACCAGGTCGCTTATGTCCGGTTCGCCTCTGTTTATCGTGAATTCAAAGATGTCGGCCAATTCCTCTCCGAGCTGAAGAACCTCCTCAACGAGCAGGGACAAGAGAAACAGGGGGTCGCAGAGGGAAACAAAGGATAAGGAAGATTTAAGAACGTCAGCACGGATTGAATTCGAGTTGAAATAAAAAGGGATGGAGCCTGCACTCCATCCCTTTTTATTTTCCCGGCAGGCCGTTTAGAATTAGGAAAAGAGGAGCACCCCGATCAAAACCGCGACGAGGTTGATCACTTTGATCATCGGGTTGATCGCCGGACCGGCGGTGTCTTTATAAGGGTCGCCGACCGTATCGCCGGTGACCGCCGCCTGGTGCGCCGGGCTCTTCTTTCCGCCGTAATGTCCTTCTTCAATATACTTCTTCGCATTGTCCCAGGCCGCCCCGCCGGAGGTCATCGAGATCGCCACGAAGAGACCGGTGACGATGCTTCCGACCAATACCCCGCCGAGCGCCTTCGGGCCGAGGATCACCCCGACGACGAGCGGAACCAGCACCGGAATGAGGGAGGGGACCATCATCTTCTGGATCGCCGCAATCGTCACGATGTCGACGCACCGCGCATAATCGGGCTTCCCGGTTCCCTCCATGATCCCTTTGATCTCTCGAAACTGCCGTCGGACCTCTTCGACGATCGCGCCGGCCGCCTGTCCGACCGCCTTCATCAGAAAAGCCCCGAAGAGAAAGGGAAGCATCCCGCCGATAAAGAGGCCGACCAGGACGAGCGGATCGGAGAGATCGAAGACCATCGCCGTTCCCCCCTTCGATACGGAACGGGTGTACTCCGAGAAAAGAACAATCGCGGCGAGCCCGGCGGAGCCGATCGCATATCCTTTGGTCACCGCCTTGGTGGTGTTTCCGACGGCGTCGAGCGGATCGGTGACGTTCCGGACCGCTTCTCCCATGTTCGCCATCTCGGCGATTCCCCCCGCATTGTCGGTGATCGGGCCGAATGAGTCGATCGCGACGACGATACCGGCCATCGTCAACATCGCCTCCGCCGCAATGGCGACGCCGAAGAGCCCTGCGAGGTAATGGCTGCCGAGGATCGCGGCGGCGATCACCAGAACCGGCGCCGCGGTCGCCTGAAGCGACACCGCGAGGCCGGCGATGATGTTGGTCCCATGTCCGGTGACCGAAGCCTTGGCGATCTCCTGGACCGGGCTGAATTTCTTTGCGGTATAGTAATCGGTGATCACCACCAGCGCCATCGTGACGCCGAGGCCGATGAGGGCGGCGAGGTAATAATTCATCGCGCCGATCCCGCCGACGCCGTTCATGAGCCAAGCGGTCACCGGGTAGAAGGCGATGGCGGAGAGAATCCCGGTCGCGACGAATCCCTTATAAAGCGCCGGCATGATCCCGCCCCCCGGCCCGAGCTTTACGAACCAGCTCCCGATGATCGTCATCAAAATCGCCGCCCCGCCGAGGACCAAAGGAAATAAGATCGCCCCCTTGGCGCCGGGGTAGAGCAGGTGAGCGAGCGCCATCGTCGCGACCGTCGTCACGGCATAGGTCTCAAAAAGATCGGCCGCCATGCCGGCGCAGTCGCCGACATTGTCCCCGACATTGTCGGCGATCACCGCCGGATTGCGCGGATCGTCTTCCGGAATTCCGGCCTCCACCTTTCCGACCAGATCGGCCCCGACGTCGGCCGCCTTGGTATAGATGCCGCCGCCGACCCGGGCAAAGAGCGAGATCAGGCTCCCCCCCAACCCCAGCGAGAGAAGCGCCGGAATCGTCTTCTCTTCTCCAGCGATCATCGAGGCGAGCGCATAAAATCCGGTAACCGCCAAAAGACCGAGACCGATCAGCAACAGCCCGGTCACCGCGCCGCCGCGGAAGGCGACATTCAGGGCGGCGTTCATCCCCTGGTGGGCCGCCTGCGCCGTGCGGGCGTTGGCGCGGACCGCCACCATCATTCCGACATAGCCTGAAATGCCGGAGGCGACCCCGCCGACCAAGAAGCCGATCGCGGTGAGAAAACCAAAATGATCGGACCAAAGGCCCGAGACCCAAAGGAGGACGAAGAGGACCGCTGCAACGACCGCGATCGTTTTAAACTGCCGGGCCATATAGGCTTGCGCCCCTTCCTGGATGGCGGCTTGAATCTTCTTCATCTCGGGGGTGCCGGCATCGAGCTTCATCACCCAGAACGAGAGGTAAGCGGCATAGGCGATCCCGATCCCGGCGCAAATCAGTGAGAAGAGTATGACGAACGATGTGGTCTCCATGATCTTCTGTTCTCCTATAATGAGAGGTAACGCAAAACCGCGCTTCCGGGAAGATTCCCGCTACGAAAAAAATAAAAAGCCGATCAACAAAAAAAGCGGCATTAAAATCACAACGGAGTACTTCGTATAGCCTAAAAACGTCGGAACCGCAATCCCCGCCTGCGTGGCGATCGTCTTCACCAGGAAATTCGGCGCATTCCCGATATAGGTCATCGCGCCGAAGAGGACCGCCCCGGCCGAGACGGCTCTCAGATAAATTGCATGCTCCGTCAGAAAGCGGCCGACATCGCCGTTCAGATCGATATTGAGGTGGTAAAGGCCGAATGCGGCGCTTAGAAAGGTGAGATAGGTGGGGGCATTGTCCAACATCGCCGAGAGAAGACCGGTGATCCAGAAAAATTGGATCGGCGCCGAGAGGCCGAGTTCGGCGGCATTGGATGTGAGCCAGTCAAGCGTCGGAATCATCGTCATAAAGATACCGAAAAACAAAATCGCCACCTCTTTGATCGGAATAAAATTAAAGCCGTTCCTCTCGAGGATCTCCTTCTTCGACAAGGCATAACCGGCCATCGCCGACACAATCAGAGAAATCTCCCGAAGCGGAGAAGGCTGAAAAAGAGAAATCAAGATGATGATCAAAAACAGGAAATTAATCTTTCCCTCGATCCAAACCGTCTTTTCCCCCTCCTCCTGTTCGGACGAGTTCGTCGCCGCGAGCGCCGGGGTCCGTCGATCGATGAGGTAAAAGAGCCCCAGCAACATCGCCACGCTCACCCCCCAGATCGGCCAGAGCGCCTGCAGCGGCCAGAAAAACGGAATCCCTTTCAGATAACCGAGAAAGAGAGGAGGGTCTCCCACCGGCGTCAACATCCCGCTGACGTTCCCGACCAGGAAGATAAAAAAAACGAGATGATAACCGTGCACCCGCCCTCTGTTCATCCGCAGATAGGCCCGGATGAGGAGCACGGAAGCACCCGTCGTTCCGACCAGGTTCGAGAGAATCGAACCAATCAGGAGAAGGCCGGTGTTCATCAGGGGGGTCGCCCTCTTCTGGATATGAACCCAGACGCCGCCGGTGACGGTGTAAAGCGATCCGACCAGGGCGATGAAGCTGATATATTCTGAAGCGGTATTCCACACCCGCCCGGTTTCCCCCCGCCCCGCCGAATAATAGACGGCGATCAAACACCCCAATCCGAGCGCCACCGGCGGGTAATTGTGCTCCCACCACGTTTCATGGATAAACGGGGCCACGGCGATCATCAGGAGAAGAAGCCAGAAAGGGATCATCCAGAGCGGATGAACGGGAGAAGGGGTCGCCTCGCTTGCGGCCCAGAGCGGCTCCGCAAGGCCGACGCCGTACACGATCAGGAAAACGCACGCTGCTTTCATCTTCTCCCGGATCAAAATTTCACATTTTAAGGAGAGATTTTATTATTTGTCAAGGCCTTTCCTCCCTCAACTTGTCAGCCGAGATCCATTTGGGATAGAATAAGGCCTTTCAATCTATTTTAAGAAAAGACCCATCATTCGTAATTGAACTTTTTGGAGAAGCGCGTGACGAATGTGGCGATCATCGGCGGCGGACGCGGCGGGACCTCTCTGATTGAGATCTTCTACAATGACCCGCTGGTCCGGATCGTCGGGGTGGCCGATGTCGACAAAGGGGCGCCGGGAATCCGCCTCGCCCGAAAGTTCAAGATTCCGGTCACCCAAGATTACCGAAAGCTCCTCCGGTCGAAACAGGTCGATCTGGTGATCGATGTCACCGGAAACGAATCGCTCGAAGAGATCCTCCATGCCTCCCGCCGTCCCGGGGTGGCGATCATCGGGGGACCTTCGGCGAAATTTATGTGGCAGTTGATTGAAGAGCGGATCAAAAGCAAAGATGAGATTGAACGGCACCTCCTCGAATACCAGTCGCTCTACCGCCTCTATGTAAAAGAGGTCGAGCTCGCCATTGCAGAGGAGCGGACGCGGATCGCCTGCGACATCCACGACGGATTGGTCCAGACCTTGGTCGGATTAAACTACCGCCTCGACTACTGCGCCGATCAGATGGAGAAGCAGCCGGCGGTGGCGCTTCAAACGATCCGGGAGACCAAATCGCTCCTCAAAGAGGCCATCTCCGAGGCCCGGGAGGTCGTCTTCAATCTCCGGCCGATTTATCTCGACCGCGCCGGCTTTTTTCCGTCGATCAAAAAATATCTAAAAACGTATACGCGGCAATATCAAATCGAGACCCGACTTGACGCGGCCGGCGAGGAAGCCGACGTTCCCTCACAGGCAAAGATCTTCGTCTTCCGGATTGTCCAGGAAGCGCTCGCCAATGTTCAAAAACATGCGCGGGCCAAGCAGGTCGAAATCCGAATTCAAATCTATCCGAAGCGGCTCACCGCCACCATTGCCGACGATGGGATCGGCTTTGATTTCAAGTTAAACAAGCTCGACCTGCCCGCCTCCAATTCTTTCGGCCTGAAGTCGATCATGGAGCGCGCCCGGCTGCTCGGGGGCAAAGCGTCGATTATCAGCCGCAAGGGGCAAGGAACGCAAGTTCGGATTGAAATCCCCCTCTCCAAAGAGGAGAGACCGTGAGTAAAATCCGAATTCTGATCGCCGACGACCATCGCGTGGTCCGAGAGGGACTGGCCGCCATTCTGAAGAGCCGGAGCGACATGGATGTGATCGGCGAGGCGACCAACGGGATCGAGGTCATCGAGAAGGCCAAAGCGCTCCGGCCGGATGTGATCCTGATGGATGTCTCGATGCCGCAAATGAATGGAATCGAAGCGACCCGGGCGATTCGAAAGCTTCTCCCCCAGATTGGAATCGTCGTCCTCACAATGCACGATGATGATGCAACGATCTTCGACCTGGTCGGCGCCGGCGTCCATGGCTATATCTTGAAAGAGGCCGACTCTTCCGAGGTGGTCAAGGCGATTCAATCGATTTACCGGGGAGAGTCGGTGATTCATCCCTCCATCGCACGAAAGCTCTTGGTGGAATTCTCCGAGACCGGCCGGTCGGCCCATTCGAGCAACGAAAAGAAAGCGCCGGCGCGCCACGCATACAACCTCAGCGCCAGAGAAATTGACGTCCTGCGGCGGGTGGCGAAGGGGAAAACCAACAAAGAGATCGCCGGCGACTTAACGCTGAGCGAGAAGACGATCAAAAACCATGTCAGGAATATCTTTCATAAGATGCGGGTCTTTGATCGGACCGAGGCGGCAATCAAAGGGGTTCAGGAGGGAATCATCAACCTCGAGCGAGGGCGGGGGATCGAAGAGAAGGGAGATCCCCCGAACGGACGGTAGAAGACAAAAAAAGAGACCCGGTAAATACGATCTACCGGATCTCTTGCTGTCTCTCGGCGACTAGCGAACGACCACTTCCTTTGCAAGCAGTCGCGCCCCTTCCATCTGAAAGGTGACCACCGCTTTATCGTTCACCTTGACCCCCTTTAGAAGCGCGGCCGGTGCCGTAAATTGAATCGGTTTTCCGGTCTCGGCGTCGATTAATGTGATTGCTCCCTCCGGAGCATTGATCGCTTTTACAACCCCCACATGCTTATCGGGTCCCATCGAGGAGCAGGCCCAACCATCACCCAGGCCGACCCAAACCGCACCCATGATCATCAATCCAACAATTGCTATTTTTTGCCCTATTTTTTGATTCATTTTTCTCACCCCCCTTTCAGGTCAAATCGTAGCCTTTTCGTTCGACTGAGTCAACCCCTTCCATTTCACTAAACTGGGGGCCACTTTCCACTTTTATGCAAATCTTTTCTCTTTTTAAATGAAAACCTGAATTCTCTTTAAAGAAGAGCTTCAGCATCTTGTGGAGAATAAGGCAAAATTCGGGAATAAGACCCCATTTTTAGGTCGGTCCGCTGTTTGCAACCTGACGATAACATGGCTAATGAGACCCCTCTGGGGAAACGATCGGCAGCCGAGCAGATGCCGGCGGTCGTATTAGGTGAGATGGGACTGGTTCGATGCCTCGGAGAATGGGGCATCCCCTGTATCGTCATCGCCTGCAGCGAAGACCATCTCGCCTTTGCCTCGCGATATTGTATTAAATCGGTCGTCGTGCCGAGCTTCAATCCCGACTGTCAGGAAACGCGCGATCAGTTGCTGCGGATCGGACGACGGCTCGGTCGCGCGATCCTTTTCTGCAACGGCGAGCCTGACTTTCTCTTCGTCTCCAAAAACCGGCATCTTCTCTCCCCCTATTTTCTCATCGACCTCCCGACCGAAAAGCAGGCCGATGCCCTGGTGGACAAAGGACTTTTCTACCGGATGGCGGCGGAGCATCGCTTTCCGATTCCGCGAACCTGGCAGCCGCAGGATGCGGCGGAATTCGAATCGATTCTCCCCGAACTCCCCTTTCCCTGCATCCTCAAACCGATGCAACAGGTCTACTGGAAATCTCCCCGCTTTCAAGCCCGTTATGGAACAGGGGTGAAGGCGATCCAGGTCGAGAAGCCGGAGCACCTCCGATTCCTCTATCGTGAGATCGTCTCGTTTCACCCGGACCTGTTGATCCAGGAATATATCCCGGGCGGAGACGATCATCTCTACTTCTTCGATGCCTATCTGAATGCCCGCTCGGAGCCGATCGGTTACTTTGTTGCGCAGCGGATCCGGACCTATCCGATCCACTGCGGGATCAGCACCTTGGCGCAGACGGTTTTCCATCCGGAGATCGCGCGGATCGGCCTGCACGTCTTAACATCGATTGGGTACCAGGGGGCCGCTCATCTTGACTTCAAAGTCGACCACCGCGACCGCTCCGTCCATCTGCTCGAAATCAATCCTCGGTTCGGTCTCGCCATCGATCTCGGAGCGCGCGCCGGAATCAACCTTCCGATTCGGGCCTACCTCTCGCAGCTCGGCCGGCCCCCTCATTTTAAGGCGGCCTACCAAACGGGGATGAAGTGGATCGACATAAAAAGCGATCTCAAAGCACTCCAGCACTATCTCAAAACGGAGGAATGGACTCTCCGAAGCTGGCTTAAATCGCTGCGCGGTCCGAAGATGTTTCGAATCTGGAATGCCCGCGATCCGCAGCCCGCCCTGGTCTCCACCCGACGGTTCCTTCAAAGCCAAATCCGAAGGGTCACACAACGCTTTCGACGAAACGCGCGTCCTGCTTAAAAACCGATGAATGCATTCAGCCGAATCGACCGGCGCGGGGATCTCTCCCCCACGAAAGCCGGGAACCGTCCAGATTTCGACATTACAGAAGGGGATAGCCGAGCTTCTTAATCCCGGCGAGGATTTCCCGGTTATGTTTGGCGCCGCGGGTCTCCAGCGCGAGCTCCACCCGCGTTTTTGAGAGAGGAAGATTTAAAGAGAGCCGGTCGTGGACGATATGAATGATGTTCGCGCCGAGCCCGCCGATCGCGGCGCTCAATCCGGCCAACGCGCCGGGGCGATCGGGAAGGGCCACCGAGAGACGGAGGAGCCGCCCGGTGCGAACCAGACCCCGCTCGATGATCCGCTCGAAGAGGGTCACGTCGATATTGCCGCCGCTGACAAGAAGGCAGACCGGCCCGCGGACCCGCCCGACATGGTTCAGCAGGGCCGCCAGGGCGACGGCGCCGGCCCCTTCGGCGATGATCCGTTTGTGTTCCATGAGAAGAAGAATCGCCTCGGCGATCTCTTCCTCCTGCACGGAAAACATCTCATCGACATAACGGCTTAAAAGAGGCCGGGTCCGGCGGCCCGGCTGCTTCACCGCAATGCCGTCGGCGAGCGTCGGCCGCGAGGGGGCGGTGACGCCGATGACACGGACCTTAGGAAGACATGATTTGACCGCAGCCCCGATCCCGCCGGCCAGCCCTCCCCCGCCGACCGGAACGATCACCGTTGCCAGCTCCGGGAGCGCTTCGACCATCTCCAATCCGATCGTCCCCTGCCCTGCGATGACGGCGTCATCGTCAAACGGGTGAATGAAGATCTTCTCCTCCGCCCGCTCCATCTGATGCGCCCGCCGCATCGCGTCGTCGAAATTCTCTCCATCGATCACCAGCCGCGCCCCGTAGGAACGGGTCGCCTCCTGCTTGGCGATAGAAGCCCCTTTCGGCATGACGATCGTCGAGGCGATGCGGAACGTTTTGGCTGCCAGCGCCACCCCCTGCGCATGATTTCCGGCTGAAGCGGTGATCACCCCGCGGCGGCGCTCCGCCGGTGTGAGGCGAGAGAGGCGATTGACCGCGCCTCGGATTTTAAATGAACCGGTTTTCTGGAGGTTTTCCAGCTTCAGATAAACCGGCACGCCTGCCCGCAGGCTCAACGAGCGGGAGTGAACCAGCGGCGTGCGATCCGCGGAGGCGGCGATGATCTCCCGTGCCGCCTCGATCTCCTTCAATCCAATCACCTTCTCCCCTTTCCTTTCAGGATTATTGCCGTTTACTTTATCATAGATCGATCGGGTCCTGAAAGCGGGCAACAAACCTCGCCAAAACAACGCTTTAAATTGACAATGAAAAGAGAGAGACGATATACTCAGAGACGATTTCCAATCACGACACGGTTGTTCTCGTTAAGGGAGTCGATCGTTTTTCGCCCCCGATCATTCGGCGCCTTTCGGAACCTCTGTTTCCTGAAACGCACCGGAAGAGGGGATCTCCGTTTCAGCCTACGCCGAACCTTATTGCCAGAGGGTAACAGGTCAGAATGGGAAAACCGCTCCGCGTCCTGTTCATCGAAGATTCTGAAGAGGATATGGTCCTGCTGATGGCCGAACTGCGACAGGGTGGATACGATTTGACTGCCGAGTGTGTCACCACCCCCGAGGCGCTCCGCGCGGCCCTAAAGCGGGAGAGCTGGGATCTCGTGATTACCGACTATACGATGCCCCAGTTGAGCCCCGCGGCCGCACTCGCGCTCCTCAAAGAAGATGGAATTGATATCCCCTTTATTATCGTGACCGGCGCGAAAGGGGAAGAGAACGCCGTGGCGACGGTGAAGGCCGGCGCCCACGATTTTATTTTAAAGGGGAACCTCTCACGCCTGGTTCCTGCGGTGGCGCGGGAGCTGCGCGACGCGGAGTTGCGCCAGGAGCAACGTCGGGCCGAGCAGGCGATCCAGCACCTCGCCTATTACGACCCGCTGACCGACCTTCCGAACCGGACGTTGCTGCACGACCGACTCCAACAAGCGATCCTCTCAGCCCGCCGCGAGGGAAAGTCGCTCGCGCTACTCGTCATGGACCTGGATCGTTTTAAAGAGATCAACAACCTGCTCGGCCATCACTACGGCGACCTGGTGCTGCAGCAGATCGGCCCACGGCTGCGCGAAGCCCTTCGCCAATCGGATACCGTGGCGCGATTGGGAGGAGACGAATTCGCCGTTCTTCTTCTTTCGATCGGCTCGGATGCGGCGGTCCTCACCGCCCAGAAAATTCTCAAGCAGTTCACCAGTCCGTTCGTGGTGGAATGCCTTTCGCTTGAGGTCGCCACCAGCATCGGCATCGCTCTCTTTCCCGAGCACGGCGAAGAATCGAGCACCCTGTTGCGTCGGGCCGACATGGCCATGTATGCGGCGAAGCAGGCCGGAAGCGGCTATGCGGTTTACTCCTCTGTGCATGAGCAGCAAAGCTCCAGCCACCTGATCCTTATGGGGGATCTGCGCCACGCCATCGATCGAGACGAACTGTTCCTTGTCTATCAGCCCAAAATCAATCTTCGGACCGGCTGCATCATCGGCGTAGAAGCGCTGGTCCGATGGCGGCATCCGATCCGAGGGATCATCCTCCCCGACCAATTCATCTCTTTATCGGAGCAGGGGGGCCTTATCAAGCCGCTCACCCTCTGGGTGCTCAACAACGCGTTGCAGCAGTGTCGGCGTTGGCGGCAGGCCGGGCAGCGGCTCTCTGTGGCGGTGAATCTATCGGCCCGAAGCCTTCAGGACCCGCAGCTTCCCGAACAGGTCTTTAAACTCCTCCAATTTCACGATGTGGAGCCCAGTTCGCTTGAATTGGAAATTACCGAAAGTGTCCTCATGACCGATCCGCTCCGCGCCATGGAGACCTTGCATCACCTGAGCAAGATGCAGGTCCGCCTTTCGATCGACGACTTCGGAACAGGTTATTCCTCGCTCGGATACCTGAGAAAGCTTCCCGTCGAAGAGATTAAAATAGACAAGTCGTTCGTGAGAGACATGGCCGATGAAGAAGATGACGCGATGATCGTCCGCTCGACGATTGACCTCGCGCATAACCTCGGCCTTCGCGTCGTCGCCGAAGGGGTCGAAAGCCAAGGAATTTGGGATCGTCTGGTGGCGCTCGGCTGCGATGCGGCCCAGGGATATTTGATGAGCCGCCCGCTCTCCCCCAGCGACCTCGCCGATTGGCTCAACGGCTCCCCCTGGGGCCTGAAGGAACTCTCTGCTGGAAACGAGCAGGAACTCCCGCACTCATAAACCGATCGCTCCGCTCCCTCTGTTTCACTCCTTTTTTCTTCTGTACTCAAGCTTTGAAACGTCCTCCCTTTCCACTCCTGCAGTCGGTATCTTTTCATAGGAAAATTAGGGTTGATTCCCAATGGCGTTAAATATGGGATCTGATACCCTTTCGCATCGATTGGAAGATCCATTTCGATCGAATTCGGCCATCTATACTGGGGTTCCATTGAAAAAAATAAAAGTCCTGATTGTTGAGGAGTATGAAGGAATCATTCAGGTCTTCCGACGCCTGCTACGAACCGCGCCAGAGATTGAAATTGTCTGGGAAGCACGAACCAGTATGGAGGCGCTGATGGCGTTAGAGGCTTTGAGACCCGATGTCATCTTGTTCAATTCTCCCGCTTCGTGGCGGCAGGCGATGAAAACCTGGAAGGAATTGAAGATTCAGGCGCCCGGCACCGCATTGCTGGTGCTCACAGGCCCGGAAAATCCAATTCAGGTGAGACAGGCGAAAACACTCGCCGTGACCTTCCTGGCGCAGGAGGAGATGGTCCGCACCTTGGTGCCGACCATTCGAAACCTCATTGAATCTTCATCGATGGAGAAATGTAGCCCGTAATGAATCACGTATCGATTCAATCGCCCCCTCAATTACTGTTTCAACCGACCGCGCTGTTGTTCTTTCCTCCAAATTATCTCACTCAAAGAAAACGCCTCACACCCATCAAAGGCGTCTCTTCTCACTAAGAAGGGGCGCCTCTTCAAAGGGCTCTCTGCCATTCCGCAGAGAGGCTGCCAGTGATGAAGCCAAGGGAGATTTCTGCGCCGAATCCCCTTCCGCTGACATCGATTTTTGCCGACAGCGAGGCGCAGAGCAACAAGAAGGAGGAGCCATGAAGAAAGTGCACCGTATTTTGTCCGCAACAGCGATCGGAGTTTTATTCCAGCTGTTTTTCTCGATGCTCGGATCGACTCAGACGGCCGAGGCGATGACCGTCTGGACCGATCACGCGACGGTGAAGATCCGGCCCAACACCCCTGCGAAACCCGATCAGTCCTCGGCCACCCTAAAAGGGGCAAAAAATGAATTTGAGTCTTTCCAGCTGGTGGTCACCGCCGACAATGGCGCGCTCTCCGGGGTCGATATCACGGTGGGAGATTTGATCGACGCTCATGGCAACTCTCTTTCCTCCGGCAATATCATGATCTACAAAGAAGCCTTCATGAACATCGGCACCCCTTCGACCATCCAAGGGGGGACGGGGGAGTGGCCCGATGCGCTGATTCCGAAGAAAGACGAATATGTCGGAGAGGTCCGAAATGCTTTTCCGCTGTCGGTGGGAGCGGGCCGAAACCAGCCGATCTGGATCGAGATTTATATCCCGGTCACGGCCGCCGCCGGGGTCTACTCCGGGTCTGCCACCGTCACTGCCGCCGGCCAGAATCCGATCATCGTCCCGATCCAGCTCACCGTCTGGGACTTCACCCTCCCCTCCGTCTCGTCTCTCAAATCGGCCTACTCGATCGATCACCATCTCCTGACCGGCGGCCACGGCCTCCCCGGCGACAGCTCGACGGAATTGAGCCAGCTCTATGTGAAAGCAAACCTGCTCCATCGGATTTCCGATAACTATCTCATCGCGCCGGAGACCCTGGGCGGGCTGAGGAACGGCGTGATCAACTGGGGACCCTTCGACGCCGCTTTCGGCCCCTTTCTCGACGGCACGGTCGCCCTGCCGGGGGGGAAACTTCCCGGAAACAAGCTCACCACCGTCCAACTGCGCGATTATGATCACCAGTATGACACCACCTACCTTCGAGATTACGCACAGCATTTTAGGGCAAAAGGATGGTTCGACCGGCTCTTCCAATACACCTATGATGAACCGAGCGACGCCAGTGGTTGGGCGGTCATTAAGCGCCGAGCCGCCGCACTGCACGAGGCCGATCCCGAGCTGCGGTCAATGGTGACGACAAGTCTCCAAAGGGGGATCGGTGGGGGCGCTGCAAGCTCGATCGATATCTTCGCTCCGACGGTCCGGTTTATTGAGGACAAGGTCATCGGGTCGGGGGTCGGTAACGAGCCGGGGCAGACCGAGTCTGGGCTCGTCGGCAACCAGCGGGGGAAATATGGGGCGGAGGTCTGGTGGTATCAGGCCTGCGGCAGCCATGGCTGCGGCATCATCGGTGGCGGGTCGCTCGACCCGCAGGGCTATCATATCGATTGGCCCTCGTACATGATCGACCTGCCGGCGATGTTCAGCCGGATCATGCAGTGGCAGAGCTTCAAGTACAACATTCAGGGAGAGCTCTACTACGACATGGTCTATGCCTTCGGAGCCGCCGATCCGTGGAAGACGCAGTACTACTTCGGCGGCAACGGAGACGGCACCCTCTACTATCCGGGCAAGCCGAGCAAGATCGGCGGGAAGACTCATATCCCCATCGAATCGATCCGCCTGAAGCTGCTCAGA